>DAHVAR010000154.1 GCA_027314515.1 Actinomycetota bacterium
GCCGACGCGCGGCAGCCATTGCTCCTGGCGGAGGCCGTCGCCAAGGCGGGGGGCCCCGCCGACGTGACGGTCGTCTGCGTCGACGTGGCGCGCTGCGAGGGAGGCGCCATACTGGCCACGAAAGAGGGCGGTACGGTCATCTTCTTCTCGATGGCAACGAGCTTCAGCGCGGCAGCCCTCGTCGCCGAGGGCGTCGCCGCCGACGTGACAATGCTGGTAGGCAACGGCTATGTGCCGGGCCACGCGGCCTACGCCCTGGACCTGATCCGCCGCAACGAGTCGGTCCGTTCCCTCTTCGCCCTACGCCTGGGGGGAGCGACCAGCTCCCCCCAGCCCACGCCTGAGGTAAACCCATGAAGAGCAAGCTGAACCTCGACCCGGAGAAAGTCCGCCTGGCAAGAGAGCTGGCACGCAGAGCCGGAGAGCCGGTGACGGAGCTGGCGACGGCGCATACCACTGCGTCGATCGAGCGCGCCGTGCTGCGGATCGCCGGCCTTGACGGGGCTGACCAGGACGGGATGCCGTGGGTGAACCGGCTTGCCGACGCCGTGCGGGAGTCCGTAGGGCTTGCGCACGGGGTCGCCTTGCCGGCCTGGGATGCGCTGGTGGCCGGCGGGTACCCGGATCTGCGGACGCTCGCGGAGCAAGCCGCCGCGGGGCAGGTGAAATTCCGGATTCCAGGCGGCAGCGAAGCGGCGGCCGCGCGGGAACTAGCGGTACGTTCCGTAGCGGCGGGAGTGGCCACGATCGATGCGCAACGGGCGCGGCGGACCCGCATGATCGGAGACCTCGCCGACCCGCCGCAGCCGTGGATCTACCTGATCGTGGCGACCGGGGACATCTACGAGGACATTCCGCAGGCCCAGGCGGCGGCGCGAGAGAGCGCGGACGTGATCGCGGTGATCAGGTCCACCGGGCAGTCGCTGCTCGACTACGTGCCCGAGGGGGCGACCAGGGAGGGCTACGCCGGCACGTACGCGACGCGGGAGAACTTCCGGCTGATGCGCGCGGCGCTCGACGAGACGTCGCGGGAGCTCGGCCGCTACGTGCGGCTGACGAACTACGCTTCCGGGCTGTGCATGCCGGAGATCGCCGCGCTGGCCGGGCTTGAGCGGCTGGACATGATGCTGAACGACTGCATGTACGGCATCATCTTCCGCGACATCAACCCGGTGCGCACATTCATCGACCAGCGGTTCTCCCGGCAGGTGCACGCCCGCGCGGGCATCGTGATCAACACCGGCGAGGACAACTACCTGACGACCGCGGACCCGGTCGACGCGGCGCACACGGTGGTGGTCTCACAGCTCCTGAACGAGTACTTCGCGCTCGAGGCGGGGCTTGAAACATGGCAGCTAGGGCTCGGCCACGCGTTCGAAATCAACCCCGCGGTGCCCGACTCGTTCCTGCTCGAGCTGGCGCACGCGCAGCTGGTGCGGGAGCTGTTCCCCGGCGCCCCGCTGAAGTACATGCCGCCGACCAAGCACATGACCGGCAACGTGTTCGCCGGTTACCTGCTGGACGCGTTCTTCAACCTGTGCGGCGTCATGACCGATCAGTCAATACTGCTGATCGGGATGATGACCGAGGGCATCCATACCCCGTTTCTCTCCGATCGCGATCTCGCCCTGGAGAACGTGCGGTACGTCCGCGACGCGGCGGGACGTCTCGGCGAGAGCTTCGTGCCGGCCCCCGGCGGGTTCATCGAGCAGCGGGCGAAGCAGGTGCTGGGCGATTCGGTCGCGCTGCTGCGCCGGATCAGCGAGGAGGGGCTGCTCACCGCGATCGCGGCGGGCACGTTCGGCATCACCAGGCGCCCCGCGGACGGCGGCCGCGGGCTGGACGGCGTCATCAGCCGGGCCGACGGCTACTTCAACCCCGCATCGGAAATCCTTGAGGCCGGGACCGGAGACGCCGGCGGCGAGCCAGCAGCGTCACTCAGCGAGACGGGAGCTAGCCGGTGACAGCTAACCCGGTGACAGCTAACATCGTGCGGCCGTACGGCGACACGACCGGCGACGGGCGGATTCAGGTCTCGTTCACGCTGCCGGTTCCGTACGGCACGCCGGCCGACAAGGCACGGGCTGAGGGCGCGGCCATGCAGCTCGCCGGGAAGATGGGGCTCGAGCCCGCGATGGTGGTGCACGCCAAGGGCATGGGTCCGGACTACACGTTCTTCATCGTGTACGGCCGGGTGTCGCACCTGGTCGACCTGTCGCAGGTGACGGTGACTGAGCGGGAGTTCCCGCTGCTCAGCCCGGCGGAGGTGAACCTGCGCATCCGCGCCGGCCTCGGCCGCAAGCTGGTGGTGGTCGGCGCGTGCATCGGGACCGACGCGCACACGGTCGGCATCGACGCCATCCTGAATGTGAAGGGACACTCGGGCGAGAAGGGGCTTGAGTACTACCGGGAAATCCGGGTGGTCAACCTCGGCTCGCAGGTCGCCGTGCCGGACCTGGTCGCCAGATCGGCCGCGGAGGGCGCGGACGCGGTGCTGGTCAGCCAGGTGGTCACGCAGCGCGAAGCGCACATCACCAATGCGCAGGAGATGTCGGCGGCCTTCCGTGCCGCAGCGCCGGAGTCCGGTCCCCGGAACTGGCCGCTGCTGGTCGTCGGGGGGCCGCGCTTCGACCCGTCGATGGCCGCAGGGCTAGGTGTCGACAAGATCTTCGGTAAGGGCACCACGCCGGGTGAGGTCGCCAGCTATCTCGCCTACGCGCTCGCGCCGGACAGCGGCGCTGCGGCGGACGCGGACCAGGAAGCAGGTGCCAGCGCATGAGCCACCCCCGGCTCGGGCTGACCGTCACCCACCGGCGCTATGTGCCCTACAGCCACGCGCATTACGGCGGCAACCTGGTGGACGGCGCGTATGTACTCGGCCTGTTCGGTGACGTGGCCACGGAAGCGTGCATCCGCGCCGACGGCGACGAAGGGCTGTTCGCGTCGTACTCGGACGTGCAGTTCAGGGCGCCGGTGATCGCCGGTGACGTACTTGAGGTGTCGGCAACCGTGACCAGGGTCGGGACGCGCAGCCGCGAGCTGTCGTTCGAGGCCAGGGTGGTCTGCCGGGCTCAGCCTGGGCGGAGCCCGTCGGCCGCTCAAGTGCTGGCCGAGCCGGTCATCGTGGTGTCCGCGACCGGCACCGTGGTCGTCCCGCCGCCAGCCTGACGCGTAATCCCACGATCGATGTGAGTTTTCTGCTGCCAGGGCAGCAGAAAACTCACATCCACGGATGATCTTCGGCGGTCAATGCTCCGCGAAGGTCGCCTCGCCGTCCTCGAAGCGGTAGATCTCCTCGCCGTCGATCAGCGCACGCGTGACCCGGCTCAGCACGTCCAGCGGGTCGCCGGACCAGATCACCAGGTCGGCGTCCTTGCCCGGCTCGATGCTTCCGAGGCGGTCGGCCACGCCGATGATGCGCGCCGGGTTGATGGTCAGGGCGCGCAGCGCGGTATCCCGGTCCAGGCCGTGCTTGACCGACAGAGCTGCCTGATGAGCCAGGAAGTTGATCGGCACGACCGGATGATCGGTGGTGATCGCGATCGTCACGCCCGCCGTCGCGAGCTTGCCGGGATTGGCCAGCGAGCGGTTCCGCAGCTCGACCTTCGACCTGCTGGTGAACAGCGGCCCGATGATGACCGGGATGTTCTTGGCGGCCAGGATGTCAGCGAGCAGGTGCGCCTCGGTGCCGTGGTCGACGACCAGGTCGTAGCCGAACTCCTCAGCCAGCCGCAGCGCGGTGGCGATGTCGTCAGCCCGGTGACAGTGCTGCCGCCACGGGATCTCCTTGCGGAGCACCCGGCCGAGCGCCTCGAGCTTGAGGTCCCGGTCGACGTACTTGCGCTCGTCCTCGGGCTTGCGCTGCTCGGCGTCCAGCTTCGCGAGGTAGTTGGCCGCGTCGACGAGCGCGCCGCGGATGACCGCGGCGGTGCCAAGGCGGGTTGACGGGGACTGCTTGCGCTCGCCGTAGACCCGCTTGGGATTCTCGCCGAGCGCCGACTTCATCCCGGCCGGAGCCTTCAGCAGCATCTCGGCGACGGTCCGGCCCCAGCACTTCAGCGCGGCGGTCTGGCCGCCGATCGGATTCCCGGAGCCGGGGTTCACGTTCACCGCCAGCACGCCGCCCGAGACCGCGTCGCGAAAGCCGAGATCCGCCGGGTTGATCGCGTCCAGCGCACGGACCTGCGCGGTGACCGGGTCGGTGAGCTCGTTGCTGTCCGCGCCCGCCCAGCCCTCGGCTTCCTCATGCACGCCGACGTGCCCGTGTGCCTCGATGAACCCGGGGAGTACCCAGCCGCCGGCCGCGTCGATGACGTCTGCGCCGGCAGGCACATCCAGACCCCGGCCAACCGCGGTGATCTTCCCGCCGGTCACCAGGATGGTGCCACCCTCGATCGGCTCTCCGCTGACCGGCACTACCCGGCCGCCGACGATCGCGACAACTGACTCCGCCATGTGCTCTCCCTGTTGTTCCCGGCATACCGGACTACTAAATTCTCAGGTATGCGCTTCGCCATCAAAACCGCACCGCAGCACACAACCTGGCCCGCCATGCTCGAGGTGTGGAAGGCCGCAGACGACATCGAGTTGTTCGAGTCCGGCTGGACGTTCGACCACTTCTACCCGATCCGCGGCGACTCAGCGGGACCCTGCCTGGAGGGCTGGACCACGCTGACCGCGCTAGCGCAAGCGACCCGGCGGCTGCGGCTCGGCACCCTGGTCACCGGCATTCACTACCGGCATCCGGCAGTTCTGGCCAACATGGTGGCGACGCTCGACATCATCTCCGGCGGCCGGGTTGAGCTCGGCATCGGCGCCGGCTGGAACGTCGAGGAGTCCGGCGCGTACGGCATCGAGCTCGGCTCCCCGAAGGAGCGCAGCGACCGGTTCGAGGAAGCCTGCGAGGTGCTGACAGGGCTGCTGTCGCCGCCGGAGACCACCACCTTCAAGGGCCGCTACTACCAGCTCACCGACGCCAGGTGCAACCCCAAGCCGGTGCAGCAGCCGCACCCGCCGATCTGCGTCGGCGGCAGCGGGGAGAAGCGAACGCTGCGCACCGCGGCGCGGTTCGCTCAGCACTGGAACTTCGTCGGCGGGACGATCGAGCAGTTCAGCCGCGCCCGTGACGTGCTGCATCAGCACTGCGCCGAGATCGGCCGCGACCCGGCGGAAATCCTGCTGTCCAGCCACCTGGCGTACTCCGGCGACCCGGCGCAGACGGCGGACGCTGCTGCCGCCCTCGGCGCGGCCGGTGTCGAGCTGGCGATCGTGCAGCTCACGCCACCGCACTCCGCGGCGGTGCTGGAGCCGCTCGCGGCGAAGCTCGGCGAGCTGGGCTAGCTGACCGGGCGGCGGCCGGCACCGCCCGCGGTCAGATCCAGCGACCCAGCCTGCGGATGTTGCCGAGGCGGCCGACGTATTCGGCATCGCCCAGGTGGCGCAGGCCCCTGAGGACCCCCCAGAACATGCCGATCAGGAGGAACGCGGTCCCGATGAGTACCCACCGGCCGCGCGCGCTGTCCGCGTAGCCGAGAATCAGTGACGACCAGCCCAGCGCTACCAGATCGAATATGATGACCAGCCCTTTCACGAAGCCGGGCGCAATCAGGGCAACCACGAAGCCCGCCAGCAGGCCGATGGCAAACCAGTGGGTACTGGACCCGAAAGCCGAGGCAGCACCATGGGGGTGGGTAATGGCGGAGGCAACGTTCATTGTGACAAAGTTCCATATGCCACCATCGCCAGCAAGAACGACACGCTGCCAATGATGTCAGCCGGGGCGCGGGGAGTTGGACTGGCGAGCGGCCGGAGCGCGCAGTCGGAGGCGGCGCTGCTCGATGAGCAGGCAGCGGTCTTCCACATACAGCAGTCCGGCGCTTGCCGCGATCGCGCGCGCTTCCGCCGACACGATGCCCAGCTGCAGCCAGAGCGCGGTCGCGCCCGCGGCGACTGCCTGGCGAGCGACGTCGGGCGCATCGGCGGCCGGCCGGAATACGTCGACCAGGCCCACCTGCCCCTGGATGTCGCCGATCGACCGGTACACCTGCTCGCCGAGAATCACCTCGGCATGCGGGTTGACCGGGATGATGCGCCAGCCATGACGCTGCATGTGCGCTGGCACTGAATGCGCTGCCTTCTCCGTCGTGGCGCTGGCGCCGACCACAGTGATGGTGTCGTAGCTGGTCAGGATCCGCTCAACGACGGCATCGGTGTCGCTCACCCGGCCACGATAACCCGGCGAGCGAACTCCCCGAGTCATGCGGTCGGGCGACCGCACAAGGGCATGGCCGCGCGGCCTGCCGGAGGCCGGTAGCGTTCTGCTGTGGAACATCGACGTCTTGGCCGGACCGGCCTGCAGGTCTCGAAACTCTGCCTTGGCACGATGACGTTTGGGCTGCAGTGCGATGAGCAGGCCTCCGTCGCGATCCTGGACCGGGCTGCCGACGGAGGCATCGACTTCCTTGATACCTCCGATGCCTACCCGCTGGGCGGCGACCTGGGCACCAGGGGAGTCACCGAGGAGATCCTGGGCCACTGGCTGCGTGGCAAGCGCGACCGGTTCATCGTGGCAACCAAGTGCTTCGCGCCGACAGGGCCCGCCCCGTTCGATGGCGGTAACTCGCGCAAGCACATCATGTCGGCGGTCGAGGCGTCGCTGCGGCGCCTTCAGACCGACTACGTCGACCTGTATCAGCTGCATTGCTACGACCTCCAGACGCCGATCGACGAGACGCTGAGCGCGCTCGATGACCTCGTCCGTCAGGGCAAGGTCCGGTACCTGGGCTGCTCCAACTTCCTGACATACCAGCTTGTGCGGGCAGTCGGCCGGACCGAGACGCTCCGGATCGCCCGGCTGGATTGCGTGCAGCCGCGCTACAACCTGCTGTTCCGCGAAATCGAGCGCGAGATGCTGCCGTATTGCGCCGAGGACGGCATCGGCGTCATCCCGTACAACCCGATCGCGGGCGGACTGCTGTCCGGGAAGCATTCCCGCGCCGCGGGACCTCCCGAAGGCAGCCGGTTCACCCTCGGCACCGCTGCCCGCGCCTATCAGGACCGGTACTGGCATGACCGTGAGTTCGAGACGGTCGAGGCGCTCCGGCGGATGGCGGCGCAAGCCGGGGTGAGCCTGGTGACCTTGTCGGTTGCCTGGGTGCTTGCCAACAAGGCAATCACCGCGCCCATTGTCGGCGCGAGCAGCCCCGGCCAGCTTGACGCAAGCCTCGCTGCCGCGCAGTACGCGATCGACGGCGACCTCAAGCGCACGCTCGATGAGCTCACGAAGGAGTACCGGCTGGGCGACGCGCCTCGCTAGGAAGGGCCGCTCCGGCAGCATTCGGGCCAAGGAGCGTGCTGGAGTTCCCCGGCTACGTGGCGCCCGGCTGGCTCCTGGCCAGCGCCGATCCGGGTGCCGCCACTACCTTCGAGGTAGCTGCACCGGCCCTGGACAGCACTGTCACGGTGCGGATCTGGTCGCCGGCCGACTCGCCCGACGATGAGCCGCTGCCGTTGCTGCTCGTGCACGACGGGCCGGAATACGACGCGCTGGCCGGACTCACCCGGTACCTCGGCGCGGCAGCGGCGGGCGGCTGGCTGCCGCGCCTGCGGGCCGCGCTGCTCAGCCCCGGCCAGCGCAACGCGTGGTACGCGGCCAGCTCCCGGTACGCCCGCGCGCTCGCGGGCCGGGTCATTCCGGTGGTGACGCAGCGAGTCGCCAGCACGGTCCGGGTCGGCATGGGAACCGGCCTCGGCGCGCTGGCGATGCTGCACGCCCACTGCCGGCATCCCGGCATCGCGGACGGGCTGTTCCTGCAGTCGGGCAGCTTCTTCGTGGCCGCGCTGGACGGCCAGGAGCAGCGGTTCCGCTACTTCCGCGCATCACGGCGTTCACTGCGGACCTGCAGGCCGGCGGCGTGCCGGGCGCGCCCGTTCCCGTCGTGCTGACCTGCGGCGAGACCGAGGAGAACGCGGCGAACAACCGGCGCATGCTCGCGCTGCTGGCCTCAGCCGGGTACCCGGCGAGCCTGCATGAGCTCACCGACCTGCACAACTACGCCGCCTGGCGGGACGCGCTGGACCCGTTCCTTACCGGATTGCTGCGGCTGGTGACCAGGTGAGCAGGGTCGCGGCGGAGCTCCGGTCAGACAGCATCGGCACGGCCGGGACGGTGATCAGGTACGGGCATTCCGGCCGGCCGGTGCTGGTGTTCCCGGCCGAGCAGGGGCGTGCGGCGGACTTCGAGGCAGCTGGCATGGTCGATGCGGCCGGCGGGCTGATCAGCAGCGGGCGGGTGAAGCTGTACTGCGTCGACAGCTTCGACGCTGCCTCCTGGTCGAACCAGGTCCGCTCGAGGTTGCCACACTCGGCTGCAGCCTCGGCGCCTTCCACGCGGCGAACTTCGCGCTGAAGCGGGCCGCGGAGTTCCCGCTCGCGATGTGCTGCTGGCCTGCGGACTGGGCCAGTGGGAGGACACCACTGGCGCGCTGGACAGCACGCGCCAGCTCGCGGTGCTGCTTGCGGCCAAGGGCATCAGGCACGAATTGGATCTGTGGGGCCACGACTTCCCGCACGACTGGCCGTCCTGGCGCACGCAGCTTGCCCATCACCTGCCCAGGTGCCTTGGCCACCTCGACGAGATCATGCTGGACTGGCTGGCCAGCACGGATTTCGACAAGCTGCTCGTCCAGACGGTGCGCTCGGTCTACCCGGCGCACGGGCACGAGCAGTTCATCGCGCACCTGCGCGGCCTGCTCGGAGCCTGGGTCCGGGACGAGAGCGGCCGGCTGCATGCGGCCTGATCCCGATCGCCGCTGGTCAGCTCCCCGGTGCTCGTGGGAACCTGGAGCAAATGCGTCGCTGCGCTGGCGAGCTCAGCCCTCCCGCCGGGCCACGGCGGGAGCGCCCGCGGTGGCGCCCGGTCCGCTACGCAGCAGAGGCGAGGCCAGATGGGTCGGGAGATTCAGGCCGTCAAGATCACGGGTGAGGACCGCCGTGCCTACCGGGTGAAGCTGGCGCGGTCCCTGGATGTGTTCGCCCGGATGCTGCGCGAGCGGCTGTTCGAGGCCGGCCCGCCGCTCGTCGGCCAGGAGATCGAGCTGAACCTTGTCGACGAGCAGGGCGCCCCGTCGATGCGCAATGCCGATGTGCTGGCGGCGATCGCCGACCCGGCCTGGGCGACCGAGGTCGGCCAGTTCAACCTGGAGATCAACGTGCCGCCCCGGCATTTGCGCGGCGACGCCCTCAGGGTGCTGGAAAGCGAGGTCCGCGGCAGCCTGAACGCGGCGGACTCCAGGGCCCGCGCGACCGGCAGCCGGCTGGTGATGATCGGCATCCTGCCCACCCTGGCCAAGTCCGACGTGGACTCCGGCGTGCTGACGGCCAGTGAGCGGTACCGGGTGCTGAACGAGCAGATCTTCGCCGCCCGCGGCGAGGACATGCAGATCGAGATCGATGGCGCCGAGCACCTTCTCACGCACGCCGACAGCATCACCCCGGAGGCCGCCTGCACCAGCGTCCAGCTGCATCTCCAGGTCAGCCCGGAGGAGTTCGCGAACTACTGGAATGCGGCGCAGGCGGTCGCCGCCGTGCAGGTAGCACTGGCCGCCAACGCGCCGTACCTGTTCGGGCGGCAACTCTGGCACGAGACCCGGATCACGCTGTTCGAGCAGGCCACCGATACCCGGCCGGACGAGCTGAAGCGGCAGGGCGTGCGCCCCCGGGTCTGGTTCGGGGAGCGCTGGATCACCTCGGTCTTCGACCTGTTCGAGGAGAACATTCAGTACTTCCCTGCGCTGCTGCCGATCGTCGACGACGAGGACCCGCAGGCGGTGCTCGATCGCGGCGAGTGCCCGCTGCTCGCGGAGATGAGCCTGCACAACGGGACCATCTACCGGTGGAACCGTCCCGTCTACGCGGTCACCGGTGGCCAGCCGCACCTGCGGGTGGAGAACCGGGTGCTGCCAGCCGGCCCGTCCGTCGCGGACGTGATGGCCAACGCGGCCTTCTACTACGGCATCGTGCGCGCGCTGGCCGAGTCCGAGCGCCCGATCTGGACCCAGCTGTCGTTCATCACCGCCAGCGAGAACCTGCACGAGGCGGCCCGCAGCGGCATCGGCGCCAGGCTGTACTGGCCCGGTCTCGGGGAGGCGGATGCGGCCGAACTGGTGCTGCGCCGGCTGCTGCCGATGGCGCATGACGGCCTGCGGCGCTGGGGCGTCAGCCCGGCGGACGCTGACCGCCTTCTTGGCATCATCGAGCAGCGGTGCCTGACCGGCCAGAACGGGGCGGCATGGCAGATCGGCATGGTCGAGCGGCTCAGCGAGGACAGCGGCGCTGACCGGGCGCGGGCGCTGCGGCAGATGACGCAGCGCTATATCGAGCTCATGCACACCAACGAGCCGGTGCACAACTGGCCGCTGTCGGCCGCACGTCACTAGGCAGTAGCGGAACCCGCATAGTCAGTCGTCGATGGCCTGGTAGGCGGCTGTCCAGAAGTCAAGGCGCATCGACACCGACTGCGGCTCGGCAACCCGCTGGATCATGAGGATTGTCGTCATGTCCTCGGCAGGGTCGTTGCACCAGGCGGTGCCGTATCGGCCGGGCCATCCGTAGCTCCCGACCGAGGAGGCCCAGGGGTATGAGACACCCGGTGGGGGACCGGGGTGCGAGCGCCGGGTGCGGACCGACATCCCGAAGCCCCAGCCGATGTCGTCAAAGTAGCCGGGCGTGAACCCGGACGCTGCCTTCTGCGCCGGCGTCAGTTGATCGCTCGTCATCAAAGTCACCGACGGCCGCGACAGCACCCGCTCGCCGTTGCGCGTACCGCCAGCGAGCAGCGCCGAGGCGAAGGCGAGGTAATCGGCGGCAGTCGAGACGAGCCCGCCGCCGCAGTCCTCGAACGCCGGCGGCCGGCTCCAGTACCCGCCGGGGCCGTCTTCGACGAAGACCTTCCCGGTGGCGTCGTCGCGCTGGTAGGCGGTCGCCAGCCGGCTGATGTCCTGGCCGGCCACGCTGAAGCCGGTGTCCCTCATCCCCAGCGGCCCGCAGATCCGCTCGCGCAGGGCCTGCCCGAACGACATGCCGGTGGCGCGGGCGATGAGCACGCCGGTCACGTTGGCGGCGTGGTGGTACATCCAGCGCTCACCCGGCTGGTAGACCAGCGGAAGCGCGCCGAGCCGGCGCATCCACTCATCCGGCGCCGGCTCGGGATCGCCTGCGCTTTCCTTGCTCTCGAGCGGAGCGAGCGCGGCCAGCGCGTCGGCGATCGGAACCGTTCCCGGCTCGGCGGGGACCACGCCGGTGCCGCAGGTGAAGGTGAGCAGATCCCGCAGCGTCACCGGCCGGTTCGCCGGCACGGTGTCCGCCAGCGGCCCGTCCGGATCGGCAAGCACCCTCATGTCCGCCAGCTCCGGCAGGAACTCATCGACCGGATCATCGAGGCGCAGCGTGCAGTCCTCCACCAGCGTCATCGCACAGGCGGCCACGACCGGCTTCGTCATCGAGGCCAAGCGGCAGATCGTGTCGGCTGCGATCGGCGTCCCCGAGCCTGCGCCCTCGAAGGCCAGGCTGCCCATCGCCTCGATGTGGACCTCGCCGTGGCGGGCGACGACGGCGACCGCACCCGGCACGAAGCCGGAATCCACGTAGCGTTCCAGCACCTCCCGCACCCTGGCCAGCCGCTTCGGCGAGAAGCCACCAGTGGTCACCGTTTTCTCCTCAGCATCTTGCCCAATCTTGGACGCTATAACGGCGGCGGACTGAGATGGGCCGGATTCGGGCGTGCCGATTCGATCGACCGCGTCGTGCTTACCGGCTGGCTCGCGGCGGGCGAGCGCCGACACGCGGCGGCCGCCGGCCTTCAGGCCGGCGGCCGCAGTCGCAGTCGCAGTCGCCCGAGTTACTCGTTGCCGAAGGCCTGGATCTCGGCGAGCTCGGTCTCGGTCAGCTCACGCGGGGTGTCGCCCTTGGCCACCTTGGCACGCTGCACATGCTGCCGGATCCCGTCCACGACCTCGGGGTTGGCCAGCGTCATGACGTCACCGACGTCGGCGAAGTTCGACACCGACGCGATCACCCTGCGCATGATCTTGCCCGATCGCGTCTTCGGCATGTCCGGCACGATCCAGACGTTCTTCGGCCGGGCGATCTTGCCGATCTCGGTCTCGATCGCCGTGACGACCTTGGCCTCCATCTCCGGGCCTGGCTCGAAGCCCGGCTTGAGGGAGACGTACATCTCCACCATGCGGCCGCGGATGTCGTCGATGACGGGCACCGCCGCGGCCTCGGCGACCTCGGGCACGGTCAGCGCGGCCGACTCGAGTTCCTTGGTGCCGAGGCGGTGGCCGGCCACGTTGATGACGTCGTCGATCCGGCCGAGGATGCGGAAGTAACCGTCATCGGACTGCAGCGCTCCGTCGCCGCAGAAGTACGGCCAGTCGTGCCAGTCCTTGCTGTCGGGGTCGGTGTTGTACTTGCGGTAGTACACGTCCAGGAACCGCTCGGGCTGGCCCCAGACCGTCTGCATGATGCCCGGCCACGGGTTGCGGATGCAGATGTTGCCGGCCTTGTTGCTGCCCTTGGGGACCTCGTTGCCGTCCTCGTCGTAGATGACGGGGAAGATGCCGAGCGCGCCGGGACCGCAGCTGCCGGGCTTCATCGGCTGCAGGCCGGGCAGTGTCGAGCCGAGGAAGCCGCCGGTCTCGGTCTGCCACCAGGTGTCGACGATGGCCGCCTGGCCCTTGCCGACGACGTTGAAGTACCAGCGCCAGACTTCCGGCTCGATCGGCTCGCCGACCGTGGTCATGTGCTTGAAGTGGTAGTCGTACTTGGACGGCTCCTCCGGGCTGACCTTGCGCAGCATCCGGATCGAGGTCGGCGAGGTGTGGAAGATGTTGACGCCCAGCTTCTCGGCGATCCGCCACGGCCGCCCGCCGTCGGGATAGTTCGGCACGCCTTCGTAGATCACGGTCGTGGTGCCGAGCGCCAGCGGGCCGTAGACGATATAGGAGTGGCCGGTGATCCAGCCGATGTCGGCCAGGCACCAGTACACGTCATCGGGGTGGATGTCCTGGTAGTACTTCGACGTGCCGGCCACGTAGGCGAGGTAGCCGCCGATGCTGTGCTGCGCGCCCTTCGGCCGGCCCGTCGTACCGCTGGTGTACATCAGGAACAGCGAGTCCGTGGCGTCCAGGGAGACCGGCGCGACCTCGTGGCCCGCGTAGTTGCCGATGACCTCGTCCACGAAGAAGTCGCGGCCGGCGACCATCGGCGACTTGGACTGGTACTCACCCGCCTGCCGCCGCCAGACCAGCACCTTGTCGACTTCCTGGCCCTGCCGTGCCGCCTCGGCGACCGCCTCGTCGGCCTTGAACTTGTGATCGCCCATCGACCCGGCGCGATAATAGCCGTCCATGGTGATCAGCACCCGGCTGCCGGAATCGGCTATCCGGGTGCCGCATGCATTCCCGCTAAAGCCGCCGAACACCTGTGAATGAATGACGCCGAGCCGGGCGCAGGCCAGCATCGTGACGATGGCCTCGGGCATCATCGGCATGTGCAGGGTGACCCGGTCGCCGGCCTTCAGGTCAGCGAAATCCTGCAGCAGCGCGGCAAACTCGTTCACCTGGCGCAGCAACTCACCGTAGCTGATGTGCAGGGTCTCGTCGCCTTCGAGTTCGGGAACCCAGATGACCGCGGTCTTGTCGGGATTAGCCGCAGCGTGCCTGTCGACGCAGTTGTAGGACGCATTAAGCTTGCCGCCGACAAACCATTTCCAGAATGGCGCGGTACTGGTGTCGAGCACGGTGTCCCATGGCTTGTCCCAGGTCAGCAGGTCCGCGTATTCGGTAAAGCAGTCCGGGAAATTGTCCTCGCTGAAGCGCTCGAGAATTGCCGGATCATTCGCGTTAGCCTGCGCGACGAACTTCTCTGGCGGGGGGTAGTACTCTTCCTCCCGCCAGTGCACAGCGATCTGGGACTCAGAGACCTCGGGTGTCTCCGAATTTTCTGTCATTCCTGTCCTCCAGGCCGGGGGTCGGTTCACCCGCGCGTCGATGCGGGCGTGCTGACATGAGCAGCCGTGAAACGGGTTTACCGCGTGGATTGCGCGCAAACAAGGGCCAGGCCATGCACCGACGGCCTTGGGCTGACAACCTTGTCATGAGCGCCATCACGGGTTACGGGCACCTCTAGCGTAACGCCGTGGGACAACCGGCAACAGGCCTGGCGGATTGACGACCGCGCAGGTAGCTAGCGGGTATCAGTCCTGGCAGGACCGGTTGACATCGGCGCGATCAACGGTATGTTGCTGCGCAGTCCAGCACCGGGCCAGCTGGTCAGGGAGGTCGCGGCAACCGCGAGCCCTGATCGGGCGGGGGGTTGGACCCGGGAGGGGCCTGGGCACCCAGTAGACAACGGAGGGCGAGCCCGCTGCCGACGGGACGCGCTCCGGTCCGAAGGATTCCCAGGCCCTCATCCCCGGCGACGGCAGGCCCGGAATCGCGGCAAGACCGCAGTGGTGTTGCGCGAACGGTTTCTGGCGGCAGGCGGCAGGCGGAAGGGATCAGGGTGCAGGCTGGTACGCGCAGGGCCGGTGATGCGGACAGCACCAGCGCGGTCCTGGTCGTCATCCCGACGTACAACGAGCGCGACAACGTCGACGACATCGTGTCCCGGACGCGCCGCGCGGTGCCCGATGCCGATGTCCTGGTGGTAGACGACAACAGCCCCGACGGGACCGGCGACCTGGCCGAGAAGCTCGCGCTGACCGACGGCCACGTGCACGTGCTGCATCGCACCCAGAAGGGCGGCCTTGGCGCGGCGTACCTGGCCGGCTTCGGCTGGGGCCTGGAGCGCGACTACGGGGTCCTCGTCGAGATGGACGCCGACGGCTCACACGATCCGGCCGAACTGCCGGACCTGCTTGCCGACCTCGATCACGCTGACCTGGTCATCGGCTCGCGCTGGGTGGCCGGCGGCGAGGTCCGCAACTGGCCGCGGTCACGCGAGATCCTGTCACGGGGCGGGAACGCCTACGCCCGCATCATGCTCGGCCTGTCGGCGCACGACGCCACTGGCGGCTACCGCGCCTACCGTGCGGCCACGCTCCGCCAGATCAGCCTGAGCGAGGTCAGGTCGCAGGGCTACTGCTTCCAGATCGAGCTGACGCTCCGCACGGTTGCCGCCGGGCTCACCGTGGCCGAAGTGCCGATAACCTTCACCGAGCGGGCGAAGGGGACCAGCAAGATGAACCGGGCCATCGTGGCGGAGGCGCTGTGGCGCGTCACCGTGTGGTCGGTGACGCGGCGGGGAAGGTGGCGGCGCTAAGCGGTCTTGCGGTGCGTCGTGCGCGGCTCGGGCGCCGCTGGCTCACGCTGGCCGCGGATGACCGCGAGCCGCTCAGCCAGCACTTCCTCGAGGTCAGCCATGCTCCGCCGCTCCATGAGCATATCCCAGTGGCTGCGCGGCGGCTTGATCTTCTTGGGGGCAGGCATATCCCCGGTCGCGGTCACGGCCAGGGCCCCGCAAACCCGGCATTCCCAGTTCATCGGCAACTCGGCCTCGGCCGAGAACGGCACCGTGAAACGATGCCCCTTCGGGCAGTCGAAAGCTACCTCCTGGCGAGGCGCCAGGTCGGTATTACGGTCGTTCTCGTAGCTTGTGGCTCCGAGTCGCGTGCCGCGAAGTGCTCGCTCGGCCATGTGTTACTGCCTCCCAGGCGCTCAGCCGTCCTACTTGACCAACGGTGAGGTCCCGGACAAGATTCCCTGCCAGCGGCTGTTCCAACCGCCGGCAGGCGGCCGAAATCACGAAAATGCCGGCCTAGCCGGCGAATCGCGGCTGCCACTGCCCGCGAGTTGCCAGCAAGTCTCGCAGCGTCTGGGTCTGATCGGTCATGATCCCGTCGACTCCGAGGTCCAGCAGGCTGGCCATCACGGCCGGGTCGTTGACCGTCCAGGCGTGCACCTGCAGCCCGGCGGCGTGCGCGCGGCCGATGAACTGCCTGGTAGCCATCGAATACGGGATTTGCGCGCACAGCACCGACAAGGCGGCAAATCGCGCCGCCAGCGCCTTGACCGGGAACCCGGCGCGAATGGCGCCGATGCCGGCCGGGGTTGTCGCGGTGCAGACCGGCCGCGGCAGAAGCCGGCGGGCCGCGCTGAGACGACGGCCGGAGAACGACGTCAGGCAGACGCGGTCCCAGCAGTTGGTCGCTCGCAGCACCTCAGCCAGCGGGCCGATCGCGGGATCGTCCTTGATGTCGATATTGAACCGGACATCCGGCCACGCCATGATCAGGTCAGCCAGCACCGGGATCGGCTCGGTCCCGTCGATCCTGGCGGCCGCGACCTGGGCCGCCGTGAGCCCGGAGATCTTGCCAGCGGAGTCGGTGACCCGGTCGAGCGTCTTGTCATGGAATGCCACCACGGTCCCGTCTGCCGTCGCGTGCGCGTCTGTCTCGAGGTAGGCGTAGCCGAGCTTGACAGCGTGCTCGAATGCCTTCCACGAGTTCTCCGGGTAGTGCCCGGCGCCGCCCCGGTGGGCGAAGGCCAGCGGCAGCGGGTGATCGAGAAAGCCGGACGGCACGGCCCCAGTATGCCCGCAGCCAGGGGACCTCGCTCCGTGACACCCGGACTCTTCCGGGGACGGCAGCCTGCGGGCGCGAGAACCATCGCGGGAACGCGGGTTCGGGGTCAGCCGCCTTCGCCAGCCCACTCCTGGCGGCGTACCTCTGACAAGGCGATCGCCGTCGCGGCTGCCACGTTCAGCGACCCGACCTTGCCCGGCTGCGGGATGTAGGCGACCAGGTCGGCCGCCGCGAGAAGGCCCGCTGAGCAGCCGCTATCCTCGTTCCCGACGGCCAGGCAGATATCGCCGTGCAGTGGCGCCTGGTACAGCGGCACCGCCTCGCCGGCCAGCTCGATCGCGACGATCCGGTAGCCGCCGGCGCGAGCGGCCGCCGCTCCCGCCGACGCGGACGGGACCGCCTCGAATCCGAGCAGCCGGTCGGTGCCGAGCGCGGTCTTGCGGGCCGACGGGTGACCGGGCCCGGCGGTGCTGCCGCACAGCCAGATCTGCTCTACCCCGAACGCGGCCGCCGACCTGATGATCGAGCCCACGTTGAACGGCTGGCCGACATTGTCCAGCAGCAGGCTCAGCCGGGCCTGCGTGCGCCTGCGCCAGTCCCGGTTAAGCCGCTTTACCTCGGTCATGCCGAGTTGCCGCCGAGTCACCGCCTGACCTCCAGTACGCGGTAGCCGGCCCTGGCGGCATACCGCGCTGCCTGCCAGCCGCCCGCTGCCAGCCAGCGCTGCAGCGAGTCCGAGCCGAGGTTGCGCTGCACCACCAGGTAGGCCACGGCGCCCGGCGCCAGCCGCCCGAGCCAGCAGGCGAGCATGGAGTGCAGCGCCTGCTTGCCGATCCTGATCGGCGGGTTCGACCAGATCAGCTGGTAGCTGGCCGGCAGGCTGCTGCTGTACTGGCCAGCGCCGGGGGGCGGAAGGCAGCGGACGTTGGCCAGCCCTGCCGAAGCGGCGTTCGCGGCGCAGAGCTCGAGTGCGCGGCTGTTCACGTCCACGGCCCAGATCCGCGCGCCAGGTGACCGGCTGGCGAGGGCGAGCGCCAGCGGCCCGTAGCCAGCGCCCAGGTCGAGCAGGTCACCGTGGGCTGGCGGTGGTGGTGCGGCCTCGAGCAGCAGTCGCGTGCCGGGGTCCAGCCGGCCGGGCGAGAACACCCCGGCATCGGTGGCCAGGGTGAGGTGCATGTCGGGCAGCACGACATGCACCGTGCCCGGCCGGTGCCCGGCGGCGGGCTGCTCAGCGAAGTACTGGCTGCTGCTCACTGGGGGATGCCCCGGCGAGAGCCGGGGCGATGTAGGTCCGGCTCACCCAGCGCTCGACGACGAAAGTCAGCACCGGGATGGTGCCGGCGGCCAGCACGATGACCGTGCCGGGGCTGGCGACCTTCATCCGGACGGTCCTGGTCATCGCGAAGGCGATCACGATGTAGATGATGTAGAGGATCCCGTGCAGGGTTCCGACGATGTCGACGGGCACGTTGTCGTGCGCCCAGACCTGCAGCGGAATGCAGATGAAGAACAGGATGCACAGCATGGTGCCGGTGACGTAGGCCATCGTGCGGTAGGCGCGGACGGCCAGGCGGACCATCTGGGGACTCACCCGGAACTCCTTACTGTCGTCGGTCTGGCTGTCAGCGGGCACCCGGCCGGCTGTGCAGCCTCGCCAGGTAGGCGTTATAGGCGGCCAGTTCGGGATCGTCGTCAGCATGCTCGTCGTGGGCTACGGCGGCGTGCGCCCGGAGCGGGAGCGAGTCATCCGGAGGCGAGTCGCCGCCCGGCAAGCCGTCGGCCGCCGCCAGCGTGCTCTTTGCGGAACCGCCGGGCGCCCGGTACTCGTCGATGATCGTCTTGGCCCAGAAGACTACGCCGAAGATCGTGAAAATCGGCCACTCGAAGGTATACGCCCAGCTCAGCGCATTACCGCCCTCCGCGCGATGAAACTGCCAGTCGCCGAGCCAGAGCATGCCGGAGGCCGCGACGACAGCGAACGCGTGCCAGGCGAGCCAGCGCGGCGTGATCAGGAAGAACCACCGAGGCCGCGGCTTCGCACTGGACATGCTACGAGGGTAGCGCTACTACAGACCGTAGCGGTTCGGCGCCTTGCTGGTCAGCGGCTAGTTCGCCACACCCTTGTGGTACCGGAGTCGCCCGGCGCCAGCTCGAATCTGGCCGGTCCTGTACCGGCCGGCGAGAACCCGAGTTTGGCCGGCACCCGCCCGCTGGCCAGATTGAGCGCGTCGTGGTGGATCTCGACGTGATCGATGCCGGGCAGGGCGAAGGCAGCCTGGGTCAGCGCGGCGGCGGCGGCGGTCGCGACACCGCGACCGGTGAATCCGGGATGCACCCAGTACCCGATCTCCAGGCCGCCGGCGCCGATCCGCGCCATCAGCCCGGCGCTGCCGGCGGGCTGACCGCCCGCCAAGACGAGGTACTGGAAGGCCGAGCCGTCGGCCCAGCTGTCCTCGCACCGGCGGACATAGTCAGCGGCATCTGCCGGCCCGTAGCTATCCGTCGCCCACGGCATCCATGGGCGCAGGTGCTCAAGCGATTCGCGGACCAGCCGGCCGGCGAGCTCGGCGTCCGCGGCGCGCCAGCGTCGAAGTTCGACGGATGCATGGCTGAGGTACTCGGGCGGGACCTTCATCGCCCTGATAGTGAGGGTAAACCCGCAGCGTGCGCAACCAGGATTCCGCGCCGCTGCGGTGCGCCGGGACGGGCGGTGGCCGGCGCTGCGCTGTCAGCGCAATCCAGCGCGTCACCGCGCGCACGCTCACGGCGGCCAGTCATAATCGGAACCATGTCACTCGCTGATTGGCTGGCCGGCCGTAAGTCGCCGGCCGGCAGGCTGCCTGAGGGGATCGACGAGCTGCGCGGTCCGACCCGGGGCGTCATCGTCCTGCCACGGCACCTGGCGTTCCCCGGAATGCGGGAATGCGACGTCGCTGACGACGCGACCCGCCGCAACATGTACGGCATCGTGCTGACCCAGGGGCAGCGCAATGACGTGGCGAGGTTCCTGAATCCGCAGTTGCTGCGGACCGACTGGCCGCAGATCAGGGAGACACTCGACCCCAAGCTGCGGGGCACCTGCGAGCGCCGGTTCCAGCTGGGCGGTCAGGCAGCCGCCGGGGCGTAGCGTCACGGCGACGGTCCCTGATCGCCCGCAAGCGCCAGAACCATCTGCGCTGATCCGCGCACGCCGATAGGCAGGTCGCTGGTCATGGCTGCGATGGACCCCCGGCCCTGCGCCGTGCGGGCGTGATCCGTGAGGCTGGTGTTACCCGCAGGGGGTAGCGCTGTGGGCGGAATGATGGGGATGAGCGGCTCCGGTGCGACAGCCGCGTGGACAGTGTTGTGGACACCCGGCCTGGAGGAAGCACAGGCGATCTTGCCGCAGCGCTACGCACGCGGCGAGGTAGGCCGCGAGGATTACCTGCAGGGCAAGCTCGAACTGGAAGATGTCGAACTGGAAGACTCCGAGCGGCGCTGACTCCGGTGCGGGGCATGGCTGGCTGGCCTGCAGCGCCATGCGGCCTGCCGGCGCGCACCGACAGGTGCGCGGCCGGCCTGCGGCTGCCTACTACAGTGACCGCATGCGCAAGTACGTCATCATGGGCGTCCAGGGCAGCGGCAAAGGCACTCAGAGCGCGCTGCTGGCGAGCGAGCTTGACCTGGTGCACATCGCGGTCGGCGACATCTTCCGGTGGAACGTGCAGAATCACACCAAGCTCGGCGCCCAGGTACGGCGCACGATGGCGGCCGGAGCGCTCGTCAGCGACGACCTGGCCGAGGGCGTGGTGAAGGAGCGGCTGACCCAGCACGACTGGAATTACGGGTTCATCATTGACGGCTTCCCGAGGAACGAGCGCCAGGCTGAGTTCTTCCTGGAGAGCTATGACATCGACGGCGTCATCTATCTTGTGCTGCCGGACTCCGAGGTGCGGCGCCGGGTGATGGCGCGCAGGCTCTGCGATGGCTGTGGCATGGACTACAACCTGATCGACAACAGCCCGCGCGAGGAAGGCAGATGCGACGTCTGCGGCGGCAAGCTCGTGCAGCGCGAGGACGATACCGAGGAGGCCCTGGCAGTCCGGCTCCGCGAGTATCACGAGAAGACCAACCCGGTGCTCGATATCTTCCGCCGGAAGGAATACGTGGTCACTATCGATGCGCGGCCGGACAAGGCGGAGGTCCAGCAGGCCATCAGGGCCGCGCTGAAGCTGCCGCCGTACCGCGGCTGACCACGGCGCTGGCTGCGTTGCATGCGGGTCATCGCCGCGCCTGACTCCTTCAAGGGCAGCATCAGCGCGGCCGCCGCGGCCGCGGCGCTGGCCAGGGGGTGGCTGCGGGTGCGGCCGGCCGACGAGCTGATGCAGCTGCCGCTGGCCGACGGCGGCGAGGGGACGCTGGCCGTGCTGGCCGCTGCCGCCCCGCTGGCCCGCTGGCACACCGAGCGGGTCGCCGGCCCGGCCGGCGCACCGGTCCGGGCTGCCTGGCTGGAACTGGCCGGGAACGCGGCGGTCGTGGAACTCGCCGCTGCCGCCGGGCTGACCCTGCTGAGCGAGCCCATGCCGCTGGCCGCGCACAGTTATGGCGTCGGCGAGCTGATCGCGAGCGCCCTGGACGCGGGCGCCCGCCGGATCGTCATCGCGCTCGGCGGGTCGGCCTGCACCGATGGCGGGACCGGCGCGCTGACCGCGCTCGGTGCCCGGTTCGAGAATGCCGCCGGAGCGGTGCTGCCGCTCGGCGGCGGTGCCCTCCGTGATCTCGCCCGGATCGACCTGACCGGCCTGCGGCCGCCGCCCGCGGGCGGAGTCAGCTGCCTGACCGACGTGCGCGCGCCGCTGCTCGGGCCGGACGGTGCCGCGGCGGTGTTCGGTCCGCAGAAGGGCGCGAGCCCGGCCGACGTCGCGGTACTCGACGCCGGCCTGGCACGGCTGGCCAGCCTGCTCGGGGGCGATCCAGCGGAGCCCGGCGCCGGGTCGGCGGGCGGCTGCGGTTACGGCCTGGCCGCGGCGTGGGGCGCCGGGCTGCGGCCCGGCGCGGCGGAGATCGCCATGATCGCGGGCCTGCCAGCCGCGATCGAGGGAGCTGACCTGATCATCACGGGGGAAGGGCAGTACGACGCCAGCTCGGAGAACGGGAAGGTAGTAGGCGCGGTGCGGGCCATGGCTGCCGCTGCCGCCCCGGCCGCAGTCCCGGTCGCGGTCGTCGCCGGGCGGATCGCGGTCAGTCCGCCGGCCGGGGTCCGGGCGGTCGAACTGGCGGCCCTGGCGGGGGGCACGCAGGCCGCGCTGGCAGACCCCGGCCGCTGGCTGGCCGAGGCCGCTGCGCTGCTGGCTGCGGCGGCTTAGCCGGCTTCCGGCCCGTTACCCCGCCCGACCTCGTAACCTGGGCTCGTGCGGGAGATCGTGGTCTTCAGCGGCAGCGCGCATCCGTCGCTATCGGCAGAAATATGCTCGAACCTGGGCGTACCGCTGCGACCGGTACGGCTGACCAGGTTCGCGAACGACTGCCTGGAAGTTCAGCTGCAGGCTAACTGCAGGGAGCGGGATGTCTTCGTGATCCAGCCGCTCAGCCCGCCGGTGCAGGAGAATCTCGTCGAGCTGCTGCTGATGCTGGACGCCGCGCGCGGCGCGTCGGCCGCCCGGGTGACGGCCGTCATTCCGCACTATGCGTACGCGCGCTCGGACAAGAAGGCGATGCCGCGCATCTCGATCGGCGGCCGGCTGGTCGCCGACCTGCTCGCCACGGCCGGAGCCAGCCGGGTGCTGGCCATGACCCTGCATTCGCCGCAGGTACACGGGTTCTTCTCGATTCCCGTCGATCACCTGCACGCGCTGCGCGAGTTGGCCGATCATTTCGGCAGGCTGGACCTGACCAACGCGGTCGTGGTATCGCCCGACCTCGGTAACGCCAAGAGCGCGGCCGCGCTGGCGCGGCTGCTGCAACTGCCGGTAGCGGCTGGCGCCAAGGACCGGCACAGCGACGAGGAAGTGACGATCAGCTCGATCATCGGCGACGTCGATGGCCGGGACGTGATCGTGCTCGACGACGAGATAGCACGCGGCACCACGATCCTGGAGCTACTGGAACGGCTGCGGGAGCGGAACGTGCGGTCGGTGCGCATCGCCTGCACGCACGGGCTGTTCAGCGGCGGCGTGCTCAAGCAGATCGGCGCGCAGCCAGAGGTGCAGGAGATCGTCTGTACCAACACGCTGCCGACCGCCGACGACGCGGTCAGCGCGGGCCTCAAGGTGATCTCGATCGCGCCGGCCCTGGCCGAGGCGATCAGGCGCATTCACGAGGGGGAGTCGGTAAGCGCGCTGTTCGGCGCAAGCTGACGGCCCTGCCGCCCGGCCGCCCAGGCGGCCACCTGGCTGCGCGAGCTGAAACCGAGCTTGGCCAGGATGTTCGCGACGTGCCGGGCGGCTGTCGCCGGGCTGATGAAGAGCTCTGCGGCGATGTCCCGGTTGCTCAGGCCCGCCGCGAGCAGCCCGACGACCTCGTGCTCGCGCTGGGTCAGCCCGCTGGCTCCGGTCGGCTGCGTACCCGGCGCGGCGGCCGGGCGAATCTGCGGAGCGCTGCCGCCCGCGGCGCCGGCGGCCTCGTCGGGGTGCGTGCCGAGCGCCAGCCGGACGGCGGCGCTCGGGGTCATTGCCTCGCCCTGCGCCCACAACCTGCGGACCGCATGCTCGCCGAGGTCATCCGCGGCGTCCAGGAAACGCTGAGTCCGTGCGCCGGGCACCGGCGGCAGGTGCGCTTGCGCCCGCAGGGCCGTCACCGCGCCTGCCAGTTGCACGCTGATCGCGGGGTTGCCTTCCATCACCGACAGCCGGGCAAGTACCTCAAGGCCGCGCGCCATGCCGATCCGGCTGCCCGAGGCGTAGCTCAGCCGCAAGCTCTCGCTGAGGTGCTGGCGCGCCGACACCAGGTCCCACTGGTCGAGCGCCATCCGGCCCAGCCCTGCCAGGCAGCGGGCGATCTCCGGCCTGGCATCGACCTCGCGGAGGATGCCCAGTGCCTCGAGGTAATACGCTCGCGCACTGCCGTGCTCGCCGCGCAGCCTGGCCAGATCTCCGAGGCCGAGCAGCGCCCTGGCCGAGCCCCAGAACTGCTGAATCTCGCGCATCACCAGCAGCGCTTCCTCGCCGAGTTGCTGGGCCGCGCGAAGGTTGCCGCGATGGGCGGCAACAGCGGCGATGGTGCCGAGAGCGTAGCCCTCGTTCCAGCGGTCACCGGCTGACCGCGCCACGTTAAGCGCCTGGTCGGCCCGCTCCGCCGCGGTGTCCGGATGCCCGGCGTGCAGCGCGATCTCGGTCAGCAGGTTGAGCGCCCCGGCGACCCAGAACTGCTCGCCGCCCGCCCAGCACAGTTCCAGCCCGGCCATCGCCAGCCGCTCCGCATCGGGCGCGCCGCTGGCCATCGCTAGCTGCGCACGGCTCACCAGCGCCCGGCCGCGTACCGAGTCGGCGACCGCTGCGGCCTCCGGCAGCGCGAGGAACTTGTCGATCCAGGCCGCGCCCTCGGCGAACGTACCCTGCACGATCCAGACCAGCCGGACTCCCGAGCAGATCCGCAGCCCGGTCTCCGCGTCGCCGTCGGCCAGGCAGCTGCCGAGCACCTCCAGCACGTTCGCCGCCTCGACATCGAATCGCCGGAACGCGTCGATCCTGGCAGACCAGGACGCGGGCGCCAGGGCCATGCCGATAGCAGTGGCAGTCTCGATCTCACGCCGCGCGTAGTCGCGGCGCCGCTGCTCCATGAGGGCCGACTCGCCGGCCGCCGCCAGCCAGCCGGCGGCGTACTCCCGCACGGTCTCCAGCAGCCGGTACCGCGCCTGGCCGAGCGCCTCGGGCTCCAGCTCGATCAGTGACTTGTCGGCGAGCGCGGTGAGGGTGTCCACGATGTCCGCGGCTGGCAGGCTGTCGTCGGCGCAGACCTGCTCGGCCATGTCCAGCGACCAGCTGCCGAACACCGACAGGCGGCGCAGCAGGATCTGCTCGGGGCCGGAGAGCAGGCCATAGCTCCAGTCGAAGGTGGCGCGCAGCGTCTGCTGCCGGGCCGGCACGCTCCGGTCCGAGCTGGTCAGCAGCGCGAGCCGACGGTCCAGCCGGGCAGCGATCTGGTCGGCGGACAGGACCCGGATCCAGGCGGCGGCGAGTTCTATCGCGAGCGGCAGCCCGTCCAGGGCCCGGCAGATGGCGGCAACCGCCGCGGAGTTCGACGGTCCGAGCGTGAAGCCCGGCGCGGCCTCAGCTGCCCGCGTCGCGAACAGCCGGACGGCGTCGTAAGCGGCGACGTCGGCCATGCCTTCGGGGTCACCCGGCGGTGGTATCACTGCCGGGAGCGCGAGGGGCGGCACCTGCCAGACTGCCTCGGCGGCGACGCGCAGCGGCTCACGGCTTGTGCACAGCATCTGCAGGCCCGGCGAGTTAGCCAGCAGGCGGTGGCACAGTGCGGCACAGGCGTGTATCAGGTGCTCGCAATTGTCCAGCACGATGACTGCCCGGCGGTACCGCAGCGAGTCGGCCAGCGTGTCAAGCAGCGGCCTGCCCGGCTCCTCGTGCACGCCGACTGCTGCCGCCACCGTAGCGACGACGCGCTCCGCCTGGCGCACCTCGCTGAGGTCGACAAACCAGGCGCCGTCGGGGGAGTCGGCGGCGATCACGGCCAGCAGCCGCAAGGCCAGCCTGGTCTTGCCGATGCCACCTGCGCCGCACAGGGTGACTGCGCGCGTCGCGCGCATCAGCTCGCGTAGCTCACTGATCTCGGACACGCGGCCAACGAAGCTGCTGAACTCCTCTGGCCGGCAGGCAAGGTCACGCATGGTCCATCTTCGGTGGTGGGGCACTGGCCGGGTCAGCGCCCGGTCGGACGCTGCTGCCTCGGCTAACCGAGGGCAGCATCTACCGTAACCCTGATCTGGACGTTATCCCGCGAGTTGCGGACTAATCGCTCCGCGTCACCAGCTCGCGCGGGATGCTGGGCGGGACGCGCGATCAGCAGCCGGGGCCTGCCTGGCCGGGCCCGGTAACGCCGCGAGACTCCAGGTCGAGCAGGAACCGCTTGCGGTCCAGGCCGCCGCCGTAGCCGGTCAGGCTGCCGTCCGAGCCGATGACCCGGTGACACGGTATGACCACCGCGATCGGGTTCCTGCCGTTCGCAAGCCCGACCGCGCGGACTGCCGACGGGCGGCCGATCTTGTCAGCGAGCTGCGCGTAGGACCAGGTCTGGCCATACGGGATAGTCCGCAAGGCGGCCCAGACCTGCTGCTGGAACTCCGTGCCGGCCGGCGCGAGGGGCAGGTCGAAGGCGGTGCGGCGGCCGGCGAAGTAGGCGGCGAGCTGACTGGCGGCAGCTGCGAACGGGTCCGCGTCCGGGGTGCCCGGCGCGCCGAGCGAACCTTCTGCTGGCCGGTGCCGCTGGCTATCCAGGTACACGGCGATCAGCTGCCCCGCCTCGGCCACGAGCGTGAGCGGGCCGACCGGGCTCGGCAGGATGACGTGCGCGCGCATGGCTGGGCTGTTCATGTGTCCTCCTTGGATTCCTGGCGAGGCTGGCCCGGTTCGGCCGGGAGCCTGTTGATGGCGTGGTCCCCGGTCGCCCACAGGTACTGCACGGCATAGGAGCGCCACGGGCGCCATGCCGCGGCCCGGCTGATCAGCGCGGCCGGCGTGGCTGGCAGGCCGGCCTGCCGCGCCGCGGCGCACACGCCCAGATCGGAGGCCGGGAACGCGTCCGGATCGCCGAGGGCTCGCATGGCGATCGTCTCGATCGTCCAGGTGCCTATCCCGGCCAGGCTGGCCAGCCGCAGCCGGGCTTCGCTCCAGTCACCGCCCACGCTGAGGTCGATCCGGCCGCCGGCGAGCGCGTGGGCGAGCCTGGCGAAGGTCTCGCGCCTGGACCGGGGCATGGCAAGCCCGGCCGGGTCCGCCGCGGCCAGCGCGGCCGCGGTCGGGAACAGCCGGCTGAGGCCGCCCGCTGGATCATCGACGGGCTCCCCGAGCGCAGCCGCCAGCCGGCCCGCGTGGGTCCGGCCCGCGGCGGTCGACACTTGCTGACCCAGCACTGCGCGAAGAGCGAACTCCTGCGGATCGACACTGCGCGGCACCCTGCGGCCAGGGGCCTTGCGGACGAGCGGCGCGAGCACCCGGTCAGCGGACAGCACGTCACCGACGGCTACCGGATCGGCGTCCAGGTCGAGCAGGCGGCGGCACCTGCTGATCACGCTGGCCAGGTCACGCAGGTCGGTCAACGCCAGCTGGCAGCTGACGTGGTCCGGTTGCGGCCGCAGCGCCACGATGCCGTGGCCGTGCGGCAGCCGCAGCGTCCGGCGGTACGCGCCGTCCCGCCACTCCTCGACCCCTGGCACGGCAGTGGCGGCCAGGTGACCGAACAGGTTGTCCGGCTGCAGCGGCGCGCGGAAAGGCAACCGCAGCGAGAGCGATCCGGTGCCTGGCGCGCCGCGACTGGCGCGCTCGCGGAGCTGGCTGGGGGACAGGGCGAAGACCTCGCGGACGGTGTCGTTGAAGGTGCGGATACTCGCGAACCCGGCGGCGAACGCGACGTCACTCATCGGCAGCGCGGTCGTCTCCACGAGCAACCTGGCCGTCTGCGCGCGCTGCGCCCTGGCCAGCGCAAGGGGCCCGGCTCCCAGCTCCGCAACGAGCTGCCGCTCGACCTGGCGGACGCTGTAGCCAAGCCGGCTGGCCAGGGCAGGCACGCCGCCGTTGTCCATGACCCCGTCGGCAATCAGCCGCATCGCCCTCGCCACGACGTCAGCCCGGACGTCCCACTCCGGCGAGCCGGGGCTCGCGTCCGGCCGGCAGCGCTTGCAGGCGCGGAAGCCGGCCTGCTGGGCCGCGGCGGCACTGGGGAAAAAGCTCATGTTCTCCGGCTTCGGCGGCACCACCGGGCAACTCGGCCGGCAGTAAATGCCGGTCGTCCGCACGGCGGTGAAGAACCAGCCGTCAAAGCGCGCGTCCTTGGACTGGACAGCGCGGATGCAGCGGTCCCGGTCGGCGTGGATCCGGTCGTCGGTCATGCAGTTAAGCATCCGCCCGTGCCCGGGCGCTGGCTAGCGAATTTGCGACACTGCGTATCTGTCGTCGCATGTTGCAATGGTTGTGTCGCGAATCCGCTAGCTCGCCGAGCCGCTCCGGGCGCCTTGCGTCAGCCTGAAAACCCACGGGCATGCACGGCGGCCGTCACTGACATCGTGCCAGCGGGCCGCGATCGCCCCTGAGCGGATGCAGGCACAAGCTTGCGGTAGTGTCAATCGATTTTCGCGTCCGGCAAAGTTGCGCACTGCGAAAGTTTAGCTAAGCTGCTGGCATGGTGCGTCCTGGAAGCTGGTCCAGGCCTGCGGGCGGAAGTCCCGTCCGGGTAATCGCCGGAGAGCCCGGTAGCAGGCCCCGGTTCGTCGTTGAGAGGCGGCGGGCTGAGCGGGGTGTCGGACCTGAATCCGCTGCTGCGCGGCTGGGGGAACTACTTCCGCACCGGGAACGCCGCCGGGACTGGCTCAACGGGCACGGCCTGTACCGGCTGCGCGGCACCATCCGCTATCCGAAGGCAGCGTAACCATGTCAAGAAGATCATCGGTAAGCCGTAAGGGGGATGGGGAGACGGGCCTTCACCGGCACCGCGCCCCTGACTGCCAATGACTTCCGCGCACGTGCTGACAAGCTCGGTCGAGCAACTTGCGCATTGCCCTGCGGCGCCCTCGGACGAGCCGCTGGGACTGCGCGAGCGCAAGAAGGCCGCGACCCGGCAGGCGCTGGGCGAGGCCGCGATGCGGCTGGCCATCGAGCACGGACTGGACAGCGTACTGGTCGAGGACATCGCCGAGGTGGCCGGCGTCTCGCCCCGTACCTTCAACAACTACTTCGCCAGCAAGTACGAGGCGATCTGCGCGCTCCAGCTCGACCGCGCGCTGCGAATCGGCGACGAGCTGCGCGCCCGCCCGCCGGGGGAGCCGCTCTGGGACTCGGTCTCGCAGGCTGTCCTGTCCCAGTTCGCCCGGGCGGACTTCGCGCCGGACGGAGCCTGGATCTCCCGGCTGCGGCTGGTGATCACCACGCCGGCGCTGGCCGGCGAATACCTGAAGGTCCAGGGCGTAGCGCAGTATCACCTGGCCGCGGCGATCGCCGAACGACTCGGAACCCGCCTGGAAACCGACATGTTCCCGCGGATCCTGGCCGGCGCGGTCTCGGCGGCCATGCAGGCAGCGTTGGAGCGCTGGCTGCAGTCCGACCCGCCAGTGCCGCTCGCGCCGCTGGTCCGGCAGTCGCTGCGCCGGCTCGCCGAGGGCATGCTGCATGTCGTGCCCGCTGAGGCCGGCGCGCAGCCGGGCGACACCAGCTAACAATCCGCGTCCGGCCGGCTGCGGTGCACGCCGGTTACCCCGTTCCCGTCCAGAATTTGATCCCGACAGCTGAGAGACTCCCGGTGCTGATCCGATTGCTGCGCGAGTACCTGCGCCCTTATCGCAAGCCGCTGTCGCTTGTGCTGCTGCTGCAGTTCGCGCAGACGCTGGCGACGCTGTACCTGCCGACGCTGAACGCCGACATCATCGACAACGGCGTCATCGTCCACGACACGCACTACATCCTCAGCGTCGGCGGCCTGATGCTGGTCATCACGCTGCTGCAGATCGGGTGCGCGATAGCGGCCGTGTATTTCGGCGCGAAGGTCGCCATGGCGCTCGGCCGGGACGTGCGGCACGGCATTTTCAGCCGGGTGCTGCAGTTCTCTGATCGCGAGGTCAATCACCTCGGCACCGCGTCGCTGATCACCCGGACCACCAACGACGTCCAGCAGATCCAGATGCTGGCGATCATGACATTCACGCTGCTGCTGTCCGCACCGATCATGTGCATCGGCGGCATCATCCTGGCGCTCAACCAGGACGTGCGGCTGTCGTCGTTGCTGCTGGTCGCCGTGCCCCTGCTCGGCGTGGTCGTGTCGCTGATCATCTCCCGGATGCGGCCGCTGTTCCGGCAGATGCAGGAGCGGCTGGACACCATCAACCGGGTCCTCCGCGAGCAGATCACCGGCGTGCGGGTGATCCGCGCGTTCGTCCGCGACCCGCAGGAACGCGAGCGGTTCGCCCGCTCCAACACCGAGCTCTTCGACGTCTCGCTGGGCGCGGGCAGGCTGATGGCGCTGATGTTCCCGTCGGTCATGCTCGTGCTGAACCTGTCGACCACGGCGGTGGTGTGGTTCGGCGGCCACTACGTCGCCGACGGGAGCATGCAGATCGGGTCGCTCACCGCGTTCATCACCTACCTGGCCCAGATCCTGATGGCAGTGATGATGGCTACCTTCATGTTCATGCTGGTGCCGCGTGCCGAGGTGAGCGCCGAGCGGATCATGGAGGTGACCGGCACGCAGCCCGCGCTTTGCCCGCCCGCCCGGCCACTGCCGATCGCCGGCTCATCCGGCCCGCTGGAGCTGCGGCACGTGGAGTTCCGGTACCCGGGTGCCGAGCAGCCGGTCCTGCACGACATCTCGTTCACCGCACTGCCCGGCCAGACCACCGCGATCATCGGCGGTACCGGCAGCGGCAAGACCTCGCTGGTCAACCTCATCCCGCGGCTCGTCGACGTGACGGCCGGCGCGCTGCTGGTCGGCGGCGTCGACGTGCGCGAACTGGACCCGGCGGCGCTGTCAGCGGCGGTCGGCCTGGTGCCGCAGAAGCCGTACCTGTTCTCCGGCACGGTGGCGTCCAACTTGCGGTACGGCAATCAGCAGGCGACCGACCAGGAGCTGTGGCAAGCGCTAGCGATTGCCCAGGCCCGCGACTTCGTCGAGCGGACGCCCGACGGCCTGAACGCGCCGATCGCCCAGGGCGGCACGAACGTGTCCGGCGGCCAGCGACAGCGGCTGGCCATCGCGAGGGCGCTGGTGCACAAGCCGAAGATCTACCTGTTCGACGACTCGTTCTCCGCGCTGGACTACGCCACCGACGCGCGGCTGCGGGCCGCGCTGGCCGCGGAGGTGACCGACGCGATCATGGTGGTCGTGGCGCAGCGAGTGAGCACCATCAGGACCGCGGACCAGATCCTGGTCCTGGACGGCGGCCGGATCGTCGCCCGCGGCACTCACCCCGAGCTGATGGGCTCTAGCGAGACCTACCGGGAGATCGTGTTGTCCCAGCTGACTGAGCAGGAGGCCGCGGCGTGAGCGGGGAACTGAGCGACGGCAACGCCCAGCAGGGTGAGGGCCAGCAAACCGGCGGGGACCTGCAAACCGGCGGGGACCAGCAGGCGGGCGGGGACCAGCAGGCGGGCGAGCGGGCGACGCCGAAGCGCGGGCCGGCCCCGGCAGCCACGATGGGCGGTCCCGCGCGTTTCATGGGCGGCATGTCGACCGAGAAGGCACTGGACTTCAAGGGCTCCGGCCGGCGGCTGCTCGGGCTGCTGCGGCCCTACCGGGTGCTGGTAGGGCTGGCGCTGGCGTTCGCCGTCGGCAGCGTGACCCTGGCGGTACTTGGCCCCCGGATGCTCGGCGAGGCGATCAATGTCATCTTCGACGGGTTCGCCTCCCGTCACGGCACGGACTTCAGCCACGTCGCCCAGATTCTGGTGGTCGTGCTCGCGCTGAACGTCGGCAGCTCGGTCCTCGCGGCGTTCCAGGGCCGGATCACCGCCACGCTGGTGCAGCGCGCGGTGTTCACGCTGCGCGAGGAGGTACAGGCCAAGCTGTCCCGGCTGCCGTTGCGCTACTTCGACCGGCAGCCGCGCGGCGAGATCCTCAGCCGGGTCACCAACGACATCGACAACCTGCAGCAGTCGATGCAGCAGGCGCTGAGCCAGCTCGTTACCTCGCTGCTCACCATCGTGGGCGTGCTGACGCTGATGTTCATCGTGTCCTGGGAACTGGCGCTGATCGCCCTGGTCACGGTCCCGGCCTCGGCGGTGGCGATGCGGAAGATCGCGCAGCGCGCGCAGCCGCAGTTCATCAAGCAGTGGAAATACACCGGCAAGCTGAACGCGCACATCGAGGAGATGTACAGCGGGCACGCCCTGGTGACCGCATTCGGCCAGCGCGATGAGGCGATGCGGGCCTTCACCGAGCAGAACGAAGAGCTGTTCAACGCCAGCTACCGGGCGCAGTTCATCTCCGGTGCCATCCAGCCGGTGATGATGTTCATGTCCAACCTGAACTACGTGCTGGTGGCCGTCGTCGGCGGGCTGCTGATCAGCGGCGGTTCGCTGACGCTCGGCGCGGTCACCGCGTTCATCCAGTACTCCCGCCAGTTCAGCCAGCCGCTCACGCAGGTGGCCAGCATGGCCAACCTGCTGCAGTCCAGCGTCGCGTCAGCGGAGCGGGTGTTCGCCCTGCTGGACGCTACCGAGCAGGCACCAGACGCTGCCGAGCCGGCCCGCCCGGCTGGGACAGCAGCCGGGCCAGCCGACGTCGCGGCAGCTGGTGCGCCGGCAGCTGGTGCGCCGGCGGCGATCCGGCCGGCCATGGTGCGCGGCAAGGTGCAATTCGACGACGTGTCGTTCCGCTACCTGCCGGACCACCCGCTGATCGAGCATGTCTCGCTGACCGTCGAGCCGGGCCAGACCGTCGCCATCGTCGGCCCCACCGGGGCCGGCAAGACGACACTGGTCAACCTGCTGATGCGGTTCTACGAGCTTGACTCGGGCAAGATCCTGCTCGATGGAGTCGACACCGCGGCCATGAGCCGCGCCGAACTGCGCGGGCTCACCGGCATGGTGCTGCAGGACGCCTGGCTGTTCGGCGGCACGATCGAGGAGAACATCGCCTACGGCTCCTTCGGGGCCAGCCACGATCGGGTCGTGGAGGCGGCTCAGGCGACCTACGTGGACCGGTTCGTCCGGACGCTGCCGGACGGCTACCAGACGGTCCTGGACGAAGAAGGCACCAACGTCAGCGCGGGGGAGCGGCAGCTCATCACGATCGCCCGCGCGTTCCTCGCCAGGCCCGCGGTGCTCATCCTGGATGAGGCGACCAGTTCGGTGGACACCCGGACCGAGGTGCTGATCCAGCGTGCCATGGCGTCACTGCGGCAGGGAAGGACCAGCTTCGTGATCGCCCACCGGCTGTCCACGGTCCGCGACGCCGACGTGATCCTGGTGATGGAGGACGGGCGCATCGTCGAGCAGGGAACGCACACTGGTCTGCTGGCGGCAGGCGGCGCGTATGCGCGGTTGTACCAGGCCCAGTTCGCCCAGGCGATGGCGGAGGTGGCCTGAGCGCACGTACTCGCCCTCAGCATCGGAGGCCCCTCGCGACAGCGCGAGCTAGCCGGCCAGATGGCCGCTATCCGGCTAGCCGCTTCACAAGCTCAGCCAGTTGTCCGCTGACGAAGTCAAGCCGCTGTTCGACCTGAACGAAACGGTCGTCCAGCCGGTCGAACCGCTTGTCGGCCTGTCGGAAGAGCCGGTCCACGCCGTCGAGTCGCTGGCCGAGGTACTCGAAGCGCCGGTCGTGGACGTCAAGCCGAGCAGCGATGCGGCTCAGCCGCTTGTGGTGCTTGCGGGTGAGCGTGACGAGAACGTCGACGTTGTCGCTCAGCCCGGCGTCGACGGCGGGTGCACGCTCGATCAGCCCAGGGGAGTCCGGCATGACTGGAGCCTATTACCGCGCCTAGTCGTTGGCAGTGGATAGCATGACACAAGACGGCTAGTTACACAGCTGTCACTTGCGTCGATGAAGATACGCATGAAGGCGGGCCCGTTATTCCGGGCGCTGCGGCAACCGCGCAAGCATCTCTGCAAGCTGCGCGTCGATCTGGTCGAAGCGGCCGTCCACGGAGTCGAAGCGGCCGTCCACGGAGTCGAAGCGGGCGTCCACGGAGTCGAAGCGGGCGTCCACGGAGTCGAAGCGGGCGTCCACGGAGTCGAGCCGGGCGTCCACGGAGTCGAGCCGGGCGTCGATGCCGTCGAAGCGACCAGCATGAACCAACTGCGCCGCCATCAGCAACTCAAGCTTGGCGTCATGGGCCTGAGCCTTGGCTTGAAGATCCAGGATCGAGTAACCGATCTCCCGGATGTCCTCTTTCAGGCTGTCGATCCTGGTGTGTGCATCTGGCATGTCTGTCACCGTACTCCGGGCCGCCGACAGTTCGGCGCGAGCTAATTCTGCCGCCCCGTCCAAGATCGAGTTGGCGACTTGCTTCATTCCCCGCATTGGCGGAACCACAGCAGTGCTGCTTGAGCTGTGGCGCCAGCGCCAGCGCCAGCGACGGTGTTGTGGTTCGCAGCGACCCCGAGCAAGATCAACATTGCGGGGGAGGAGCGGGGGATAGCGTGCGGTCACGGGCGGAAGTTGCGGTCGGGCCAGGAGGGCTACACGCTTGCGGAGTGCCTGCGACAGTCGGGGAGTTGCTGGGCCGCGTCGGAGTCGACGCGGCCGGCGTTGTTGCCGACGAGCTGCCCCATAACCGGTGGCTGAGCCCCGGCGTGTGGCGGCTCCGTACCCGCGGCAGGCGGCTGGCGGTGCTGAAGTACACAAGCTCGGATCGCAGCCGCGGCGGTACGCCGTGGGACGCGCACTGGACGGCCCGCGATCACGACCCGCGGCGGTGGACGTACTGGTGCCGGGAACCGCTGGCCTACCAGCACGATCTCGCCGGCGCATATGCCGGGAGCGGCATCACGCCGCCTGCTTGCCTGGGCGTCGACGTCGACGGCAGTGACGCGGTGCTGCTGCTGGAATGGGTCACCGATCAGCCCGGCGAGGCGTGGCCGGTGCCGGGTTACGGCCCGGCTGCGGAGGCGCTGGGCCGGGCCCAGGCGCCGTTTCTGCTCGGCCGGCCGATGCCGCCGTTTCCCTGGCTCAGTGAGCACTTTCTGCGCGAGTACAGCTCAGAGAAGCCGGCCGCCTGGGAGCTCCTCGACGACGACGATGCGTGGGCGCATCCTGTCGTGACCGAGAACTTCCCTGCCGGGTTGCGGGAGGGCGTGCAGTTCGTGCATGCGCACCGCGAGCGGCTGTACCAGATCAGCGCGGCACTCCCGCGCACGTTCTGTCACCTGGACTTCTGGCCCAAGAACCTGTTCCGCCGCCCGGACGGCGAGATCGTTCTCATTGACTGGAGTTTCGCTGGTAACGGGGCTATCGGCGAGGATCCCGGCAACCTGGTACCCGATTCGGTGCTGGACCACTTCGTTGCCGCTGACCAGCTGCCTCGCCTTGAGCAGGCGGTCTACGAGGGTTACCTGCGAGGACTGCGGGCAGCAGGCTGGCGTGACGATCCCCGGCTCGTTCAGCTGGGGATGTGGTCGTCGGCGGTGAAGTACGACTGGCTCGCCCCGCTGACGCTGGCACAGGTGGGCCAGGAGCGGCAGTACCGGTATGGCGGAGCCGGCGAGATCGATGCCGCCGTCAAGTTCCGCGAGCGCAGCCGCGTGCTGTCGCTCAACGCCCAGTGGGCCCGGCAGGCGATCAAGCTGGCCGACCGGCTCGGCATCTAGCGAGAACTGGCAGCTACAGGCAGCGGCTGTCAGTGCTCGGCGGCCGGAGCGTCACCCGGCGTTCGGTTCGATGCCGTATCCGGCGAGCCAGGTGAGCAGGTCGTCGCGGCGCGCCCGGACGAGATTGCCGCCGGTGAACCGGGCGTCGTCGGTGACCTCGGCGATCGCCGGTAGCGAAAGCAGGAACGACGTGGCCGCCTCGTCCGTGGTGAACTCGACATCGGCCATGACCAAGCCCGTGCAACGGCGAGCGGTGACGGCCGCGGCCGGTGGCGGCCCGGCCAGCAGGGAGCGCGCCTCGCGCTCGACCCTGGCGTACTTGCCATCACGGAGGGACTGGTGTGCCGGGGTGCCGAGCTGTTCGCTCATGTTGCTGCCGCCTCCAGGTCCTTCCCCTCGCCGTCCCTTAACTACTAGTTATCTGCACATATAGCAATTATCAACGGCAGCGATCTCTGCGCGGCTCCAGTCGTCACGGAGCGCCGTGTGCCATGCCCTCGTCCTCCGCATGACATGCTCGCCCCGGCCGGCTGGCCAAGCACATCCTTTATTGCATGAGATGGCACGCGGCGCTCCTGGCGATGTTGGGCAGGTCCTGGTAATCAACGGATGGTCGGTCCGGGCATAACGGAGCCGGACGGCGAGAGGGCGGCCCCAGGCTGGATTCACCTACGGATGCTCATAGACGCATTCGCCGCCGGCGTTGCCGGCGAGCCGGTAGCCGGCCTTTTCCAGGACACGCCGGCTGGCCAGGTTGCCTGCCGCGGTGCAGGCCCGCACGAGGGTGATATCCGGCTGGGCCGCAAGCCAGGTGGTCATGGCGGTGACAGCCTCGCTGCCAAATCCGCGGCCCCGGTAGGGTGCGGCCAGGCCGTAGCCGATCTCCCGCCGCGTTCATCAGGCCTGCCATGAGTGCCGCAATCGCCGATAACCTCGCCGCCGACCGTGATGAGCCAGCCTGGCGGGTGGCCGGGCTGGAGCGTGTGCGCCAGCCCGGCAGCGGTGTGCTCATGCGGCCAGCCCGGTGCCGCGCTCACCCCGGACAGTTCGCCCGCGAGGATCGCCTGCGCCAGCGGGACGGTGACCGGTTCCAGACGCAGCCGCGCCGTCCGCAGCAGCGGGACATTTCCACTCACCCGGCGAGCATCCCAGCCCACTGGGCACCGGGAAACCTGATAACCGGCTCTCTCACCGCGGCTTCCGAGGCCGACGGCTGCCGGGCCATTATGCCTGAGCTGCTCCGCAGAACTGCTCACACAGGCCAACGCGTTCAACATGGCGAGCCAGACCGTGGGGCTCATCTCGCCCTCGGCGAGAGTTCCGGAAGAACCTGCACTTGCGGGCAGCTTTAGTGCGGCGCGCGGCAAGAGAATCAGTCCCGGCCGCGCCTCGTGTCCGTTTGACAACCGGGGGTTGACATTGACAACTCCTCGTTGTCACAATTGGCGGCATGGGCAAGCAGGCTGAGACGGCCGAGCATCAGGAGATGATCGCCCGGCTGAAGGAAGTGCGGGCCGCGACGATCGAGGCGGCCCGGCGGATGACAGAACTGGCGCGGGAGCGGGGGCGGATCATGGAAGCGCTGCTCGCTGACGGGTTCTCGCAGGCCGACCTCGCGCGGGAACTGGGCGTCACCCGGCAGGCGATCCAGAAGATGATCGCCGTCGGGGCCGAGCGGCGGGCGAATTAACAGCGCGGCGCAAGGGTGTCTGCTACGACGTCGGGCGGGAGCTTGAGGGGCGGGGCTGGCGACCGGACTTCCGGCCCGGAGAGACACGCCGGGAGCTGGAGATAGTCGCCCGCGACCTGCACTGCACGGCAGTGAGAAGGCAGAGTGCCGACCTGTCCCGGCTGGGCCGCCGAGGCCGCCCTGGAACTGGGACTTGAGGTGTGGCTGTCACCGGACCTGTGGGACCACGATGCTGATGACACCCTCGCGCACCTCGTGAGCGCGGCGGCCGTCGCCGAGGAAGTGCGGCGGGCAGATCACCTACTGCTCGCTTCCGACTGAGCTGGTGGACTGGACGGGATTCGACGTGGCTGCCGTCGATCTGCACCGGGACAAGCTCAGCCGCCCCTTCGGCCGGGCGGCCCGGGTGTTCAGGAACAAGGCAGCAGGACGGCCGCTCGCCATCGGCGAGTTCGGCGGCTGCACCTGCCAGGGGGCGGCGGACCGGGGCGGCTCGGGCTTCGACATCACCGATTACAGCGGCGACCAGCCCCACGTCAACGGCGACTACGTGCGGGACGAGGCGGAGCAGGCCCGGGAGATCACCCAGTGCCTGGACATCTTCGACGCGGGCGGCGCGGACACCGCGTTCGTGCAGACCTTCGTCCAGCCCGTGAGTCCGTGGAACCCCGCCCCCCGGTTCGACTTCGACCTCGCCAGCTACAGCGTGGCGCGTAGCTTCACCGGCAGGCTCGGCGTCCTGGTCAAGGAGCTCCCGAAGGTGCCATGGGACACTATCGAGCACGGCAGCACCTACCCGGACATGCCCTGGGAACCGAAGGAGTCGTTCCGCGCGGTCGCGGCCTGGAACGCAGCCCATTAACCAGCCGGGGATACCAGCAAGCCGGGTATCACCGCCACCCGAGATACACACACCGCGCACGCCGGTCGGCGGCATAGTAACCGGACGTTACCGCGGGCACATCGAAGCTCCGCGGCTCAGTCGTCCCCGATGTAACCCGTATCGGGATCGATCATGGCAAGGAAGACGCGGATGCTCTCCCGGTGCTCCTCCACTGACCGATTCGGTGTCGCGCTCGACGCGAATCCGTAGCCTTTGTTGGGCCCGCTCAGCCAGTCGTAGGTGGTGCCGCCGTCTCCAGCCTGGCGGATGGCGAACCGTTCGCCATCGACGGCGAGGGTGAACAACGCCGGCCCGGGCCTTCCCGCGTTCCCGCGGTACACGGCGGGAATGGCGTGGGGATCGCCGCTGCCACCGCCGGGGCTGCTGTCCACGACAGCCAGTATCCACGGGCCGGTACGGCCCGGGCCGCAGTTGCGGTCAGGTCAGTCCTCGATCTGCGCCGCACCCTGCCGTCTCGGCGCATCGAGTCTGTCCCGCATGGCCTGCACTTTCTCCGGCGAGTGACCGACCCAGTCGACAAGTTCGCCCACGATGCGCAACGGCTGTCCGCTGCGGAAAGACTGCGTCGGATTGCCGGGAAACCTCTTGTTTGTGAGATTAGGGTCGTCCTCGAATCCGCCGCTCGGGTCGACGATATAGATGCGCCCGCGGCCGTCACCTGTCGCGAGCTCGGCGCCCCAGACCGCGGCGTCGAGTGTCGCGGTGAAGTAGACGTAGTTCATCATCCGACCCGCCTCGAAGTTCGACTCGCGGCCAGGCACCAGCATCTCGCCCACGGCGAGGTCAGCCTTCGTGCCGTGCAGGTACACTCCGGCCCTGTAGACCTCGAAGGGCACCGGCTCACTCATGGCGCTCATGCGCCGACACTAGTTGTCGCGCCGGGCTTACAAGGGGCCTTCACGCTTGCACCCATGGGCAGCGCACGCGGTGGTCCTGGAGGCCATCAATGCCGGCGTGCACCTCAGCATTCTGCACCGGCGGACTGGAAAGCCAGCGGGCCAGCGTGGTGGCCACCGACGGGACGGTCACCGACGACCCGTACCCGGAGGCCATCGGCGGACTCACAGTCGTCGAGGTGCCCTCACCCTTCCCCGGCGGTGCTGGCTACGCATGGGAGGCGATCTGCGGCAGGAGCAAGAGTCCCTTCGCCGCCTTGGGGTGGAAGTCTCTGGGAGTGCCGGAGCTCTCCGTGCTGCCTAGCATCGACGAAGAATGCTGGGTTCCGGCCGTCCGGGAGACTGACGCGCTGCTGGTCTGGGGCGGTGATCCCGTGTTCTTGTCGTACTGGATGCGGCGGTCCGGGCTTGCAGACGTCTTGCCGTCGGTGCCTAGCGAGACGGTCTACCTGGGGGTGAGCGCCGGTAGCATCGCGGCAACCTCCGCCTTTGCGGAGACTTACCGTGAACCGCGTCGCGGCAGCGGTGAAGCGCTGTCGACGGAAGACGTCGTGTTCGATACGCCCGATGGCGAACTCCGCATGATCCTGGTCAGGGCTCAGGGAGTCGGGCTGGTTGACTTTACGATTATTCCGCGCGTGGACAACGCCGATCACCAAGACATGGCCATCGCAGAACAATGGGCCGCGAGGATACCGGCGCCGACATACGCGATCGACGACCAGACCGCCATCAAGCTAACCGACGGCAACGTCGAAGTCGTCTCCGAGGGGCACTGGAGGTTGTTTACCCCTGGTACCGCGAGCTCAGCGGCAAGGTAACCCGCCAGCTCCGAGCGCCGGCGCTGCGCGTCCCTTTCCGGCTGCGAGGGTCAGGGTGCCGCAGCGGCTCCGTGGTGTCCTCACAGCGTGTGGCGCATCCAGACGTTCTTCTCCCAGCAGCTGCCGCGGTCCTGCTCGCGGTCGACGTGCACGGCGGCAAGCCCGCCGGGGAACCAGTAATCGCCGCTGTCGGGGAAGGTCATGCCCGTCCAGGATTCCCACTCGGTGGCGGTGCCCGTAATCCGCAGCGACCGCGGTTCGGGTTTCAGGACGGCGGCTCCGGCCCGCTCGTGGACGCGCATCCAGGGGTCGAACAGCCGGCCGTCCGGGCGGCGCCAGCACGCGTACCGCTCGATCGGCACCAGCCGGTAGCGTTCCTTCCAGCTCGGCCGGACCGGCGCGATCAGCGTGCCCGGGCTGTGGCGGCGGGCGATGTCGCCCATCGCGCGCACGGCGGCCGCGCTGATTCCCCGGCCCTGGATGTCCCGCGGAACCGCGATTATCAGCGCGCAGAGCACGTTGGCGCCGCCCTCGTCGAAGCCGCGCGCGATGGCGCCGTCGATGCCGGCCGGCAAGTCGTCCAGCGTGCCGTCCCATCGGATGGGAGGGAGCAGGCACGGGCGAGGATCTCGTCACGGTCGCCGGTGAGGTGAAACTTGGAAGCCGGGCCGCTCTTCGGTCAGAAGTGGCCAGTACTCGTTCAGCACTTCGCGGCTCGGCCACCGGGCCAGAAGGAGCGCCAGCCATGATTCTCCCGAAGGTCGCAGACCCTCGTTTCGTAACGATCCGCCGAGGTGGGACACTCACGGATCCGGATCACCATCTCCTCGCTCTCTGGGCGGCGTCATGTGCAGAGCACGTCCTTGACCTCTTCGAGTCGGCTCAGCCTGAGGACCCGCGACCGCGCGAGGCGATCGAACATGTCCGCGGCTGGGTCCGTGGCGAGGTCACGATGACCCGGGCTCGCGCGGCGGGCGGCCATGCAATGGCCGCGGCCCGGGAACTGCGCGGGGCAGCTCGGCACGCCGCCTACGCGGCAGGCCAGGCCGGGGCCGTAGCGCATGTTGCCGCGCACGAACTCGGCGCGGCTGCCTATGCGATCAAGGCCGCACGTGCTGGCGCGCCGGACGGCGAGGGCGACGCTGCGGCGCGACGGGAGTGCCGGTGGCAGCGTGACCAGCTCCCAGCGGCGATTCGCGAGCTCGTACTTGACGACCAGCGGCTGCGGAACGACATCTGCTGGTCGGTGTTTCACTGCTGAGCGCGCGACGGGCCCGTCAAGCCAGCCAGCCGGTCGTACTGGCGGAGGTAGTCGCGGCAAAGCATGGTGCCAATGGCCTGCCGTGCCGGTCGGCCCGGCAGGTCATCCTTGGCCTCGAGCGCCTCGTGGATCCCGTCACCGTAACGCG
>DAHVAR010000162.1 GCA_027314515.1 Actinomycetota bacterium
CGCCGCGCAGTTCCAGCGTCGGCGTGCTGACGCGCACGCCGAGCAGGGGGTAATTCTTCATGAGGCAGTCGGCCTGCTTCCATGGTTGCGGCGTAGGCGATCAGCTTGCAGGAGAGGTTGCACCACGGGCGCATCGTCGCAGCACAGCAGCCTCGGTTGCCATCGATTTTCCGCGGCCCGGCGAATGCTCGCTCATGCGGCGCCCGGTGCACACTGTCGAGACCGGCGATCCTGCCGATGACGGGGTGGTTAGCGTCCGGCCTTCCAAGGCCGGACAGCGGCACCTGCCGATCGCTGCGCCGTCGCGGTCGAGCTCGCCGCAGGGGTCCGGCCTGTTCACCCCAGGCAGCGCACAAACCGGACGGTGCGGCCGCCGGTGCATCACCGCCGCAATCTGCGCGGTGACCGGTCCGTGCCTTCCGGCTGCGCGGACAGTGCGCTGAGATGGTGACCGGCGCCGGTCTATCCGGTCGGATGCGGCCGGGACCCGGCCAGCACCCAGGCGGCAGCGGACGGAAGGTCAGTGGTCAGAACGCGGTGCCTGCCAGCCAGCCAGCCACCACGGCGCCGTCCCCGTGAACGGTCACCGCCGGATCGGGAACCGGCCGTCGCCGCATCAGCACCAGCAGCAAGCTGGCGGCCGGGCCGGCCAGGGCGGCATCGCCCTTGCCATGACCTGGCTCAACGGTCAGACCGCCCCCCTCGTGCCGGATCATCCACTCACCGCGGCCGCCGAGTCCGTCATCGGTCGCGTGAACGTGCAGGCCAGCACCGGCGGGCAGCGCCCGGGCCCGCTCGCCGGCGTCGCCGACAATCCCGCCGGCCAGCAGCATCAGCCATTCATCGATCGCATCGGCAGCCACCTCCGCGTCAATGACCGGCTCGGGCTCGCCACCCGCAGCGAGCTGGGCGTCGGCCCGGTGCACCAGCGTCTCGTGCGCCATCCGCCGCAGCCAGAAACCGGCAGGCACCGGCCCGGCGAACGACCAGACCAGATCACTGCCCGCCGCCCGCACAGCACCGACGACCCGTGCCGCGCCGGCCCGCAGCCACGCGCGCTGTGCGGCGGGATCAGCGGGCAGCTTGCCGTCCGGTACCTCACGGAACGGAATGAACTCCGCCGACCTCGTACGCGTGATCTCGGCCGCCCACCGGTGCGCCCTGCCAACATGCGTGACAAGCTGACGCAGCGTCCATTCCGGGCAGGTCGGGATCGGCATGCCCTGATCATGCTCAGCCACGATCTCCGCGAGCCCTGCCGTGCCTGCCTCGATCTCGGCGACGTACCGGTCGGCACTCAGCGGCGGCATGGCGTTCCTTTCCGGCGGCCTGCGGCGGCTAGCCTAGCCACCCTGACTGTAAGCCCGCCCCGGCCCCGCAGCGCCGGCCGGTGCCGGTTCAGTCCAGCAGTGCCCTCACGGTCTTCGCCACCTGCCTCCAGTGAGTCCGCTCGTGACGGGCGAGGCGATTCGCATACGAGTGCACGGTGAGCTCTAATGGTCTGCCACCCCCGAGTACGGTGGCGCTTCGCGACCAGCCCTGGTCTGGCAGATCTCCGAGCAGAGCGAGCAGCTGATCGCGCTGCCTGCTGAACGCCTGCAGGGACGATGCGAACGCCAGCTCGCGATAGTCCGTGCTCTCGATCCAGGTGGTCGGGCTGATGGCTCGTATAGTCGGGTGGTCGGTCACTGCGATCATCTCGATGGCCTGACCCCACACGTCCGCGCACGACCGCAGATGAGCGGCAATCTCGGTGACCGACCACTCGCCAGGCTCAGGCGCGGCGTGCAGCCTGGCCTCGGTCAGGTCGCCGGTCAACCCCCCGAGACGGTCAGGGGTATCGCGCAGGATGGCAAGGATCTGCTCCACCGTCATCAGCTGACGTGCCATCAGCCAAGTCCTCCTCCAGTGCGGTGCTCGTCGGCACCGTTCCCGCGGATGCTGCCCTACCGTCGGTCCCCTACCGCACCTTCTACGGCCGGAACGGGCCTTGCCTGACGAACACGCACGTCTCCGTTCCCGACATTGCGCTCATGCTGTGAGTCGCGTGCCACCAGCGCGCGTCACAGTGGGCTGAGGATCATGAGTATCTCATCGCGGTCGTCACCTGGGGCAAGCCTGAGCGCACCGGGCCAACGGCCGATCACTGTCCAGCCGAGCCTGGCGTAGAAATGCTCCAGTCCGGTCCCGCCGCGTACGGCGAGGCGCAGTTGCTCCAGGCCCATCTCTGCTCGCGCGACCTGCCTGGCGTGCACCATCAGGGCACTTCCGATCCCGCGGGCGCGTGAAGAAGGGAGGCTCTGGAGATGGCTGATGGTGCCCCAATGAGCGATGACGGGGCTCGGATTGCGATGGAGGTGCACCCAGCCGACCAGGGCATCCCCGGTCCGCGCGATGAGGAGCCGGCTGCATTCAGGGCTGAGGCCAGCGAAGAGCTTGTCAGCAACGGGTGCGACATGGGTGATATCGACAGGAAGAAATGGGAACCCGACCGCCCCTCCGGCGTTGCTGACCAGGATCCAGCAGTCGATAACCTCCCGTCTCAGGTCAGGGGTGACCTGTCCCGGGCTGGTTAGCTGGCTCATCAGCGGATCAATCCGCTCGCCCACCCGGGAAGTCTGCCAGGCCGCTGGGTCACGCTGCAGGTACCCTTCGCAATGCTCGCTCGACCCGGACTGTCGGCGGCAGCGGGCAGTATGGAGGGGTGGCAACGGTAGCGGGCCCTGGGCTTGCCGATTTCAGCGAGGCGACGAGGTCGTGGTTTACCTCGGCATTCGCCGAGCCGACAGCGGCC
>DAHVAR010000170.1 GCA_027314515.1 Actinomycetota bacterium
CGTCGGCGATCCGCTCCAGCGCGGCCGACGCGCGATCAGCGACCGCCACGGCAGTCTCGCCGTCCGGCGGCGTCCAGGTCGCCCGCTCGGCGGGGTAGCGCTCGGCGATCTCGCGCTCAGTCAGGCCCTCCCAGGATCCGCCGGAACGCTCCCGCAAGTCCTTCTCCAGTTGCACGGTCAGGCCGGTCAGCCGGGCCAGTGCGGCAGCGGTGACCGAGGCCCGGCTCAGGTCCGAGGAGAAGATCGCGGAAGGGCGCAGTGCCGCCAGGTAACGTGCCGCCAGGCCCGCCTGCGCACGGCCGGTCTCGTTGAGCGGGACATCGCTCTGCCCTTGGAACCGGCGCTCAAGGTTGTAGTCAGTCAGGCCGTGCCGCCACAGGACGAGCGTAACCAGCTCTTTCTGATCGCCGCCTGGCCAGATACTCAGCCCGGCGGCGTCCTCTGCCGCGCTCAAGTCCTAGTCCCGCTCGGCGCGACGACTGCCATTGCGGCCAGCAGCCCTCGCCGCACCGACAGGCTCCGGCAGCGGGATGACCGGGCAGTCTTTCCATAGCCGCTCAAGGGAGTAATAGGCGCGCTCCTCAGCATGCAGGACGTGGATCACGACGTCGATGTAGTCCAGCAGCACCCAGCGCGCTTCCCGCTCGCCCTCGCGGCGGGCCGGCCGAGCGCCGGCCTTGCGCAGCCGCTCCTCGATCTCGTCCACGATCGCCCGGACCTGGCGATCGTTGGCGGCCGAGCAGAGCAGGAATGCGTCAGTGATCACAAGCTGCTCGCTGACGTCGTAGGCAATGATGTCTGAGGCGAGCTTGTCAGCCGCGGCTGCGGCCGCGATCTCCACGAGCTCGACGGCCCTGTCGGTGGCAGTCACGTGTGCTGGCAGTCCTCCTTGGCTCGGCCGTGGTCCCCGCGATTCACGCCCGGCAACTTCCGGAGACTCAGGCTCAGACCAAGACTATCCGGGACCACTGACAACCCGGGAGACCGCATGCGCGGCGGTTCACTGCTTTGCACCCATAACTGCGGGAACGGGCAGTAGCGTTGCGGCCCCTGGCTGAGGGTGCCACTCGGTGTCAACTCCGGCTCATTCGCGGTAGAGGCCGCGCTTTGCGATGTACTGCACGATGCCATCAGGGACGAGGTACCAGATCGGATGGCCGGCCCGCACCCGCGCCCGGCACTCGGTCGACGAGATCGCGAGTGCCGGAATCTCGACCAGGCTGACCGGACCGTCCGGCAGGTCTGACAGGGAGAGCTGGTGGCCCGGCCGGGTGCACCCGACGAAATGCGCCATCGCCAGCAAATCGCCCGAGTCGCGCCAGGAGATCATCTTGGCTAGCGCGTCCGCGCCGGTGATGAAGAAGAACTCAGCCTCCGGCCCGCGCTCGGCTCGCAGGTCGCGCAGGGTATCGACGGTGTAGGTCTCCCCAGGCCGGTCGATGTCGGCGCGGCTGACCGAGAACCGCGGGTTCGACGCCGTCGCGATGACGGTCATCAGGTACCTGTCCTCGGCTGGCGACACCTTACGGTCGCCCTTCTGCCAGGGCTGCCCGGTCGGCACGAAGATGACCTCGTCCAGGCTGTAGTAATGCCCGACTTCGCTCGCCGCGACGAGGTGGCCATGGTGGATCGGGTCGAATGTGCCGCCCATGATGCCGATCCGCTTACCGGTGCCCAGCGGCCGGGCCACCGCAGGATGATCAAGCTGGCCGCGCTGGCCGTCAGTCATCGGTAGTCAGGAGCGCGGTGCTCGCCTCGCCCGCCGCTCCTCCCCTTTCTATCGCTACCTGCGGTTATACCGTACGCGCAGACCGGTGATCTTCCCTGGGACTGCCGGCGCGCCGACCGGTCAGACCGGATAGGTGACTCCGGTGAGCTGCTCCGATTCCGCCCATAGCCGCCGCTGGGCCTCCCGGTTGTGCGAGCGGACGCTGGAGGTGACGACCACCGGGTAACCGGTGAGCTGGAGTGGCCCGTCGGGTCCGTAATAGGTGCCGCCGATGGCGTCCGGGTCCGTCGCGGCCCGCAGCGTGGGCAGGGCCCCCATCGAGCCGTCTTGCACCCACCAGGAGTTGAGCAGCCCGAGCCTCGGGCTCATCGCCCGCTGCGACAGCCCGGACAGATGCCTGGTCAGGTCGGTCCTGGCAGTGCCGGGATGAGCGGCTAGCGCGATCGTCTGTGCTCGCGCCGCGGCGAGCCTGCGCTGCAGTTCGTAGGTGAACATAAGGTTCGCCAGCTTGGACCGGCCGTAGGCGGCGAACCGCTGGTAATGCCTGGCCGACTGCAGGTCGGCGAAGTTCATCCGGCCCGCCCGGTGCCCGTTACTGCTTACCGTCACTATCCGCGAGCCCGGCTTCGCCAGCAGTGATCCCATCAGCAGGCCGGTCAGCGCGAAGTGGCCAAGATGGTTGATGCCGAACTGCAACTCGAAGCCGTCCTTGGTGCGGGAGTAAGGCGGCATCATCACTCCCGCGTTGTTGATCAGCAAGTCCAGCGCCGGAAACCGCTCGCTCAGGTCGCGCGCGGCCGCGCGCACCGATTGCAGCGAAGCCAGGTCAAGCACCGCCGTCTCGACGGCGGCAGACGGCTGCGCAGCCCGGAGCGCGGCAGCGGCCGCGGCTGTCCTGGCCTGATCGCGGCCGACCAGGACCACGGTCGCCCCGTGCTTGGCGAGCACCCGTGCGGCCTCTAGCCCGAGGCCCGAGGTTGCTCCGGTGATCACGGCGATCCGTCCGCTCTGGTCGCCTACGTCCGCCGCCGTCCAGTGCCCGGCGTCACCACCTTGCGTCATCTCGGTTCCTCTCTCGTCACGCACTGCACATGCCCAAGCACATCACCCAGCGTGGCGGCGCCCGGCGGCTACTGTCGTGATCGGGGCGCTTACCCCAGGCCGGGCACCGGAGGCTCACCGTCAGCCCGCCAGCGCGCCACTCGGACGGCCTTGCCGACCTCGGTCCTCGGCACCGACCCCGGCGGCAGCAGAGCGACCGCAACTGACAGCCCTAGCGCGCCTTTCAGCTCGGACTCGATCAGCCTGACCTGCGGGGCCGGCCCCTGCCACCCCGTTCCCGGCTCGCAGACAGCCAGCAGCCGTGGTTGCGCCGACCGCTCGTCGACCACCAGGAGGTAGTCGGGCGACAGCGCGCTGTGGGCGAGCAGCACGCGCTCGACCTCGCTGGGGTACACGTTGACGCCCCGGACCACCAGCATGTCGTCCTTGCGGCCGGTGACCTTGCTCATCTTCACCAGGGTGCGCCCGCACGGGCAGGTGCCCCGTCGCAGCGACGCGATGTCGCCGGTCCGGTACCGCAGCAGCGGCAGGGCTTGCTTGGTCAGCGTCGTGAAGGTCAGCTCGCCCGGCTGGCCGTCGGGCACCGGCAGGCCGGTCACCACGTCGAGCGCCTCGACCAGGAAATGATCCTCGTTCACGTGCAGGCCGTCGGCGGCGACGATGCACTCGGCGGCTACGCCGGGCCCGATGATCTCGGACAGGCCGTAGATGTCCAGGGCACGGATCCCGAGCAGGCTCTCCAGCCGGAGCCGCAGTTCTTCGGTCCACGGCTCGGCGCCGAAGAGGCCAGCCCGCAGCGCCAGCCCCTGGCCCGGCCCGGCGCCGGCCTCCGCCAGCGCCTCGCCGAGCCGGATCGCGTAGGACGGCGTGCAGGTCAGGATGTCTGGTTTCAGGTCCCTGATCAGCGTGACCTGGCGCGGGGTCATCCCGCCGGATGCGGGAACGACGGTTGCGCCCAGCTCGATTGCGCCCTGGTGGATGCCGAGTCCGCCGGTGAACAGGCCGTAGCCGTAAGCGTTGTGCACCACGCTCGCGGGCGTCGCGCCGGCCGCGGCCAGGGCTCGCGCGCACATCCGCGCCCAGAGCTTGATGTCATCGCGGGTGTAGGCGACCAGCGTCGGCCGGCCGCCGGTACCGCTCGACCCGTGGACCGCCACGACATCCTCGCGAGGCACCGCGAGCAGCCCGAACGGGTAGGCGTCCCACAGATCAGCCTTGCTGGTCACCGGCAGCCGGGACAGCACAGCCAGGTTCACGTCAGCCCCGGCCGCCACTCCCGCTTCCTTCAGCCGGACTCCCTGAACCCCGCCCAGCGCGAGCAACCGGTCGATAAGTGCGCGCAGCCGCTCCAGTTGCAGCCCGGTGAGCTGCTCTGCAGGCATCGACTCCGCACCGGGCTCGAACATCGCCGGCGATTCCGCTGCTGACATGTGACCAAACCTCTTCCGTGCTGCGCCTACGATGCTGCTATGACCACTGTGCCGGACCGCTCCCGGATCCGTCTGCCGGGCATAAGCTCTCGTGCTTACGAGCACCCCGCCGATCGGTCAGCGCTCGTGGCGCTGCGCAAGCTGACCGGTTTCGACACCATACTCAAGAATCTGGCCGGCCTGTTCAATGACCGTGCGCTGCGGCTGATGTTCCTCGCCAGCGCGGTGCGCGCGTCCCCGGACCAGTTCCCCGACCTGCACCAGGCGCTGATGGACAGCTGCTACATCCTCGACATGCCGCGGGTGCCGGAGCTGTACATCAGCCAGAACCCGATCGTGAACGCCATGGCGCTCGGCTCGGACAAGCCGTTCATCGTGCTGAACAGCGGCATCGTGGAACTGATGGATCCCGAAGAGATCCGGTTCGTCATCGGCCACGAGCTCGGCCACGTGCTGTCTGGCCACACCGTCTACAACACGATGCTCTTCTACCTGGTCACGCTGGCCAACCGGCTCGCGCTGGTCCCGTTCGCCTGGGTCGGCCTGAAGGCCGTCATCTGGGCTCTGGAGGAGTGGCACCGTAAGTCCGAGATGTCCTGCGACCGGGCCGGCCTGCTGGCCACCCAGGACGTCGAGGCCGCGCGGCGGGCGCTGATGAAGCTGGCCGGCGGTCGCCGCCTGGCCGAGCTCAGCAGCAACGAGTTCCACCGGCAAGCGCGCGAGTACGACGCCGTGCCCGACGTCCGGGAGAGCCTGCTCAAGCTGCTGCAGCTGCAGGGCACCACGCACCCCTTCGCGGTCGTGCGCTTTGCTACCCTGGATCGCTGGGCGGCCGAGGGCGAGTACCAGGCCATCCTGGCCGGAAATTACCCGCGCCGGGAGGACGACGCCGACGCGTCGGTCGGCGAGGAGTTCCGCGCCGCGGCGAAGTCCTACCAGGACTCCTGGAACCGCAGCGCGGACCCGCTGATCGGCGCCGTGCGCGGCGTCGCGAACGGGGCGGCAGGGGCGGGCAGCAAGCTGTTCAACCGGTTCACCGGCAACGACCGCCGCGACAGCGACGACTAGACCCGGGCGGGGCACGCCGAGCGCCGCTAGAGCTGTCCGACGGGGCTCAGCGCCGGACGCAAGCGCCTGAGCACCTCGGGCAACTGCCCGGGATGCACCGCGCCGACCTGCTGCGTCGCCCTGGTCAGCGCGACGTAGAGGTCGTTGAGGCCGCGCGGCGACTCGGCCAGGATCCGGGCCGGATCGGCGATCAGCACGCAGTCGAACTCCAGGCCCTTGGCCTGCTTCACGGTCAGCACCACGACCGGGCTGGTGAGGTCCGGGTCGGCGCCGATGGCCGTGCCTTGCAGCGCCGCGCTGACAGCCGAGCCCAGCCGGCCGGCGAGTCCGGCCGGCACGATCACGGCGAGCTTGCCGTCGCCGGCCTGCCCGGCCAGCCGCACCGCAGCCTCCGCCACGGCAGCGGCGAGTGCATCCGGCTCAGCCTGCACATGCCATGGCTGGTAGCCGGATTCGCGCACCGAGCGCGGCGGCCGCAGGTCCGGATCGATCGCCGCCAGCACGTCGGCCGCGACTGCCATGATTTCGGCCGGGGTGCGGTAGTTGACCGTCAGCGGCGCCAGCCGCCACCGGTCTGGCAGGTACGGATCCAGCGCCTCATTCCAGGAGCGCAGGCCAGCCAGGTCGCCTGTCTGGGCGACATCCCCGACGATGGTCAGCGACCTGGCCGGGCAGCGCCGCATCAGCATCCGCCACGCCATCGGCGACAGCTCCTGCGCCTCGTCCACGATGACGTGCCCGAACGCCCAGGTCCTGTCGGCGGCCGCGCGCTCCGCAGCGGTCAGGTTCTGCTCTTCCGCAAAGCGGGCGGCTAGCCGGCCAGCGTCGACGAGGTCCGCTCCCATCAGGAACTCGGGGTCGTCCTCGTCCCCGCGTCCGATGATCTCAAGCACGCCCGCCGCATAAGCCTCCTCCCGGCGGCGGCGCCTGGCTTCCGCCGCCCTCGCCGCCCGGTCGTTCTCGCCAAGTAGTTCTGCCGCCTCATCCAGGAGCGGGACGTCGGCCGCCGTCCAGGGCTGGCCTGCTGTCCGCAGCAGCGCCTCCCGGTCTGCCTGCGGTAGCCGCGGCGCCGCCGACGCGAGCCGGCCCGGGTCGGCGAGCAGGTCGCCGACAAGCTGCTGCGGGGTGAGCGCCGGCCAGAGCTCGGCGATGGCAGCGCGTACGGCGGGATCGGAGCGCAGTTCCCGGCGAAGGTCGTCAACATCGCGGGAGTCCATCAGGCCCTCGCCGGTCCGCACGTCAGTCCCGATCTGACTAGCCAGCTGCCGGGTGAGCGCGTTGACGATCTCCCTGGCGAAGACCGACCGCGCCTGATTATGCGGCCGCCGGGAACGCCGGGCCCGTTCCCGTGCCTGGGCAACCAACCGCGGAGTCAGCTGCAGCCGGCCAGCGCTCGCCCCGATGTCGGGCACAGCCTGTTCTCGTCCGGCCGCGGTCACCAGCCGGATGCTGGCGACATCGGCCCTGATCTCGAGCGGCTCGGGCGGCACGCGCTGGCGGTCCCTGACGGCCGCAGCAATGACCCTGGCCATCCCGGTCCTGCCCTTGATCGCGGCTACCCTGGCGGGCTCGCTCGCGCTCGCGCTGACACCGGGGAAAAGGTCACCGATGGTGGACAGCAGCACGCTCGTCTCGCCTAGCGATGGCAGCACCTGGCCGATGTAGCGAAGGAACGTGGCATTCGGCCCGACGACCAGCACGCCGCGCTTTTCCAGCTGGCGGCGGAAGTTATAGAGCAGGTAGGCAGCCCGGTGCAGCGCTACCGCGGTCTTGCCGGTGCCAGGGCCACCCTGGACGACCAGCGCGCCGGCCATCGGCGCCCGGATGATGACGTCCTGCTCGGCCTGGATGGTCTCGACGATATCGGCCATCGATCCGGTGCGGCTCCGGTTGAGCGCGGCCAGCAGGGCCGATTCCCCGGTCAGCCCATCGCGGCGGGTCGGGTCGGCCGCGGTGAGGTCGAGCACCTCGTCGTCGAGGCCGGTAACCTGCCGTCCGCTGGTCGTGATGTGCCTGCGCACCCGGACGTCGCCCGGCGCGGCGGCGGTCGCGAGGTAGTACGGCCGGGCCGCGTCCGCGCGCCAGTCCATCAGCAACTGCTCGTAGTCCTCAGTGTCGGAGTGGATCCCGATCCGCCCGATATAGCGCAGCTCCCCGTCGGCGAATTCGAGCCGGCCGAAGCACAGCCCGTTCTCGGCCGCGTCGAATTGCGCCAGTTGCTGGCGGTACATCGCGTTGAACGTCTCGCGCTCTACCCTCGACTGGTGCGTGCCGCCAGTCTGCCGGAGCACTCCGGCGAGTCGCCGGCCGGCCAACTCCCTCAGGTCATCCAGCCGCGCGTAGAGCAGCGAAATGTAGTCTTGCTCGCGATCCAGTTCCGCGTTTGACAACCATGCTCCTCAATGGCTATAATGGCTTTACCGCGTTTTTTTTAACGCTGCTGAGTTTCTTTATTCGTAGGCGCTACAAGTCAGTAGCGCTTTTTTTTATTTCCGGAGCTGCCCGGAAAGCGGCGCGCCGCTGACGGCAAGCTAGGCAGGCAGCGAGATCCCGCGCATCGCGCCCGGCCGCCAGCGTTCGCGCCCCGGCTAACCAAGCCGGATGTCGGTTCCGCGCGGCCCGAGGGCGGCACCATCGGCCGAGACTCCCGGATCCCAGTCAAAGACCACCGAGTTGTCTTCCTCACCGATCAGCACCTCGGCCCCCGCCGTTGCACCGGCCTGCGCCAGCGCCTGCTCGATGCCGAGCTTCGCCAGCCGGTCGGCCAGGTAACCGACGGCCTCGTCATTGGAGAAGTCGGTCTGCAGGACCCACCGGCGTGGCTTGTCTCCGATGACTCGGAAGCTGTTGTCCCCGGTGGCCACGAGTTCGAAGGCCGGGCCCGCCACCGGCTCTGGCCGCAGCACCAGCCTGGTGGGCTCGGACGGCGGTGCGGCCGCCCTGGCCGCCGCGATCACCGAGGCCATGCTGAACGCCAGGTCGCGCAGGCCCTCGGTGGACGCCGCGGAGACCCGCTGCACGGTCAGGCCGCGGGCCGCAAGCTCCGGCTCCACCAGGTCAGCTAGTTCCCTCGCGGCCGGAATGTCGATCTTGTTGAGCGCGACAATCCGCGGCTTGCCGGCCATCCGCGCACCGGTCAAGTCCGCATAAGCGGCCAGCTCGGCCTCGAGCGCATCCAGGTCGCTGAGCGGATCCCGGCCGGACTCCTCGATAGCGCAATCCAGCACGTGCACCAGCACCGTGCACCGCTCGATGTGCCGCAGGAAATCAAGCCCGAGGCCCTTGCCGCCGCTCGCGCCGGGAATCAGGCCCGGAACGTCGGCAACCACGAACTGGACGTGACCGGCCTCCACGACACCGAGGTTCGGCGTCAGGGTGGTGAACGGGTAGTCCGCGATCTTCGGCCTGGCCGCCGACATCGCCGCGATGAGCGAGGACTTCCCGGCATTCGGGAAGCCCACCAGGCCGGCATCTGCGACCGTCTTCAGCTCCAGTACCAGGTGCAGCTCGGGGCCGGGCTCGCCGCGCAAGGCGAAGCCCGGCGCCTTCCGCTTGGTCGAGGCCAGCGCCGCGTTGCCCAGGCCGCCACGGCCGCCTGCGGCTGCCACGTAGCGGGTCCCGGCACCGGTGAGGTCGGCCAGTTGCTCGCCGTCCGCGGTCTTGATCACGGTCCCATCGGGAACCTTGAGTACCAGGTCAGCTCCATCGGCGCCGTTGCGATTCCCGCCGAGCCCTGGTTTGCCGTTGCCTGCCCGGCGTACCGGCCTGCGGTGGAAGTCCAGCAGCGTCGTGACGCCCGGATCGACCTCGATGATCGCATCACCGCCGCGACCGCCGTTGCCGCCGTTGGGGCCGCCGAGTGGCTTGAACTTCTCCCTGTGGACCGATGCGCAGCCATTGCCGCCATGCCCGGCCTGCACCCGCACCTCGGCCCGATCAGCGAATTCCGCCACCAGAAACCCCCTTATGCCAACGCAAGAGGGCGGACCTGCCCGGTCCGCCCTCCGTAAGTCTTGTCACGCCAGCCCGCAGCGCAGGCCAGCCGTCCAGCCGTCCGCCAGCGGCCTTACCCCGCGGTTGGGGTCCCGGCCTGCACGGGCAGCACGCTGACGGCCCGGCGGCCGCGCCGCATGCCGAACTGCACTTTGCCGTCAACCAGGGCGAACAGGGTGTCGTCCCCGCCGCGGCCGACTCCGATGCCGGGGTGGAAGTGGGTGCCGTGCTGGCGCACGATGATCTCTCCTGCGCCCACCACCTGACCGCCGAACCGCTTGACGCCAAGCCGCTGCGCGTTCGAGTCGCGCCCGTTCCGGCTGGACGACGCGCCCTTCTTGTGTGCCATCTCGGCTCAGCCCTTCTTGCCCGAACCGGCGCCAGCCTTGGCGGCGCCGATGCCCGTCACCCGGACCTGGGTGTACTTCTGCCGGTGGCCCAGGCGACGGCGATAACCGGTCTTGTTCTTGTAGTGGATCATGTTGATCTTGGGTCCGGCCGCGGCACCCACGATCTCGGCGGTGACCTGGTAACCGCCAAGCTCCGCGGGGCTGCTGATGACCTTCCCGTCGTCTACCACAAGCAAGGCGGGCAGCGTGATGCTCTGCCCTACCTCGCCAGCCAGCTTGTCGATGGTCAGGACGTCGTCAACGGACGCTTTCTCCTGCCTGCCACCACAGCGCACGATCGCGTACACCGAGAATTCTCTCCTCTTTGTGCGAACCCGCGCGGGATTCCGAGGCCGGAGGCGGGCTTGCCTGACATTGCGCTGCTGGGCCATCGGGCCGCGTGGCGGCCCGATCCTGTCACATGCGCCGACCAAGCAGCATATCAGACCAGACGGCCAGTCAGCTGTTCGCCGGGCCGGCCTCGTCCAGCGTGCCGTTGCTGGCTCCGTCACCGGACCCGGAACCAGCATCGTGCTGGTAACGCGGAATTGCCACAGCAGCCTCGTCGCTCGCTGCTCCGGCTGCGCCGTCAGCCAGCGAGCCGTCAGCCGCTGAACCGTCAGCCGCTGAGCCGGTGCCGATGGCCGCCGGCGTAACCGGCGCATCCGCAAGCACGCTGCCGGCCGCGACCGGGTTCGGCGGGCCGGCGGGCCGCGCAGCCCTCGAGCGTGACCCGCGGCTTCTCGCTGAGCCGCCAGCCACAGTGGCCGGCGTCGGCGAGGCAGTCTCGGCCCCGGACTCGGCCCCGGTCCCGGCCGCGTTCCCGGCCCCGGTCCCGGCCGCGTTCCCGGCGCCGGTCCCGGCGACGGCAGCACCGGAGCCGCCGGCCCCCCGCGAACCGCCGGCCCTGCCACGATCCCGGCCGGCCTTTCCGTTGCCGGAATCCGGGCTACTGCCATCCTGGCCGCGCGCGTTCCGGGACGAGGCAGCGTCCTTGCCGGAACCGCTGTCGCGGCCGGAGCCGGCGCCGTGGGAGTGATCCACCGGCTCGAGCGAGACGAGGACGCCGCGGCCGTTGCAGTGCTCACAGGGCACCGAGAACGCCTCCAGCAGGCCCGAGCCGACGCGCTTGCGGGTCATTTGCACCAGGCCGAGCGACGTGACCTCCGCGACCTGGTGCTTCGTCCGATCCCTGGCCAGGCATTCCAGGAGCCGGCGCAGCACCAGCTCGCGGTTGCTTTCCAGGACCATGTCGATGAAGTCGATGACGACGATGCCGCCCACGTCGCGCAGCCGCAACTGGCGGACGATCTCCTCGGCAGCCTCCAGGTTGTTCCTGGTGACGGTCTGCTCCAGGTTCCCGCCCTGGCCGGTGAACTTGCCGGTGTTCACGTCGATGACCGTCATGGCCTCGGTGGGATCGATCACCAGTGATCCGCCGCTCGGCAGCCAGACCTTTCGCTCCAGCGCCTTGGCCAGCTGCTCGTCGATCCGGTGAGCGGCGAACACGTCCTTGCCGCCGTCCCAGCGCTGCAGCCGGTCCGCCAGGTGCGGGGCGACATAGCGGACGTACTCGTCCACCAGGTCCCACTCGCTGTCGCTGTCGATGATCAGGTTGCCGAAATCCTCGTTGAAGATGTCCCTGACCACGCGCAGGGTCAGGTCCGGCTCGCTGTAGAGCAGGTCGGGCGCGCTGGCAGTCTTGGCCCGCTTCTCGATTGCCTCCCACTGAGCGGCCAGCCGGGCCGCGTCGCGGGAGAGTTCCTCTTCGGAGGCTCCTTCAGCGGCGGTCCGGACGATCACCCCGGCGTGCTCGGGCATCACCTGCTTGAGGATCTGCTTCAGCCGGTTGCGCTCGGTGTCGGGCAGCTTGCGGCTGATCCCGGTCATGCTGGCACCGGGCACGTAGACCAGGTACCGGCCGGGCAGGCTGACCTGGCTGGTCAGCCGGGCGCCCTTGTGACCGATCGGATCCTTTGTGACCTGCACGAGGATGGACTGGCCGGACTTCAGCGCCGACTCGATCCGCTTGGACTCACCCTCGAGGCCGCTGGCGTCGAAGTTGACCTCGCCCGCGTACAGGACGGCATTGCGCCCCTTGCCGATGTCGACGAACGCCGCCTCCATCGAGGGCAGCACGTTCTGCACCTTGCCGAGGTAGACATTGCCGACATAGGACTGATGACTGGCCTTGTCCACGTAGTGCTCGACCAGCACGCCGTCTTCCATGACGGCGATCTGCGTCCGGTCGCCATGCTGGCGCACGACCATGACCCGCTCGACGGCCTCACGGCGAGCCAGGAACTCTGACTCGGTGATGATCGGCAGCCGCCGACGGCCGGACTCCCGGCCCTCGCGCCGGCGCTGCCGCTTGGCTTCCAGCCGGGTCGAGCCCTTGACCGCCCGGACGTCGGTGACATCGGCCTTCTCCCGCGGCGCGCGGACGTGCACGACCGTGTTGGGCGGGTCATCGGCCGTCACGGCCGCGGCGGTTGGCTCGCCGTCACCACCGCTCCCGCTCCGGCGGCGACGCCGGCGACGCTTCGCGGTGCCGGCCGCAGTCCCCGCCGCGCCGTCCTCGTCCTCCGCCGCCTGATCCCCGGCCAGGTCGGGTTCGGCGCGATTGTCCGCGGTCGCAGCGGCCGCGCCGTCAGCGCCCTCGCCGCCGCTCTTGCCCCGGCCGCGGCCGCCGCGCCGCCGGCGCCTTCCGCCGGGCCCCTGCTGGCTGTCCTCGCCGCCGTCACCGCCGTCACCGCTGTCGCCATCCGGGCCGTGCCCGGCCGCGCTAACGGGCCCGGGCTCCGGGCGGTCCGGATGAACCGGGGCGGGGCGGGCGGCCGGGATCTCGGGCGCCTGGAAGATGACCAGCGGAGGCTGGAATGCTGCCGGAGCGGGCGCCGGCGCCGCAGGCTCCGCGGCGTGACTGACCGGCGGCTGACTGACCGGCGGCTGACCGGCACCAGCGCCGGTCGGTCCCGGCTCCCGCCAGGCTGGCGCCTGCCAGCTGACCTGGTGCTGTGTCCCGCCCTGTGGTGCCGCCTCGTCCTGGCTGGCCGCAGACTCCGCGGCTGCGGCCGGCGCCGCCCGGCGTCGACCAGAACGACCGCGGCTGGCCGGCGCTCCGTCACCAGCATCCGCGGCGCCGGATCGGCTGCCGCCCGGCTCGCTCGGCCCCGGTTCGCCAGCGCCAGACCCGCCAGCGCCAGACGCGGCGGTAGCCGGCTGGCCGGCACCGGAGTCCACCGGGCCCGCTCCGGCTGACCGCGACCGGGCTTGCCGCCGTCGTGCCGGGCTGCTTGCCGTAGCGCCGCCAGGAGCATCTGCTGCGGCCGTATCCACGGCGGCCCCGTGCGAGGCGGCAGCAGCGCCAGTCTCCCTGGTGCCGCCCTCGGCCGCAGCGGCGCTGGCGCCGCGCACGGGCGTCTCGCCGTCCGCCGACGGCCCGGATGGGCCCGGCACATCCGCCAGCCCGGATGCAGCCGGCGTAGCCGCCGCGGGCGGTCCGGCTGGCCGGGTTACCGCGCGGCGAGTCCGCCGGGCCGGCTTGCCGGCCTGGCTGTTGTCGTCTCCGGATGGCCCGGCAATCCCGGCGGAACCGCCGGATCCGATCGTGCCATCAGCTGACTCTCTGTTCTGTCGCTCGATCTCGAGCATTCGGGCGATCTCTTTCGTCAGGCTCCCGGGCGCAGCCGGCCTCACCGGGCCGCTCCGCGCCACGCGGGAGCTGTTCGTACGCGCTGGCTGGAGCGGTGCCCGCCGTCGTGGCGTCCCCCGCTACCAGGCACGTTTCCATTACCTGTCCTTGCTCAGCGTCCCGCCTGCCTGGCCGGGGCGCTTCCGCCATGGTCGCAGCCCCCAGGGCAGCAACCCCGTGAAGGCCAGCCGGCGCGGCGGCAGCATCAGTGCACAGCGGCCCCTGAGCCAACCGCGTCACCAGCGGAGGCGACGCGGGCTCCAGGGCCGACATATGGCGGAGCGCAGCCAAGATGTCTTCGGGTCGCACGGCAGGTGCCATGTGCCGAACAACCATTCGAAGTATCGCACATCCAGTCGGCGCTTCCGCAGTGGCTCGCCGATCTACCTCCAGCGATACCACCCCGGCCCTGGCGTCGAGCCGGCGGACTCCCTTGCTGGTGAGGCGCTCCACCTCCGCGTGCGCCGCGGCGAGGAATGCCTCGACTGCCCTGATCGCGTCATCCAGCGCGACCCCCGGCAGCACGACCCGCCATTCCGAGGCCTCGAGCCGGGGCGCCGCTGCGGCGGGCAGGTCGGCGACCTCGATCACGTCGATCCCCTCCGGCAGGGAAGCGTCCAGCCGGTCCCTGACCACGGCAGGATCAAGCTCTGCCGTGAGGGAGATCTCGAGGAACTCGGCCTCGCTGGCAGCCCCGGTGGGGGCCCCGCCAGAGTACGAAATCTTCGGATGCGGCGAGAAGCCGGCTGAGTGCGCGACCGGTAGCCCGGCGCGCCGGACACCCCGTTCCACCGCACGCGCTATATCCCTGTGACTCGCGAACCGCATCCTGCCACGCTTAGCGTATCTGACTGTCAGCCGCTGGACCGCTGGCAGCGGCGCCGGCCCAGCCGGCTGCGGCGCCGGCCCAGCCGGCTGCGGCGATTGCTGACGCGCCACCGTTACCCCGCCCCGCCAGTCATCGCCAACGGCTGAATGGCCTCTGAAGACTTGCTACCTACAACACTCAGCGGCAGCAAACGCTTCCCGGTCGGCCCGGCCTCGATCTCGGTGCCCATCGCCGGGCAGACCCCGCACTCGAAACACGGCGTCCAGCGGCAGTCATCGACCTCGGCGGCACCGGACGCGTCGGTCGCGGCCTGCCAGTCCTGCCACAGCCAGTCCCGCTCCAGCCCGGCATCCAGGTGATCCCAGGGCAGGATCTCGTCATAGCCGCGTTCGCGGGTGGTGTACCAGGCCAGGTCCACCGGCTCGGCGGCCAGCGCCGCAGACGCGCACCGCTCCCAGCGCTCGAAGGAAAAGGACTCGCTCCAGCCGTCGAACCGGCCGCCGTCCTGCCAGACCGCCCGGATCACCTTGGCGACCCGCCGGTCGCCGCGCGATAGCAGCCCCTCGACAATCGACGGCTTTCCGTCGTGGTACCGGAAGCCGATCGCCTTCCCGTACCGCCGGTCGGCGCGCATCGCCGCGCCGAGCGCCTTCAGCCGGGCATCGACGGTCTCGTGGTCGCACTGAGCCGCCCACTGGAACGGGGTATGCGGCTTAGGCACGAATCCGCCGATCGACACTGTGCACCGGATGTCGCCCCGCCCGGTGGCGGCCCTGCCCGCCTGGATGACCCGCTGTGCCAGCGTGGCGATGGCCAGCACATCCTCGTCGGTCTCGGTCGGCAGGCCGCACATGAAGTAAAGCTTCACCTGCCGCCAGCCGCTCGCGTAAGCAGTGCTGACGGTCTTGATCAGGTCGTCCTCGGTGACCATCTTGTTGATCACCTTGCGGATCCGGTCCGACCCGCCCTCCGGGGCGAACGTCAGCCCCGAGCGCCTTCCGTTCCGGCTGAGCTCGTTGGCGAGCGTCACGTTGAATGCGTCCACCCTGGTCGACGGCAGCGACAAGCCGGTGTTCGTGCCCCCGTACCGGTCCGCCAGGTCGATGGCAATCTCGTTGATCTCGCTGTGGTCGGCGCTCGACAGGGAGAGCAGGCCCACCTCGCTGAAGCCGCTCGCGGCCAGCCCGGCCTCGACCATCGAGCCGATCGCGGTGATGGACCGCTCGCGCACCGGCCGGGTAATCATGCCTGCCTGGCAGAACCGGCAGCCCCTGGTGCAGCCCCGGAAGATCTCCACGCTGAACCGCTCGTGCACGGTCTCCGCCAGCGGCACCAGCGGCTTGGCCGGATACTGCCAGGAATCCAGGTCAGTCACGGTGTGCTTGGCCACCGAGCGCGGCACGTCCGGTCGGTTCGGCACCACTGCGCCGATCGTCCCGTCGGGCCGGTACGACACGTCGTAGAACCGCGGTATATACACGCCACCCCGAACGGCGAGCTGCAGCAGCAGGCCATCGCGCCCGCCCGGACATCCGGCCGCCTTCCAGGACCGGGCCAGCCGGGTAATCGCCAGCACGGCCTCCTCGCCATCGCCGAGAACCGCTCCGTCGATGAACTCGGCGATCGGCTCCGGGTTGAACGCCGCGTGACCGCCCGCGAGCACGATCGGATCCTCCTCACCGCGATCGGCCGCTGCCAGCGGGATGCGGGCCAGGTCCAGCGCGGTCAGCAGATTGGTGTACCCGAGCTCGGTGGCGAAGCTGACGCCCAGCAGGTCGAAGGCCCGCACCGGCCGGTGGCTGTCGACGGTGAACTGCGGCACCGAATGCGCCCGCATCAGCGCCTCGAGATCCTGCCAGACGCTGTAGGTCCGCTCAGCGAGCACGCCATCCTGCTCGTTGAGTACCTCGTACAGGATCTGCAGGCCCTGGTTCGGCAGCCCGACCTCGTAAGCGTCCGGGTACATCAGCGCCCAGCGGACGTCGCAGCTGTCCCAGTCCTTGACGACAGAGTTCAGCTCGCCGCCTGCGTACTGGATGGGCTTGCGCACCAGCGGGAGCAGCGGCTCGAGCAGGGGGTACACCGACTGCACAGGCACCGTTACAGGGTACCGACGCCGGGCGGTGACCGCGGCGGCCGGTCCGCGGGGCAGGCCGTCAGCAGCCGTTCTAAATTACCTTCTAATCCTATTGGTTTTATAGATCGGCTCCGGGAACGCGGTAATCCCGGCACTCGGCCAGCGGAGGGACTCGGTGCATTTCGACCCCTATATGGTGCTCGGCAGCGCGGTTGTCGGCCTGCTGGTCGGCATGACCGGCGCGGGCGGCGGGGCGCTGATGACGCCGATGCTGATCCTGCTCTTCGGGGTGAAGGCACCCGCGGCTATCTCCAGTGACCTAGCTGCGGCCGTGGTGATGCGGCCGTTGGGCGCGGCAGTGCACATGCGCGCGGGGACGGTCAGCTATCGCCTCGCCGGCTGGCTGACTCTCGGGTCCGTGCCGCTGGCCCTGGCCGGCGCTTACCTGCTGCGCCTGCTGCGCAGCAACCCGGCCGCCCCGGCTCACGTCGAGCAGGCTCTCGGCGCCGCCCTGCTGGCCGGCGCCGCCGCCATGGTGATCCGCGCTGTGCTGGACGCGCGAACTGCTAGCGACCGCACCGCCATGCTGCCGGACCTGGCGGTGCGGCCCTGGCCAACCCTCGCGATCGGCATGACGGGCGGCCTGATCGTCGGGCTCACCTCGGTCGGATCCGGCTCGCTCATGATCGTCCTGCTGCTCTTCCTCTACCCGATGATCAGCGCTGCGCGGCTGGTCGGCACCGACCTGACCCAGGCCGTACCGCTGACGCTGGCGGCAGCCGCGGGCGCGCTCGTGTTCGGGCACGTCGACTTCGGTGTCACGATCTCCCTGGTGCTCGGCAGCGTACCGGCGGTGATCATCGGCTCGCTGCTATCAGCGAGGGCACCGGAGAAGCTCATCCGCCCGGTGATCACGCTCGTGATCTTCGGATCTGGCCTGAAATATGTCGGCGTCGGCACCACCGCGCTCGGCTGGATGCTCGGCATCATCCTGCTTGCGGGCACTGCCGGCTGGCTCGCGGTCACGGCGCGCCGCCGGCGCGCCGTCCGAGCAGCGCCCTGGGCCGACCCGGGCGGTCAGGCCAGACCAGACCGGCCCGGCTAACGCGGATTTCCACGCAGCTTATTCGGCCCTGAGTTAGCTGAACTCGAAGTGCAGGCGGCGGCCGTGCCACCAGGGGACGGTGGTGTCGGGCGGGAGGCTGGCCTGGCGGAGCACAGGTGAGTAGGCGCGTCGGTCGATACG
>DAHVAR010000172.1 GCA_027314515.1 Actinomycetota bacterium
CGACCCGCGGCGGAAGTCGCCTGTCGCCGCCAGCCGCGCGTACAGGAGATCCCGTTCGGCCTCCAGTTCCGGAAGTGACGGCTCGGTCATGGGCACTCCTCGTCTGGTTGTAATAGTTACAACCAGACTCCCATCATAACCGGCCCAGATGTGGGATCCCTACGAATGTGTCGCGCACCCCCGGCCGGAGCTAAGCCATCAGTTTTGTCACACCCCCCGGATAACATGACTTGGCGGTGTAGCTCATCTCTAGCCAGCCGTTCATACCGGGAGGACTGCTCACAAAGTGGCTGATCGGCTTGTCGTACGTGGCGCACGCGAGCACAACCTCAAAGATGTCTCGCTGGACCTGCCGCGCGATGCCATGATCGTGTTCACCGGGCTGTCCGGGTCCGGGAAGTCCAGCCTTGCCTTCGACACGATCTTCGCAGAGGGCCAGCGCAGGTACGTGGAGTCGCTGTCGGCGTATGCCCGGCAGTTTCTCGGCCAGATGGACAAGCCGGACGTGGACTTCATCGACGGTCTGTCGCCCGCGGTGTCGATCGACCAGAAGGCCGCCGGCCGGAACCCGAGGTCGACGGTCGGAACCATCACCGAGGTCTATGACTACCTGCGGCTGCTGTTCGCCAGGGTGGGCAAGCCGCACTGTCCGGTCTGCGGGCGGCCGATTGCCAGGCAGACCCCGCAGCAGATCGTGGACCGGGTCCTGGAGCTCGACGAGGGGACCAGGTTCCAGGTGCTGGCACCGGTCGTGCGCGGCCGCAAGGGCGAGTACACCGAGATGCTGCGCGACCTTCAGGTCAAGGGCTACTCGCGGGCGCGGGTGGACGGCACGGTCATCCGGCTGGAGACGGCGGTGTCCGGCGAGCTGCCGGCGCTGAAGAAGTACGAGAAGCACACGATCGAGGTGGTCGTCGACCGGCTGGACGTGAAGGAGTCGGCCCGCCGCAGGCTTACGGACTCAGTCGAGACCGCGCTGTCGCTGGCGGGCGGCGTCGTCGTGCTCGACTTCGTCGACCTGCCGGAGGACGACCCGAACCGCGAGCGGATGTACTCAGAGCACCTCGCCTGCATGTATGACGACCTGTCGTTCGATGAGCTGGAGCCGCGGTCGTTCTCCTTCAACTCGCCCTGGGGCGCGTGCCCGGAGTGCACCGGGCTTGGCACCAAGATGGAGGTCGATCCGGACCTCGTGGTTTCCGATCCGTCCCGAACGCTGGCCGACGGCGCGATCGCGGCCTGGAGCGGCGGTCACGTCAGCGACTACTTCCTGCGCCTGGTCGAGGCGCTGGGCGACGCTGTCGGGTTCAAGGTCAGCACGCCGTGGGAGAAGCTGCCGGCCAAGGCGCAGCGTGCGCTGCTGCACGGCTACGACCAGCAGGTGCACGTCCGGTACCGGAACAGGTATGGCCGGGAGCGCTCTTACTACACCAACTTCGAGGGGGCCATCCCCTATATCGAGCGGCGGCACTCAGAAGCCGACAGCGACTACAGCCGCGAGCGGTTCGCGGAGTTCATGCGCGAAGTGCCATGCCCGGCCTGTCGCGGTGCGCGGCTCAAGCCGGTCTCGCTCGCGGTCAGGGTCGACGACCGCTCGATTGCCGGTTACTGCAGCCTGCCGATCGGCGAGCTGGCCAAGCTGCTGTTGTCGCTGCAGCTATCTGACCGGGACATGCAAATCGCCGGGCGCATCCTCAAGGAGGTCAATGCCAGGCTCGGCTTCCTGCTGGATGTCGGCCTGGACTACCTGACCCTGGACCGGGCATCGGCAACTCTGGCCGGCGGTGAGGCGCAGCGGATCCGGCTGGCAACCCAGATCGGCTCCGGGCTGGTTGGCGTGCTGTACGTGCTGGACGAGCCATCCATCGGCCTGCACCAGCGCGATAACCACCGGCTGCTGGAGACCTTGCTGCGGCTGCGCGACCTGGGCAACACACTGATCGTGGTCGAGCACGACGAAGACACCATCAGGGCAGCCGACTGGATCGTGGACATCGGCCCGCTCGCCGGCGAGCACGGCGGCAACGTGGTCGTCTCCGGCCCGCTGCCCGAACTGCTGGCGAGCGAAGAGTCGATCACCGGTGCCTATCTGACCGGCCGGCAGTCGATCGACCTGCCGGACAGCCGGCGTCGGCCGGCCAAGGGCCGTGAGGTCGTGGTTAAGGGCGCGGCGGCGCACAACCTCAAGGGCGTGGACGTCGCGTTCCCGCTGGGCTGCTTCATCGCCGTCACCGGAGTTTCGGGGTCCGGCAAGTCGACTCTGGTCAACGACATCCTGTACAGCGCGCTGGCCAGGGAGCTGCACGGAGCCAGGATCGTGCCCGGCAAGCACACCAGGGTCACCGGCATGCAGCACCTGGACAAGGTGGTGCACGTGGACCAGGGACCGATCGGGCGGACGCCGCGGTCGAACCCGGCGACGTACACCGGCGTCTTCGACAACGTCCGGAAGCTATTCGCGCAGACGACCGAGGCCAAGGTGCGCGGCTACCAGCCGGGCCGGTTCTCCTTCAACGTCAAGGGCGGACGGTGCGAAGCCTGCGCGGGCGACGGCACCATCAAGATCGAGATGCAGTTCCTGCCGGACGTGTACGTGCCGTGCGAGGTCTGCCATGGCGCCCGGTACAACACCGACACCCTGCAGGTGCATTACAAGGGCAAGACCATCGCCGACGTGCTGCAGATGCCGATCGAGGAGGCGGCGGGGTTCTTCGAGCCGGTGCCGGCCATCCACCGGCACCTGAAGACTCTTGTCGATGTGGGCCTCGGCTACGTGCGCCTCGGCCAGCCGGCCCCGACGCTTTCCGGCGGCGAGGCGCAGCGCGTCAAGCTCGCCGCGGAGTTGCAGCGCAGGTCGACTGGGCGGACCATCTACGTGCTCGATGAGCCTACGACCGGCCTGCACTTCGACGACATCCGCAAACTGCTCGGGGTGCTGGGTCGGCTGGTGGATGCCGGCAACACCGTCATCGTGATAGAGCACAACCTGGACGTGATCAAGACTGCCGACTGGATCATCGACCTCGGCCCGGACGGAGGGTCACGCGGCGGGTATGTGATCGCGACCGGGACGCCGGAGGACGTGGCGAAGATCGAGGAAAGCTACACCGGCCAGTTCCTGAAGAAGCTGCTCGACGGCTAGCGGCCCCGGTGGCTGCCCTCCGGGCACGCCCGAGCCCGCCACCGGTTCGCGCGGTGACGGGCTCAGGCAGGCACCGCTACTTGGTCGCGGTGACCGAGAAGTTGCTGACCTGGAAGGTCTCGTTCTGACCGCCGGTCGAGCAGATCTCCCAGCCGTAGCCGATCAGGGACAGGCCGGAGTTTTTAGGCAGGTACCCGCGGGCCACCAGCCAGTTGAGCATGGCCAGGATGTCGACGCTGCCGGACTGTTCGTTGCCGCCGGTCAGCTTCCAGATCAGCTCGGTGCCGTAGTGGCACAGGTTCCACTTCTGCACCGGCACGCCGCCGGACCCGCCGAAGGTGGCGGTAGCGACCGCGGTGCAGGGCCCGTTGTTGGCGAAGTCATGCTGGATCATCACCTCGTTCGGAGTGGTGGCGCTGGTGCTGGTGCCCTGACCGAGCCAGATGTCGTAGGCCGCCCAGGCGCTGGTCTTGCTGGTCGCGTGCATGTTCTCGGTGAATGACGAGTACATGGACTTGAAATCGGACAGCGGAGTCGGCTGGCCGTTGGTCTGCCCGTAGTTCGCGCCCAGGCTCGGGTAAGACACCACCGCGGTATTCCCGGCGGGCATATTGGCCGTCGCGGACCAGTCTCCGGGGTTGGTGACGTGCAAGGTCTGTGACCACCCGCTGACCGGGCTCCATACGTCGTTCCCGACGCTGGTGTTCGACGTCGTCAGCATGATCTGCGAGTCGGCGAAGGGGCCGCACTCTCCCCGCGCCGCGGTGGTGGCGCAGACCGGTCCGGGTGCCGGACCGGGCGCTGCGGAGGTCGGAGCCGGAGCGGGCGGCGAGGGCGCTGGCCGCGGCGCGGGCGCCGGTGACGGCGGGGCGGAGCGCACGGACGCCGGAGATGCCGGCGCCGGGCCGGGAGTCCGCACCGGAGCCGGTCCCAGCGGCAGCGGCTTATCCGTCCCGGAGCTGGCTACGACCTGTCGCCAGGCCGCGATCGAGGCGTGATCGGTAAGCTGCGTCCCCGGCGCGCCCGGTACAGTCCGCAACAGGCCGAAGAGCGCGCCCGTGCGCATAAGGAAGTCAGCGAATTCCTCGAGCCACTCCGGGCGGCCCTGCGCGGTGGCCAGCGCGAACCCGGCCACCCCGAACGGCAAGCCAGCGCTCCTGGCGGCGGCGACGGCCGGTGCCAGGACGGTGGCGGGCGGGGTCAGCCGCGGGTTGTGACCAGTCAGCGTGCCGGCCGGATATGCATCCCAGGCGAGCGTGCTGATGACGTCCCCAGCCGGAAGGTAGCTCCGCCAGTTCCGGGCCGATCCGGCGGCAGCGTCCGAAGCCCGGAGGATCAGCGTCGGCTTGAGGTTCGCATTCGTTGCCCGGCCGGCGATTCTCGCGACGCGCGCCCACGCCCGCCGGTACTGCGAAGCAGTGAACCGGTGAGCTCTGACGCTGGCTTCGGGCTCGCTGTCATAGGAGTAGTAAATCGGGTAGCCGGCCGGCGCGGCGTGAAAGAAGCGGCTTAGCGCCCGGTTCTCGGCGCCTGACAAGATTGCGGCCGGCGGCGCGGTGAAGCCGATGACGACCGCGGACTTGTTCTGGCCGGCCAGGCCGCCTGCCCACGCGCTCGGCGCCGGCACCCCGAGGTACGGCGTCCTGACAATCGGAAGGCGACCGAAGATCCTGGTGTCGTGCGCCAGGCTGGCCGCTGACATCACCGAGACGCCGAACTCGGTGCCGGCCGGCCGGCTCGACGCGTCCAGCTGGCTGGCCTGACTGGCCCGGCTCACCGGGGAAGATCCGCCGATCAGGCCCGCCGCTACGAGCGCCGCGGACGCCGCAAGCGCGGCTGCCGAGATGCCCCAGCGCCACCGCGACGGCGGTGGCGCTGCTCTCAGGCCCCGCGGCCGCGGCCGCCGGCCATGCGAAGCGCCGGCGTCTGCCGGGCGGGGCCGACCTGCCGAATGTCTACCGGGCCTCGCGGCGCCCATGGCGTGACTCCTTCTCCTCTGGCCGCCTGCCGGGTTAGCTGACGGGTTCGGGCTGGAGCAGCCCTACGGCGGGCCGCAGCCACTCGACGCGGACGCGGCCTGCCGATTCACCCCAGGGACAACTGCGCTGGGTCCCCGGCTCCCTGGTCTGGAAGGGATTCGGCGGGTGCCGCACGACACTCCGGACGGGGTGCCGCGCAGCGAATAACAGTCGGTGAGACTAACGGAAACTCCGGCGAGAGACAGTGCGAACAATAGATTTCCCGGAAGGATTCATGTTGAATTCCGCAATTTAGGTAACCTTCGAGTGAAACCATCGGACTGGCGTTTGAGACGAGCTAGAATTTCCTGCAGGGACCCGGCACACTCTATGCCGTCGCAGCTCATACGCACTCTGCCGGGTAATGCACCGCATTCGTGATCTAGCCGTGATACAGTCCGGCCAGCCAGGGGGATAATCCCTGGCGGTGCACGCGATAGCACGGGCCAGCGGCCACCGTGATGCTTCGCCTGCCTGCCTGCCTGGCTGGAGTTACCGGTCTGCCGCCGGGGCTTGATGGTTGCGTCACCAGATGCGGCGCGCTGCGGGATAGCGTTGGAGCCCGTGATCAGGCCGGGCCGGGCAGCGCTCCTGCTAGTAGTCATGGCCGGCATGGCGGTGGCCTGCGCGGCCTGCGCGAGTCAGCCGGCCAAGCCGTCGGCCGCCGCACATGCCAGCGCGCAAACGCCGGCCGGTACGGGGGTCGTCAGCCGTTCGCTGCCCGGCTGCCGCACGACCGTGGCGGCCGGACGGGTACTGCCAGCCTCGGCCACTGCCATGACATCGTTGCGGCCGCCGGGGTCCGGAGCCGGGACCGAACGACCTGCGGTCCTGCGTATCGCGCCCTTCGGGGTCGCGGTCACCGCAGGCGGGCGCTGGGGATTCGCCTCGCTAGGGACCAGCCTCGATGTCTTCCTGCTGTCACCGGGCAAGGCTCCGGATCTGGTGCAGACCATCGCGCTGCCCGCCGAGTTCGCCGCCGGGGTCACGCTCACCGCCGGCGGCCGCCTGCTGCTGATCGCTGACGGCATGACGGGCGCGGTAGTAGTCAGCGTTCGTGGCGCGGAGTCCGGCGCCCGTGATGCGGTCCTCGGCACGTTGTCCGCTCCCGGGCCGCAGCAAGGCGGCGCGATCGAGGTCGCGGTGTCACCGGATGGCCGGTACGCGTTCGTCAGCCTGGAGGGCGACGAACAGATAGCGGTGTTCAACCTGAGGACCGCACTCGCACATGGTTTGCGGGGCAGCGGCTACGTCGGTGCTATCCCGACGCAGATCGCGCCGGTCGGGCTGAGTTTCGCGCCGGACGGCCGCTGGCTCTACTCGACCAGCGAGGTGCGGGCTTTCCCGTCTCAGGCGGGCATCCTCGAGGTCATCAACGCGGCGCGGGCCGAGTCGGATCCGGCCGGGTCGGTGGTGGCGCGGGTGCCAGCCGGCTGCAACCCGGTCCGGGTGATCACGTCAGCGAACGGCAGCGTTGTGTGGGTCACCGCCAGGGCAAGCGACGCGGTGCTGGCGTTCTCGGCTGCCGCCGTGCGGGCCGGTTCCCGCTCAGCACTGCTCGCCGACGTCTCAGTCGGCGAGGCGCCGGTCGGCCTGGCCCTGATCCGCGGCGGCTCGCTGGTGCTGGTCGCAAATTCGAACCGGTTCAGCGCGGCTGGCCAGCCCGGCAACCTTGCAGTCGTCGACGTGCGCGACGCGCTGACCGGCCGGCCTGCGCTGCTGGGATACCTGCCGGGCGGTGCCTTCCCGCGGGACGTGGCAGCGAATCCGGCTGGTGGCGCGGTCCTGGTAGCCAATTTCGGGTCCGGCCAGGTCGAGTCGGTGAACGTGGCCGGCCTTCCGTAGGGCGTGCAGGCTACCCTGCCTAGATGGCGAGCAGTCGCGGAGTGAGCAGGACAGCTGAGATCCAGACTGGCGCGGGACCGGCGCGGGTCGAACTCGATCAGCCGAAGACTCCCGCGTTCCTGGTCGTTATGACGCACGGGGCCGGGGGAGGCGTGCAGACCCCGGACTTGCTGGCGGTGCGGGACGCCGCAGTTACCCTTGGCGCGGCGGTCGGCCGGGTGCTCCAGCCCTACCGGGTGCGCGGCGCCCGTGCGCCCGGCGCGCCCGGCCCGCAGGATGCCGCCTGGCTGGAGATCGTCGCTGCGCTGCGCCAGGAGTTTCCGGGCGTGCCGCTGGTGCAAGGCGGCCGGAGCAACGGGGCCAGGGTGGCATGCCGCACGGCTGCACGGGCCGCCGCGCGCGCCGTGATTGCCCTGGCGTTCCCGCTCCATCCGCCGGGCCGCCCGCAGCTGAGCCGGCTGAGTGAACTGCGGGGGGCGGGCACCGACGTGCTGGTCGTCAACGGTGAGCGTGACCCGTTCGGCGTTCCGGAGGCGGAAGACGCGGCGCGGGTGGTCGTGCTGCCGGGTGAGACGCACGCGCTCAGCAAGAACCCCGCAGCGGTAGGCGCTGCGGTCGGCTTGTGGCTCGCCGGGATCTTCGGGGCTGACTAACGGCGATGAAACTGCTGGAGTCGCCCGGCGTCAGGCGGCCGAGCTGCGGAACGGCGCCGGTGGTATTTTCGTCGGTACATGCATGGTCATCGTGCAGGCGGCCAGGTCGGTGGGCCGGTGCGGGCCGATGGCCGCACCACCGGGCAGGAGTTCCCCGGTGTCTTCGAAGATGATGATGCCGTTACAGAGCAGGCTCCAGCCCTGCTCGGGATGGCTGACAACGGTGCGGGCCGCCTCGCGGTCCGGTCCGCTCGGGTCCGGACACGATGGCGTGTGCGGGCACATGCTCGTGCCTCCTGGGGGTTCGGTGTAGTGCTCTTGATCACACCCTACTGTGCCAGGACAGCATGGAGGCACGGGATGGCCCGTTGTGACTGTTTTTCGCACCGGAGTTTGTAGGTTTCGAGTAGTTATCTTTACCGGGCACGGTCGGCCGGCGGTTAGCTACGTACAGTGGCCGCCGTGCGGTGCTGCGGGAAAGCCCCGGATCGGAGCGGGAACGGCGGTGTCAGGCGTGACGGTTAGCCGGCACGTGAGCTATCTGCAGGCCGAGCGCGGCGGTTTCCGGGCGGGCCGGGAAGCCGGTCAGCCGGTGTGACTCCCGCAGCGTGAGCAGCCGCTCGGCCTCGTCCGTCCAGCGGTGCACGGCGGATGTCGCCATGGCCTTGCGCCGGTAGATCCGGTCCTCATAGCCGGCCGGGCCGATCTCAGCCCGCTGCGCTGCATACGCCGCCCTGGTTGCGTCCGTCAGCGCCGTGTCCAGGTCGCGGGCCAGCGAGTACTGCACGCTGGCTGGCGCGCCGATGGCCTGCGCCTGCCGGAACTCTTCGTCTGCGGCCCGTGCCCTGGCCAGGATCTGGTCGAAGTTCGCGGCCAGAGCCACGTCGGCGAGGTAGTCCGCGTCAGCGGCGGCACTGATCTTGATGCGACCCTTCTTCACGCCGCCAAGCTTAGCGACAACACCCTGGTGCGAACGCGCCGGGCGACGCTGCCGGGCCGATCAGGCCAGGCTTTCCTGCCAGCTGGCATGCAGCGAGGAGTACTCGCCCGCCGCCGACAGCAGCTGCTCGGGCGAGCCGTCCTCGGTGATCCTCCCGTGATCCAGCACCAGCACGCGGTCGGCGATCGCGACCGTCGAGAGCCGGTGCGCGATGATCACCGCGGTGCGCCCGGTCAGGATGGTGCGCAGCGCGTCCTGGACCAGCCGCTCACTCGGAATGTCGAGCAGCGATGTCGCCTCGTCGAGCACGAGCACGGCGGGGGCGGCCAGGAACGCGCGCGCGAACGAGATGAGCTGCCGCTGGCCGGCCGACAGCCGGCCGCCGCTCTTGCCGACTTGCGCGTCGTAGCCGTCCGGCAGCGCCGAGATGAAGGCGTCCGCGCCGATCGCCGCTGCCGCCGCAACGATCTCGCTACGGCTCGCACCCGGCATGCCGAGTTCAATGTTGTCCGCGATGGACCCGCTGAACAGGAAGTTCTCCTGCGTGATCAGGACTACTTCGTGCCGCAGCGCGCGGTCGGCGAGTTGCCGCACGTCGACGCCATCGAGCAGGACGCTGCCCTGGAGCGGGTCGTACATCCGGGCCAGCAGGCGCGCTATCGTCGTCTTGCCGGCGCCGGTGGCGCCGACCAGCGCGACGGTCTGCCCGGCCGGGATCGCCAGGTTCAGGTCAGGCAGCACAGTCGAGTCGCGGTAGCCGAACCTCACGTGGTCGAAGCGGACCTGCCGTCCTCTGGCGGCTGGCCCGCCGGCATCCGGCAGCGAGGTCGGCAGCTCGGGCTCGGGCACGCTGGGTGCCTCGTCGAGTACGCCGGAGATCTTCTCCAGCGCCGCGGTCGCCGACTGGAACGCGCTGTAGAACTGGGACAGGTCGATCAGCGGTTCAAAGAAGCGCTGCAGGTAGAGCAGGAACGTGACCAGCACGCCGACTTGCATCTGGTGGTCGATCACCCGCAGGCCGCCGTAGAGCAGGACTGCGCCGATGGCCAGGTTCCCGACCAGCGTAACGCCAGGAAAGTACACGGCAAGCAGCCGCTGCGAGCGGAGGTTGGCATCGGCGTTCGCCTGGTTCAGCTCGCCGAAGATGTCCTCGTTCCGGCTCTCGCGGCGGAAGGACTGGACCGCCCTGATGCCTCCGAAGGTCTCCACGAACTGCACGATGACCTGCGCGATCCTGGTCCGGGTCTGCCGGTAGGCGATCGCCGACTCGCGCCGGAACCAGATCGACAGCCAGATGAGCGGCGGGAATCCGGCCATGACCACCAGCGCCAGGTGCCAGTCGAGCAGCAGCATGCCGCCGCCGACGAGCAGCAGCGACAGGACCGCGGACACCAGCGACGCCAGGCTCTCGTCGAACATGTCAGAGATCGAGTCGATGTCCGACACCTGGCGCGAGATCACCCGGCCCGAGGTGTACGACTCGTGGAACGCGATCGGCAGCCGCTGGAAGTGCGCGAACAGCCGGCGTCGCAGTTCGAGCACCACCCGGCCGCCCAGGCGCCCGATCCCGGCGATGTACGAGCGGGTGGCTGCCGCTTGAACGAGCACCGAGGCGGCAAACGCGATGATGATCAGCGCTATCGGGCCGGCGTTGCGGGTCCTGGTGAGCTGCGGGATCTGGTCGATACCGACGCCGACCAGCCAGGGGCCCGCGAGCGCCGCCAGCTGCGCAGCGACGATCAGCAGGAAGATCACCAGAACGAGCCGCCGGTACGGTCCGAGAAGATCGGTCAGCAGTCGCCGCGACCGCCGTCGCAGCAGGGTCCCGAGCTTGCCGGTGATCTCGTCCTCTTGCTGCTCGGCGGCGACGCCACGCCAGGCCTCGGCTGGGGGAGCGCTCACCGGCTCGCTCCCGTTCTCAGCCCGGGCGCGGTGCGACCGTCGTCACCGGGGTTGCCGAGATCGGCAGCGCTCATCAGGTGGCGATAGCGCGGCTGCGTGGCCAGCAGCTCGGAATGCCTGCCGACGGCGGCCACCACGCCGTCTGCCAGCAGCGCAACCCGGTCGGCGAGCAGGACAGTTGACGGCCGGTGCGCGACGACGAGGGCGGTCGATGTGGTGAGCACGTCGGCCAGCGCGGCGGTGACCCTGGCCTCGGTATGTACGTCGAGCGCGGACAGCGGGTCGTCGAGCAGCAGCACCTGCGGCCTGGCCAGGATCGCGCGGGCCAGGGCCACCCGTTGCCGCTGGCCGCCGGACAGTGCCATGCCCTGCTCGCCGATCCTGGTGTCGAGGCCCCATGGCAGGTCGGCCACGAAGTCTGCCTGTGCCGCGTCGAGCGCGGCCCGGATCGCGTCCTCGGTGGCGTGCTGGACACCGAACGCCACGTTTTCCCGGACGCTGGCGGAGAACAAGGTCGGGTCCTCGAAGGCGCAGGCGACCCGGCGCCGCAGTTCCGGCAGCGGCAGATCACGGACGTCTGTGCCATCCAGGGTGATGCGACCGGAAGTCACGTCGGCCAGTCTCGGCACTAGCTGCAGCAGGGTGGTCTTGCCCGAACCGGTCGCGCCCACCAGCGCCACCGTCTCGCCGGGCGACAACTCCAGGCTGACACCGCGCAAGACCGGCGACGGCGCGCCGGGATAGCGGTATGTCACCTGATCGAAGGTCAGCCAGCCGGCGCCGCGTGTGCTCGCGGCCGGTGCCGTCCGCCTTGCCCGCACGGGCGGGCCGGCCGACCCGGATGCCCGCTGGACGGCGGCCTTCCTGCTGCTGCGCCAGCGTCCGGCAGTCAGGCCGGGCCGGTCATGGCTGGCGCCGTCCCCCGCTGCGGCCGAGTTGACGATCTCAGGCGCGGTGTCGAAGATCTCATAGATGCGCTGCGCCGCGGTTGCCGCTTCCTGGCCGGTCGCGATGATGAAGCCCATCGCCTCGATGGGCCACACGAGCAGCAAGGTCAGCGTCACGAACGCGACAAGGCCGCCGAGGCTCAGCTCGTGGCGGCTGACTGCCAGTGTCCCGAGCAGGAGCAGGAGCCCGATCACCGCGTTAGGCACCATGTCCAGGCCCGCCCAGAACTTGCCGCGCAGCCTGGCCTTGTCGACCTGAGTCCGGTAGACGAGCTTGGCCTGCGCGAGGTGGCGTGCCGCGGCCTCATCCCGGCGGCCCAGCGACTTGAGCACGCGGATGCCGGCTGCCGCCTCCTCCACGTAGGTGGCCAGGTCGCCTTGCTGGTCCTGGGCCAGCCGGGACAGCACCCGGTACCGCTTCTCGAATCGCAGGCAGAGCACCAAGACCGGCAGGAACACTAGCCCGGTGATCAGCCCGAGCCACCAGTTCATCCGGATCAGCAGCGCGACGATGAGCAGGAAGGTCCAGATGTTCGTGATGAAGAAGACGACGCCGAAGCCGGCGAAGCGACGGATCGTGGACAAGTCGTTGATGGCACGGGACAGCAGCTGACCCGACTGCCAGGAGTCGTGAAAGGCGGGCTCCAGCCGCTGCAAGTGGTGGTACAGATCATCGCGGATGGTCTTCTCCATGCCGACCACCGCGCTGGAGATGCTCCACCGGCGAAAGAAGTTGAGTCCGGCCTGGATCGCGCCGAGCGCCATCGCCGCGAGGCTCAGCGGCAGCAGTTCGGCCCTGATGCCCTTGACGACCACGCTGTCGATGACCGACTTGGTAATCAGCGGGATCGCGATCTCCGAGCTCACCGCGAGTATCGCCGCAGTGATCATCAGAAACAGCATCAGGTAGTACGGCCGCATGTACTCCCGCAACCGCCACAGGGCCTGGGCGGGCGTTTGCGCGCGCGCGGGGGCCTGCCCAGGCGCGGTGAGCTGATCCCGGGCATGCTGCGGCGAACTAGCGGTGGTGGGGGGCATTATCCGCAGGTTAACTGGCGAGCGGCGGTCTTGTCACCAGAGTTTCCGGCAAGCCCTCACGGGAGCGGCCATCGGTGTTCGGATTCCGTTCGCCAGCCGGAGGTTCGCTTGCTACCGCGCAGTCTCCTGCCGCGAGGATTCTATAGATACGGTGCAGGGTGGCGAACAGCGGGTAACTCTGGCACGCTGGCCAGACGACGGCGTGTTGAAGCCGGAGTTCGGCTTGGAGGGGGCCCAGTGCAGCGCACCCATTCCCGTGGGCTGTCCGCGCCGGTACAAGCGCCCGCTCTGGCTTTAGCTGCGTACGACGCGGGGATCGAAGCCGTCTGCCAGATCGCTGCGGCGTTCGACGACGACAGCTGGTTCGCCCAGACCCCGTGCCCGGAGTGGCGCGCGTTTGAACTGGCTGGTCACCTTCGGTGCGTGGCCGACGACTTCAACGAGTACCTCGATGATGCCCCGATGAGCCGGTACGCCCGGCTGATGGCCACCGGAGCCCATCCGGACACGCTCGGCCGCAAGCTCGCCCGGCAGAATGCCGCCGAGCTTGCCGCGCTCGCCGACGCCTCCCCCGCGGAGCACATCGCCGCGTTCGCCTCGGCTGCGCGCGGTTACGCGCGCCGGCTGGCCGCGGTCTGGGACCTGCCCCACCATCAGTACCGCGGCACCGTCGTCACTGTCGGCGGGATGGCCGGCGCGGCCTGCGCCGAATGGCACGTGCACGCCTTCGACCTTGCCAGGGCCTTCGGCGCCGACTATCGGCCGGCCGACCCGGCTGCCGTGCTCGCCGGGTGGCGGGCCGGCCTGCCGCACCTGCCGGTGCCGTCTGTGTCGCTGGGGGCCAGGGCGGTGCGACATTTCGATCCCTGGCATGCTGTGCTGGCGGCTTCGGGCCGGCCGTCGCCGGCCGCAGTGGAGGCAGGCGCCTTGCGGTCATCACTGGCTGCCTGGCCCCCGCGGCTGCGCCGCCGACGAAGGGACTGACCGGTGAAGCTCAACGTAGCGGCGGTGCGGGCGTGCTACCCGGCGCTGGCCGATGGTTACGCCTACCTGGACGGCGCTGCCGGGACCCAGGTGCCTGCCGCGGTGATCGATGCGATCAGCGATGCCCAGTCGGCGGGCCTCGGCAACACCGACGGCGCGTTCCCGGCGAGTCACCGGGCTGACGCGATTACCGCCGGGTGCCGGGCCGCTGTCGCGGCGCTGACCGGGGGTCATCCGCAGGGCGTCGTCCTCGGGCCGAACATGACGACGCTGACCTACCGGTTTGCCATGACGCTGGCCAAAGACTGGCGGCCCGGCGACGAGGTCGTCGTCTCGCGGCTCGATCACGACGCGAACGTGCGGCCCTGGGTGCAGGCGGCCGCGCAGGCGGGCGCCACCGTTCGCTGGGCGGACGTCGATCGGGCTACCGGGGAACTGCCCGCCGGCCAGTACCGCGACCTCATTACGGAGCGGACCAGGCTCGTTGCAGTGACCGCGGCCAGCAACATCATCGGCACCCGGCCGGACGCGCCGGCCATCACCGCGCTGGCGAAGGCGGCCGGCGCGCTCAGCTACGTCGATGGCGTGCACGCGACCCCGCACGTCCCGGTCGACGTCCGGGCGCTCGGCGCTGACTTCTATGCGACCAGCGCCTACAAATGGTCCGGCCCGCACATAGGCGCTGTGGTTGCCGATCCCGGCCTGCTCGCCAGCTTGCGACCGGACAAGCTCAAGCCATCGCCGGAGGAGGTTCCGGACCGATTCGAGCTCGGCACCCTGCCGTTCGCAAGCCTCGCCGGGGTATCCGCCGCCGTCGCGCACCTGGCCTCGCTCGCCGAGTTGCCCGACGCAGGCACAGGCGCAGGCGCCGACCCGGCCAGGCTGCGGGAGCGGGTGCTTGCTTCGATGGCGGCTGTTCACCAGCACGAGCAGGAGCTATTCGAGGTCCTGCTGGCCGGGCTGGACAGCATGGCGCATGTCCGGACCTACGGGCGCGCCGCCAGCCGGACCGCGACCGCCTACTTCAACGTCGACGGACGCACGCCGCGGCAGGTGGCAGAGCACCTCGCCCGCCGCAAGATCAATGTCTGGAACGGGGATAACTACGCCTGGGAGTTGACCGGCGTGCTCGGCATCAGGGAAACCGGGAGCGCCGTCCGCGCGGGCCTGGTGCATTACAACGACGCTGCCGAGGTGGACCGGCTGCTCACGGCCGTCTCGGAACTGGCCAGGTAGCGCCGCGCCTAGTCAAACGAGTACCGGTACATCCGCGTTTCCCGCTGCTTGAATCCCTCTCGTTCATAGAGTCGGCCCGCGGCCGCCCGCGACGGCCTGGTGGACAGGTCGACGGTGCGCGCCCCGGCCGCCCGGGCGAGCCGGAGCGCCTCCCTGGTGAGGATGGCGCCGACGCCCTGCCCCCTGGCCGCCTCGTCCACCACGACATCCTCGATCCAGGCGCGCAGCCCGGTCGGGATCCGGAAGATCACCAGGCTCAGCGATCCGACGATCTGGTCGTCGCTGCGTGCCACCAGCACGGTCACCGCGGGGGAGGATGCCACCGCAGCAAGAGCGGCGGCGTCGAGCGGCTTAGCCGACCTGGATAGTTGCGGAAGCAGCCGGCCGAAGGCCTCGACTGCCTCGCCGGTCACCTCGTCGAGAGTTTCCACCGCGATTGCCACCCGGCGCACTTTACCCCGCTGGCGGCTCGCGCCATGAGCGAGCCGGCGGCCGGCCGGTCAGGAGATCCCGGCTGCGCGAAGGACAGCGGCGGTGGCCGCCGCGGCGACGATCACGACCAGGAACGGGGCTCGCAGCGCGAGCGCTACCACCGCCGCGCCAAGGCCCGCCAGTCGCGCCGCATCGAGGGCAAGCGCCTGGCCGGTGGTAACGGTCTGCACGGCCGACAGCGCCGCGAGCAGCGCGACAGGAACGAGCTCAGCGAACCGGCGCACTCGCCGGTTCGCCAGTATCCGGTGCGGCACCGTCAGCCCGGCAAGCTTGAGCGCGTAGCAGCCGGCTGCGGTCGCCAGCACGGCGATCCAGGTGCCGGTCATCTCCTGCCGCCGGTGAAGTCCCCGCCAGTGCCGACAGCACCTTCAGTGCCGGCAGCACCTTCAGTGGCGGCAGCACCGCCTGTGGCGGCAGCACCGCCCGTAGCGGCGCTTGGCTCGGGGACGGCCCGAGCAGTCAGCGCCCCGGCCAGTGCGGCTGTCGCGGCCAGGATGACCGGCACGCCCACCGGCAGCACCGGCGTCGTCATCAGTGCCAGTGCTGCTCCGCCCAGTGCCACCAGCCGCTCAGTGTGCCCGGATGCCAGCCGCGGCCAGATCAGCGCGAGGAACGCGGCGGGCCCGACCACGTCAATGCCGAACGCTTGCGGAGAACCTAGTCGCCCGGCACCAAGCGCGCCGCCGAGAGTAGCCGCGTTCCAGGTCAGGTAGAGGCACCAGGACGTCGCGATGAACGCCGTCCTCGCCGTCACCGGGTCGGGCTGGGCGAGCGTGATGGCGGTGGTCTCATCGACGATGCCCACCGCGGCCGGCAGCCTGCCGAGGCCGCGCGGCCGCAGGACCTCGGCAAGGCGCAGGCCATACAGGGCATTCCGGCTGCCGAGCAGGATCGCCCCGGCGGTTCCGGCAAGCAGGCTGCCGCCGCTGGCGATGACGCCCGCGAGCGCGAATTGCGAGGCGCCGGTGAAGGCCAGAATGCTGAGCGCGCATGCCTGCCAGACCGTCAGCCCGGAGCCGACCGCCGCGGCGCCGAATGCGAGTCCTGATACCCCGACTGCCAGGCCAAGGCCTATTCCGTCGCGGACCGGCCGTGGCGGGCGGGCCGCGGGGCCGGCCTCATCAGCCGCGCCGGGGCCGGCGCAGTCCGGTGCCGGGCCGGAGTCAGTCCGCTGAGCTGGCATGTCAGTCACCGTAGGCGCGGCAGCGCCGACTGGTCTTGTACGTTCTTGACCGTCGCCCGGCAGGCTTCCACCTGGCGGGGTTAGGCGCCGCCGGCTGGCCCGGACGCGGCTTACAAGCGTTACTGGCGGGTAGGAATAAGCGGGATCTTGGGAGCAATCGACGAACGGACCTGCCATGACTGCTCAACAGCAAGATCGTGTCCGCCATATCGGTGAGCGAGAGTCACGCCAGGTGGCGGAGGAAGCTCGCGAAGTTGCCTGGCGCCGGCCTAGCTTCGGCAAGCAGTTGTACCTCGGCGATTTCCGGCTTGACCTGATCTATCCGCATCCGCGCCCGAGCGAGGAAGCCAGCAAGCGCGGTGAGCAGTTCTGCGCCCGGCTGCGCGAATTCTGTGAGAGCTCAGTCAGCGGACCGCAGATCGAACGCGATGCGCGGATACCTGACGAGGTGATCAGGGGCCTTGCGGCGGTAGGCGCGTTCGGCATGAAGATCGCGCCCGAGTACGGCGGCCTTGGCCTGACCAACCTGTATTACAACCGCGCTCTCGGGATAGCGGGGTCGGCTTCTCCGGCGGTGGCCGCGATGCTGTCCGCGCATCAGTCGATCGGCGTGCCGCAGCCGCTGGCGCTGTTCGGGACGGACCAGCAGAAGGAGCGCTACCTGCCGCGATGCGCACGCGGCGAGATCAGCGCTTTCCTGCTGACCGAGCCCGACGTCGGATCAGACCCGGCCCGGCTGAGCATGACCGCGATCCCCTCGCTCGACGGCTCCGAGTACGTTCTGGACGGCGTGAAGCTCTGGACGACCAACGGAGTCGTCGCGGACCTGCTCGTCGTGATGGCGAGGGTTCCGGCCAGTGACGGGCACCGGGGCGGGATCACCGCCTTCGTAGTGGAAGCGGGCGCGCAGGGCGTCACCGTCGAGCGGCGGAACGCTTTCATGGGCCTGCGCGGCCTGGAGAACGGCGTGACCAGGTTCCACAATGTGAAGGTCCCGGCCGCAGACCGGATCGGAGCGGAAGGCCAGGGCCTCAAGATCGCGCTTACCACGCTGAACACGGGCCGGCTGTCACTGCCCGGCAGCTGCCTGACCGCCGCGAGGCTGGCAACCAAGTTCGCCAGGGAGTGGTCGCGGGAGCGAGTGCAGTGGGGACGGCCGGTGGGCGAGCACGAGGCGGTCGCCAAGAAGATCTCCTTCATCGCGGCCACCACGTACGCGCTCGAGGCGGTGGTTGAACTGTCCAGCCAGCTTGCCGACGACAAGCAGAACGACATCCGCATCGAGGCGGCGCTGGCCAAGCTGTACTGCTCCGAGATGGGCTGCAAGATCGCCGATGAGCTGGTCCAGGTCCGTGGCGGCCGTGGCTACGAGACCGCTGAGTCGCTGGCCAGACGAGGGGAGCGCGGCGTCCCCGCCGAGCAGATACTCAGGGACATGCGGATCAACCGGATCTTCGAGGGATCCTCGGAGATAATGCGGCTGTTCATCGCGCGCGAGGCGACCGATGCTCACCTGTCGGCGGCGGGCGAGCTGATCGATCCGCGGCTGCCGGCGGTCCGGCGCGCGCGTGCAGCGGCGAAGGCCGGCGAGTTCTACGCCAAGTGGCTGCCCACGCTGATGACTGGCGAAGGGCAGAAGCCGGGTTCGTTCGGCGAGTTCGGCAGGCTCGCCCCGCACCTGCGGTACGTGGAACGCGCAAGCCGGAAGCTAGCCCGGTCGACGTTCTACGCGATGGCCCGCTGGCAGGGCCGGCTGGAGCGGAAGGAAGGCTTCCTCGGCCGGATAGTGGACATCGGCGCGGAATTGTTCGCGATCAGCGCTACCTGCGTCCGGGCGCAGATGGACCAGGCCGATGGCGCCGGGACCGATGGCGCCGGGACCGGGCGCGGCGCGACCGCGCACGAACTTGCCGACCTGTTCTGCACGCAGGCCCGGCTGCGGACCGAGGAACTGTTCGCCCAGCTGTGGAACAACAGCGACGCCGCCGACGCCAGGACAGCCAAGCGCATCCTCGATGGCAGCTACACCTGGCTGGAAGACGGGGTCATCGACCCGTCGATACCAGGACCGCTGATCGCCGAGGTCGAGCTCGGGCCAGCCAAGACGGACAACGTGCATCGCGCGATCGGCTAGCTGCCGCAGGCGGTGGCTCGCGGCTTCGTTCCCGCCAGCGCCGGGCTTATGGCGCTGCAGTGACCCGGCCGGCGAGACAGCCGGCCGGGTTATGCGTGGACCAGCGGACGCCGGCCCGCCCATGGTGCAGCTTGCTCAACTTGTGCCGCGACCCTGATCAGCAGGTCCTCGCGGCCGTAAGCCGCGACGAGCTGGACGCCGACTGGCAGGCCGGCCGGCGTCCAGTGCAGCGGAAGGCTGACGGCCGGCTGGCCGGTCATGTTGAACTGCGCCGTGTAGGGGATGAAACTGACGACCCGCTGACCCTCCGATTCTGCTCCGCCGGCGGTGAACCAGCCGAGCTCCGGCGGCGGCGCGCCGACGG
>DAHVAR010000188.1 GCA_027314515.1 Actinomycetota bacterium
TATAGCGGCCCAGTTTCTTTATCTAGTCTTTATCTTTTCTTTGTTTAACCGTGAGCCGACGCCGCTGTAGCTTCTCGGCAACGTCCCGCTCGTGGTGATGGATATCGTCCAGGCTCGAATAGGTTCCCTGCCCAGGCTCCAGATGAGCCTGGGCTTTTTTGAGCACAGCGTCACCACGGCACGACCTAGCGGAAGGACACCGATGTTAAGACGCTGGAGCATTCCCCTCGCCACCGTAGTCATCGCTGTCGGCTCGCTGCTCGGGCTGGCGGCCGGCAACGCCTCTGCCGCAACCGTGCACCATCCATCCACCACCACCACGGTGCGGCCCGGCGGCGCAATCCACGGTTTCGCGCCCGGAGGCATCATGCTGAGGTCTGGCGGCGGAGCAGGAACAGTGGGGCGGAACGGCCGCTTCCAGGCCTACAGTACGAACTGGTCGGGCTATGCGGTGACCGGCGCGAATGGCGCCTTCACCAGTGTGTCCGCCAGCTGGACGCAGCCGACCGCGACGTGCCGCCGGGGCAACCAGTACGCCGCGTTCTGGGTTGGACTCGACGGTTACAGCAGTAACTCGGTCGAGCAGACCGGGACGGACTCCGACTGCAGCGGCGGGACGCCGGATTACTACGGCTGGTACGAGATGTATCCTGCGTACCCGGTGTACTACACCAACACGGTCAAGCCCGGCGACGCCATGAGCGCATCGGTGACGTTCTCCGGCACCGACACCTACACGCTGGTGCTCACGGACAGTACTCAGGGCTGGACTCAGACCCAGACCATCAACGAGAGCGGGTTCGCCCGGTCCTCGGCTGAGGTGATCACTGAGGCGCCGTGCTGTACGGCCAGCGGCGGGATCCTGCCGCTCGCGGACTTCGGCACCATCCACTACACGGTCTCGAGCGCCAACGGCACGTCGATGGGCACGCAGAGCCCGACTCAGATCATCATGATCGACAACAGCGGCCGCCAGAAGGACTCGACCAGTTCCATGTCAAGCTCCGGCGCCTTCAGCAACACCTGGATCAGGTCGAGCTGAGCTAGCGAAGATCAGGGCCGCCCGGCGACCATCATGATCGATGTGAAGTCAGGGTTGCTATAGCCACCCAGAATCAACATCGATCATGAGCGAGTCGCCGGGTCAGCTCACTGTCGGCCGTCGTGAACCGCCGAGCTGACGGCTACCCGCCGGGCCGCCAGCTCCTACCCCTGGCCGCCAGCTGCCCTGATCGCGGCCACCAGCGCGGGAATTACCTCGTTCAGGTCACCGATCACGGCATACTCGGCGCGCGACATGATCGGCGCGTCCGGGTCGGTGTTCACCGCCACGATGTGCTTCGCTGACTGGCAGCCGGCCATGTGCTGGATCGCCCCGCTGATGCCGCAGGCCAGATAGAGCTCCGGCGAGATCTTCGTGCCAGTCTGCCCGACCTGCTGCCGGTGCGGTCGCCAGCCCTGGCTCGTCACCACCCTGGACACGCCGACGACTCCGCCCAGCAGTCCGGCCAGTTCCTCGAGCGCGGCGAAGCCGTCCGGCCCGCCGACGCCGCGGCCGCCGCCGACTACGACCCGGGCTGTCGCCAGCGACATCCCGCCGCCCTGCCCGGCCGACTGAGTCGCACGCACGCGCAGGTCCGCCGCCTGCAGGGCGGGCGCGAAGGTAGTCACCGGCACATCGGCGGCCGGAATCGTCGCTCCGCCGGAAACGGGCGCGAAGACCTGCCCGCTTGCATCCGGCGCAGCAATGGCCGGCTCAGGTCCGGCACCGTCATCAGCAACCGCGTCATCCGCAACCGCGACCGGCAGCAGCGCCGAGCCGTCATCAGCAACCGCGTCGGCCGCGACGGTGAGCAGCGCAACCGGCGCCGCCAGGACCGCGTCCTCGAGCAAGCTCCCGGCCCAGCGGTGCCGGCGCAGGCGCCAGTTCTGGTCGCCTGTCGCGGCGGCCGCCACGCAGTTCGCGGCAACGGGGAGTCCGGTGAGCGCGCCGAGGTGTGCCAGCACCTCCGCACCGCGGTCGGTGGCGGGCGCGACCACCGCCGCCGCCGAGCGGGCCGCGATGAGCTGCTCGATTGCGCGCGCCCATGCCACCGGGGCGTAACACGTGAGCTCGTCCGACGCCACCAGGCACAGCTCGGTGACACCCTGGCAGGCCAGGTCGGCCGCGGTGCGATCGGCGGAATCGCCCGGCGGGCCGAAGACCACGGCGGTCAGGCCGCCGACCGCAGGCAAGCGAGCCGACGCCGGGTCAGCCCGTGCCAGGTCAGCCGACGCCAGGTCAGCCGACGCCAAGCCAGCCGACGCCAAGCCAGCCCGCGCCAGGTCAGCCCGCGCCGGGTCAGCCCGCGCCAGCGACCGCGCGACCGCAAGCGCCCGCTGCGACGTCGCAGCGATCTCGCCGTGGTCGACCTCGACCAGGCAGAGCACCGGCTTGCTCACGCAACGATCCCGTCGGTGTCAGCCCGGCCGCCCGGCGCGAGCACGCCGATGTCGCCGAGTACCCGGATGAGTTCCGGCACCGCGCCGGCCCCCTGGCCGAGCACGCGCGCCCGCTGCGCCGACCCGGCTGGCACCCGCAGCGCTATCTTGCGCAGCCCGTCCGGCTGCCAGGCCGGCTTGCGCACCTCGATCTGCGCCCGCTTCGCCCGCAGCCGGCCCGGCAGCGACGGGTAACGGGGCAGGTTGATGCCCTCCTTGACGCTGACCACGGCGGGCAGCGCAAGCTCGAACTCCTCTTGCCCGCCGCCGTATTCGCGCCACGCGCGCAGCATGTCGCCAGCGATCTCGAGCCGCTTGACCCCGGTAACGCACGGCCGCCCGAGTGCGTGCGCGAGGCGGATCCCCACCTGGTAGCCGCCGGTATCCGCAGCCTCATTCCCGGCCAGTATGAGCGGGAACGCGGCAGGCGCCAGTTCGCCTATTGCCGCCGCGATAGCGGCCGCCGTGGCAACCGGGCCCCACTCGCGCCCGTCGGTCTCCAGCAGGACGCCGCGGTGCGCGCCAAGGGCCAGCATGTCCCGCAACTGGTCGGCGGCCTCCGGCGGACCGAGCGTCAGCACGGTGACGGTGCCGCCGAGCCGCTCAGTGACCTGCACCGCTTCCTCGACCGCGCATTCCTCGTGCGGGCTGACGGTAAACCCGGACATGCGGGTATCGACGTCCTGGCCGTCGGCGGTCAGCACCATCGTGCCGCCCACCATCGGCACTCGCTTGACCAGGACCAGGATGTCCACGAGCGCTAGCTCCTGACCCGCTCGTTGGCCGGATCGAACAGCGGCGTCGAGCCGGCCACGGCCACGGTCACCGGGTATTGCTCACCCAGGTACTCCACCAGCAGCGGGGTACCCGCTAGCGCCTGCTGCGGCGGCAGGTAGGCCAGCAGCAGGTGCTTGCCGACCGACGGGCCGGAACCCGCGCTGGTGACATACGACCGGCGTCCTTTCGCGTCGGTCAGCGGCTCGCCCGCCGCCGACAGCACCGGCTCGCCGCCCAGCATGTAGCGGAGTTCGCCCGACGCGGAGGCATGGTCGTCGACGGTAAGCGTGCACAGGATCGCGGCCGGCGGGGCCGCGCGCTGGCGCAGGTAGCCGGCCTTGCCGACGAAGTCCTGCTCCTTGACCTTCGGCCGGGTCATGCCAGCCTCGACGAGGTTGTACTGAGCGTCCAGCTCGGCTCCGTAGGCGCGGTAGCCCTTCTCCAGCCTGCCGGTCGTGCCGTACACGCCGATTCCCGCGGGCACCATGCCGTATGCCAGGCCGGCCGAGAACAGCGCTTCCCAGAGCCTTCGGCCCTGCTCGATCGGCAGGTAGAGCTCGAAGCCGAGCTCACCGACATAAGAAATCCGCGACGCGAGCACCGTCATGCCCTCGGCCTCGATCTCCCGGCAGGTCCCGAACGGGAAAGCGGCATTGGCGATGTCGTCGTCGGTGAGATGCCGCAGGATCTCCCGTGCCTTGGGCCCCCACAGGCCGAACGTCGTCCAGGCCGAGGTCACGTCCGTGACCGCGGCGGAGCCGTCATCAGGCAGGTGATCGCTGATCCATTTCAGGTCGGCCATGCCGGTGGCCCCGCCCGTCACGACCCGGAAGTGCCGCGGGCCGAGGCGCATGATCGTCAGATCAGCCCGGATTCCGCCCGCGTCGTCAAGGAAGGAGGTGTAGACCACCTTCCCGACCGGCACCTGCATCTGGGCCACCGCGACACGCTGCACCGCATGCAGGGCGCCTGGTCCGGTGATGTCCAGGATCGCGAACGCGGACAGGTCGAACAGGGCAGCCCGGTCACGCATTGCCAGGTGCTCCGCGTTGATGATCGGCGACCACCAGCGGGACTCCCACTCGCTGCCGCGGTCCATCAGCTTGCCGGCGTACCGGTCGAGCAGGTCGCGGTTGTGCTGATACCACATCGGCCGTTCCCAGCCTGCGGTCTCGTGGAACACCGCGCCGAGATCGCGTTCTTGCTGGTAAACCGGGCTGACCCGGACCGGGCGGCCGGACTGCCACTGCTCGCTGGGATGCACGATTCCGTACATCTTGTTGAAGGCCTCGCGTGCCCGCGCCGTTACGTGCGCCGTCGTGCGCTGGTGGGGGTAGAACCTGCAGATGTCGGCCTCGTGAATGTCGACCTCGGGCGTGACTCCGCTCATCCACTCGGCGACCGCGCGGCCGATGCCAGGTCCTTCCTTGATCCAGCTGGCCGCCACCGACCACAGACCCGGCACCTCGGGCGTCTCGCCCAGCACCGGATGCCCGTCCGGCGTCATCGAGATCAGCCCGTTGATCGCGTACCGGACGCCGGCCCGCTCGTCGCCCAGCAGGTCAGGCATCAGCTCGAGCGCGCGCTCCAGTTGCGGGTCGAAATCGTCGGAGGTAAACGGCATCTCGGTCGGCGACAGGACTGCCTCGTCGATCGACGGGATGTCATCAGGTGCGACGATGATCGGCCGGTGCGCGTACGAGCCGACTTCCATGTCGCCGCCGTGCTGGCGCTCGTACATGTTCTCGTCCACGTCCCGAACGATCGGGTAGCCGATCTCGCCCTCGGTCCCATCGAACAGCGCGATCGGCCCGACGCTGATCATCTGGTGCACGATCGGGGTCAGCGGGATGCGAGCGCCGGCCATCCGGGCTACCCGCGGGCTCCACACGCCGCAGCAGATAGCGACGACGTCGGTTGCGATGTCGCCCTTGCTCGTGCGCACCCCGGCCACCCGGCCGTCGGCGGTCTTGTCGATGCCGAGCACCTCGGCGCCGGCCACCACGGTCAGCGCGTCAAGCTGCTGCGCTCGCTCGCGCATCAGCGTGCCAGCCCGCAGCGAGTCGACGACGCCGACCGTCGGGAAGTAAGCGCCGCCGAGTATCACCGAGTCGTCGAGGTAGGGCACCAGCTTGCGGACGCCCGCCGGGGAGAGGAACTCGGCCGGGATGCCCCATGACTTTGCCTGCGTGCACCGGCGGCGCAGTTCCTGCATGCGCGCGTCGGTCCGGGCGACCTCGATGCCGCCGCTTCGCGTGAACACGCCTAGCTCTTTGTACTGCTCGGTGCTGTCCCTGGTCAGCTCCATCATCATCTTCGAGTACTCGATCGGGAAGATGAAGTTCGAGGCATGGCCGGTCGAGCCGCCGGGGTTCGGCATCGGACCCTTATCCAGCAGGACGAGCTGCGTCCAGCCGAGCCTGGCCAGGTGATAAGCCAGGCTGTTGCCGACGATGCCGGCCCCGATGATGACCGCGCTGGCCCGGTCTGGTGTCTCCGTCATGGCGCGATCTCACTCATCTCTGTCGGGGCCGGTCCTTGGCCGGGCCGAGCGTTGTCTGTGCCAGTGTGCCGCGCATCGCCAGGCGACCGCGGCCGGGCGGGCATGATGCACCGCAGAATGCCCGTTCCCGGACGATTCTGTCAGTGCATCACGCAAACCCGCGCGGATGCCGGCTGCCGTGCTATTCGACCGGTATCTCCTTGTTGATCAGGCCGAGGTCGATCCCCTGGCGGCGGCGCACCAGCCGGGCGACCACGTACACGACGATCGCCAGTACGTACATGCCTGCCATGAAGTACAGCGAGTCATGGTTGTTGACGAAGTACAGGTCGTTGGAGAACCACTCGTACAGGTCAAAGACGAGCAGCGCGATGGTCACCCAGCCCGCCGCCGGGACGACCGGCACGCCAAGCAGCTTGAGCCGGCTCGCGGGCGACGCCGCCCACAGGTCCGGCTTGCGCCACGGCAGGATGACCACGGCGACAGCGCTGAACAGGTAAGTCACCGCGATCACCAGCGTGGCATCGAGGGTGTAGTTGCGGAAGGTGGCCGAGTAGGCGTACACCGCGGACAGGCCGGCCGCCGGAAGCAGCATGAGGATCAGCGAGTACAGCGGCACCCTGCGCTTCTCGGATACCTCGGCCGCGCGGTCGGGCAGCACGCGGTCGAACGCTGCCGCGAAGATGACCCGGGTCGAGGACAGGAACAGCGTGCCCACCCAGCCGAAGAACCACAGGCTGAGCGCAAGGATCAGGATGACCTGGAACGCGGTGTTGTGCACGAGCCAGCCAGCGAACAGGAACGGGTACGGCCAGATGCCGAACTGCGGGGTGAGGTTGTAGTCCAGCGAGTTGAGGTTCTGGTAGAAGCCCCAGCCGATCGTCTTGTCGACCAGCAGCAGGAAGATGACGGTCAGCAGGACGGTGATCCACAGCCCGGTGAACATGCCGGTGAAGACCCGCTTGAAGTCGCTCGCGCCGCGGATCTCGCCGTACAGCGTCGATCCCCAGTTCGGCCACAGGATGAAGAACATCATGGCGGGGACCAGGAGCATGGTCGGCCCGATCGGCCCGAAGCCCATGGGGTAGGTGCTGTAGCCCGCTTTCCGCGCCGCTGCGTTGGTGGCCGCGTAGGCGTTGTGCACGCCGAAGAGCTTCTGCCCTTCGTAGTTGAACGAGCTGACGAACGAGGCGTGGCTGTTGATCAGCAGCAGGATCACGACGACGGCGAAGGCGACGAGGCCGCCGTAGAAGCACCACTTCTGGATCCGTGCATACCCTGCCATGCCGAGCGAGACGAGAATGCCGGCGATCGCGATCGTGATCAGGCAGACCACGAAGATGCCGGTCCTGGAGGTGAACCAGGCGGCTCCGCCGGGATCACCGAAAGTGGCCCACAGCGGCTGGAACAGCTGGACCGACAGGATGTTGCCGTAGATCGGCGCCCATAGCCACAGGATGAACCACCAGCCGGTAGCGGCCATCACGAAGCCGACGCCGCTGCCCAGGATCCGGGTCTGCCAGACGTAGTCGCCGCCCGCGCGGGGGATCGTCACTATCAGCCCGCTGTAGGCCACGACCAGGAACGAGACCAGGATCGCCGAGATGACGATCGAGGTGATGAACTGGCCCTGGGGGAAAGCCGGGCCGGCGAAGGTGAACTCGTAGATCCCCAGCGTCACGAAATTCGTCGCCAGGCAGGCATAGATGATCGAGTCACGCACCGACCAGCCCCGGACCAGGCCAGTCGCGTTACGCAGGAACAGGGTCGGGGTTCCGCTCACGGATTCTGTCGCCATTTCCGCCTCTCAGCCTCCTGCGGCCAGCCTGCCTGGCCTTTCCGGCATTGGTCCTCATCTGCTGGTTCCCGGCCGGCATCAGCCGTTGACCAGCAGGTACCTGCTGACTTTCGCCTTCTTTTTGTCCAGGTCGAGGACGGCACCCTGGAGTACGCCGTCGCCGTACACGCTGCCGGGGTTGATCGCCATCGTGCGGCCCAGTCGCTTGATGGCCCGGCTCTCATGAATGTGACCGTGCACCGACAGCATCGGCTGGTGTTTCCCGATCGCGTCCCGGACGGCCGTGGAGCCGACCGGCTTCATGACCGCGCCGCCGTGCACCGGCCGCAGGTTCTCGTCGAGCGCCGGCGCGTCGTCGAGCCCGGTCCCGTACGGCGGCGCATGGAAGTTGAAGATGGCCCGGCCCATATCCGGCACCTGGCCGGCGAGCGCCTCGATCTTGGTGGCCAGTTCCGCCTCGGGCGCCTCCCGGTAGGTGTGCCACGGCGTCGGGTTCGTCCAGCCCATGGAGACCAGCGAAAAGCCGTCCAGGTCCAGCAGCTTGCCCTCGGCAAAGCTCACGCAGGGCGATGCTTCGATGACGCTGTCGATCTCGAAAATGTCGTCATTTCCGCCGTTGAGGATGCACGGAATCGCGCCGCCGCGCAATTTGCCGTCGGCCATATCGAGCCACCGGTCCAGCGAGCTGATCATCTCGTGCTCGAAGCGCTCGCCGACCGCGGCCTCGCTCCCGCCGAGATGCGCTAGCTCGTCCGGGCTGACGAGCGCTGGGTAAAATCCGCTGTTGCGGATCCTGGTCATGATGGTGTCGAGTTCGGTCCTGGATTCGAGGCGGAGCGTCTCGCCGCGCAGCGTCACCTCCCAGTAGCCGCCATGGGCCGTGATCGGCACCATGGCCTTGCCGGTGACATCGCCCCCGAGCACCACCATGTCGGCCTTGTAGAAGGCTGCCGCGTTAAGGAACTTGCGCCAGCAGACTTCCGATCCGTGGATATCGGTGGCAAAGAAGATCTTCACATCACGATGGTGCCTTTGCGGGCGCGCCCACGCAATGGGTGTAACAGCCCGCGCAGCCGGCGGTCAGGATTGACAAGTGCGGCAATGGGCGGCCGGCTCGCCGCGATTGAGCCGCGGCAAGAGCGCGGTGCCATTCGCCGGGGCCCGGTTAGTGCCCCACTTCCTCCGGCAGCTCATACCACCGGACGCGATCGCCGACGTTGGCCCGCAGCTTCCACTTCATGCCCTTGGGCACCGACTGCGCGACATCGGCGAGCTGACGTGCCCGGGCGACCGGATCGTACGGCGCGCCGGCCGGGACGAGTTCGGGCTTGTCAGCGGCGAGTGCCGGGATCTTGTCCAGGTTCCCGGTAACGGTGCGCCACCAGCCCCAGTCGCCCGCCAGCAGCTGGCCGAACCGCTTGAGGTCCAGGAAGGGCGCGGCCGCGCCAGCCGCGCCAGTCGCCTGCCCGGCTGCGCTGGCCTGTCCGGAGGCGGTGCCCACAGCGGAACCGGCACCGGATTCCCCGGCCGGCAGCCCGGCGAGCAACTGCAGGATGTCCCTGGCGTCTTTCTCGTTCAGCTCGACGATCTGGAGCTTGGACAGCAGGACGTCGATCGCGTCCAGGGTGAGCGGGAGGCGGCCGTATCCGGAGCGGAAGTCGAGGACGTGGCACATGGCCAGCCGGTCGACCATCACGTCGACAGGCCGGCCCGACGGCGCCGTGAAGTACATCTGCCGGTCGCCGTTGAGGTTGTTGAACCTGCGGTCCGGCACGCAGCCGCTGTCTTCGAGGAACGCGGCGGTCGACCTCCGCCCCTTGGACAGGCACGCGAAGTCCATATCCTGCCCCGGCCGCAGCCGCGGCGGCAGGCCGGGCGTGAGGACCCGGACCGCCAGCCCGCCGAGCAGCTTCAGCCCGACGCTAGCCCGGCGCGCACCTTCGGCCAGGGCGATCGCCTCAGGCAGCGGATCGTCCGCGACGGCGTCTGGCGCTTCGCCAGGCTGAACTCCCACGGCGGCTCCCGCACAGCGACAAGGTATAGCGCGTCTATCGCACAATACCGCGCAGTCGAGGCGAAGAGCCCCGCTCAGGCGGGGGTGACGAACGCTGCCACCTGGCTGACGAAATCCTGCAGGTCGCCGAGGGCCTTGAGCCGGTCGATGACGATGTCGTCGTTCACCCGGATGTACTCGTGGACAAGGACGTTGCGGAAGCCGACCGCCTGGCGGATCGAGCGCGCGAGTGCGGGAGTGCAGACGCCGTGATCGCCGAGCAGTCTCACCGCGTCGCCGTTGTCAGCCGGCGGCCCCCACCCTTCGCTAGCGCAGATGTGCTGAGCGACGTCCACGCATGCCTCGATGGCGGTGACGAACGTGTACTTGACGCCCCTCAGCCAGATGGGATCCTCGCGGCGGCTCTCATCAGCGCCTGACTCGCGGCTGAGCACGGAAATGTCATCGCTGACGCTGCGCAGCAACCGCAGGATGCGGCCCTCGTCGACCACGGGCTACGTGGTCCTGGCCGTGACCGCGGCGGCGAACTCCCGGTGCGACCGGGCGATCCGCGGCAGCTCGTCGAAGTAGATCTTCCGGGTCATCGCCTCCCAGCGGACCCGTGCGACCTGGTCTTCTTCGAACAGGAGCTTACCGCCGACGGCCACCCGCCCGGCTAGCTCGAGCGGCGCATCGTCGAGGATGAGCAGGTCCACCCCACGGGGGAGCAGCACGTCGAAGGAGTGCGGCGGGTGGCCCCCGAAGTACGCCGCGATGTCTATGTCAGAGTCAACGCGGCTGCGACCAGTGGCGCGACTGCCGTGCAAGTACGCGAAGCGAGCTCCCGCCTGCCTGAGCAAGGCGACAGCCTCCGCGGTGACAGCTTCGAGCGGGTCGTCCATGCTTCTAGTCTCACAGATCGGGCAGCTGCCCGTGTCTCATCTGCGCGTGTCGCCGGGCCATCGGAGTCGCTCACGCGCCGTCGTGACCACAGCAGCCCGTACCCGGGCTGCGGCAACGGCCCGGGACAAGGATCTGCAATCGCTGAGCTGCAATCGCCCTGGGCGCCGGCTAAGCGCGGCGGTAGTCCGATGCCAGCCCGCCGGGCTTCCTCCGGCTGCTCCTCAGCGCCCTCCGGGCCGGCAGCACTGGTTGCCCCGAAATCGGCGGTCTCGTAACTTTCCGCGGCGGCCGGAACACGCGGGACCGGAATCTCATGCGCTGGCTCTCCGGGGATGGGCTCGAGCTGGCGGCCGCCGTCGATTGCCATGAAGGTCCCGCCTGCTACCTCCGAGCGCGGTGGCGCGCCGTGGTGCTTCCATTTCGGGTGAAACGACGCGTACAGCACGAGTCCAAGCCAGAACGCGAGCGAGACCGTGATGACGATTGGCATAACCCAGAGGCTGGCAGGATGTCCGACCATGGCGCCCACCCCCCGGTTCGCAGCCATGTCCTGATACTCGGGCCCATACCCCATGGATGCGATCTCGTACCACTAGGTTCACCAGCCGAGACGGGCCGGCGACTGTTGCCCTCGGCGGCCGGGCAGCAAGGTCAGCTAGGAGGGCGGCGGAACTCGCCAGCCAGCAGGGACGCGGGCTGGCAGGTGAGGGCGCGCCCCGGGGTTTCCCTGGTCATTACCCGCTAGCGGCGGCGCTTCTGGCGAGGGGTCCGGCTTCTCTTCGTCTCAGCCGGGCGCGGCTGATCGGCCACGGCGGGGGCGGGCTCTTCCGGGGGGTGACGCCTGCTACAGCGGTAGGCGATGCGATGATCGTGCGCTTGCCCCGGAAGATCGGGGCACTCAGCTACCCAGCCGCCGTCCAGCGGGGCTTCTCTCACGCGGACGGTGAGCGTGCACGTCGAGTGATCATCTGCGCGCTCGTTCTCAAATCGGAGGAAGAGACGGCGTATCGCCTACGCGGCCCCCACCGGCGATCACGATATCGACCAGCCAGTGGCATCGCGCAGGCGCGGCGCGGCCCGCGCGGACTCAGTCATGACTCATCCCGCCGCTACGCCAGCCAAGCGGCTGACCGCGCCGCCGTGTGACTGACCGCGCCGCCGTGTGACTGACCGCCCCGCCGTGTGGCTGGCTTCCGGGCCTGCCGCCTGCTCCCCCTGGCTTACCTGCAGGCCGTCCGGCCTGGCCGGCGGGCGACCGAAGTCGGCGCGGCATCGCGGCGCTGACAGGGGGACTACTGTCGGTGCAGACATCAGCCAACCGGAGGGGAGCCGATGACCCAGCCGAACCTCATCGTGAATCCGCTTAGCGGCGAGCAGATAGCGATCCTGCGCACTGCCGAGCAGACCGGCGGCCAGGTGCTGGACTGGGAGCTCAGGCTCGCGCCAGGCGGCCGGGTGCCGAGCAGCCATGCGCATCCCGAGCAATGGGAAACCTTCACGGTGCTGGCGGGAAGGATGCGCTTCCGGGTCGGCGGGCGCCGCCTCGTCGCGGGGCCAGGGCAGCGCGTGGTCGTGCCGCCGGGGACCGTGCATCACTTCGCCAATGCCGGCGGGGTGACCGCGAGAGTCTGCGTCGAGTCGCGGCCGGCCCTGCGCATGCAGGAACTGCTGGAGACCGCGGCCGCGATGGCGCAGGACCAGCACGCCGCGAGCCGGGCGGTCCCCCGGCCGCTGGAACTCGCGCTGTTCATGACCGAATTCGAGCGCGAAGTCGCGGCCCCCTACCTGCCTCGCGCCCTGGTGAGGCTGGTCATGCGCGCGCTCGCGCGGACGGCGAGAGCCCGCGGCCTCGACGCGGCCTACCGGCGGCTGCCGGTCCGCCGGGTAGCGCCTGATGGCCGTACTGACGCCGCCTGAACCCCCGGTGCAGCCTGAACCCCCGGTACCGCCCGTGCCTGCCATCGAAGTCGCTGACCTGGTCAAGCGCTACCGGGGCGCGGAGCGCAATGCGGTGAACGGGATCAGCTTCCAGGTCGCCAGCGGCGAGTTCTGCTGCCTGCTCGGGCCGAACGGCGCAGGCAAGACCACCACGATCGGCATCCTCACGACCACATTGGAGCCGACATCGGGCCTGGTCCGGATCGGCGGCCGGGATACCGCCACGGATCAAGCGGGCGTGCGCCGCCAGATCGGCGTGGTGTTCCAGCAGCCCGCACTGGACCAGAACCTCACCGCCGAGGAGAACCTCCGGCTGCACGCGCTGCTGTACGGGATGTACCGGTGGCGGCCGTTGTACCGGATGATGCCGGCTGCCTACCGGGCCCAGGTCGCCGAGGTGGCCGGCATCCTGGGCGTGGCTGACCTGCTCGGCCGGCCCGTCAAGTCGCTGTCCGGCGGCCAGCGACGGCGGCTGGAAATCGTCCGCGCGCTGATGCATCAGCCCAGCGTGCTCTTCCTGGACGAGCCGACCGCCGGCCTGGACCCGCAGAGCAGGCGCAGCCTGTGGACCTACCTGCGGCAGGCACGAGCGAGGTTCGGGACGACCATCCTGCTGACGACCCATTACCTGGAAGAAGCCGAGTCCGCCGACACCGCCTGCGTGATCGTGGCCGGGCAGATCGTCGAACGCGGCAGTCCGGCAGAACTCAGACGGCGCCACGGCGCCCGCTCGCTCGAAGATGCCTACCTCACCCTGGTCGGCGACGACCAGGACGGCGACCGGCAATGACGGGGCGGGTGGCCGGGCGGGCCAGACAGGACGGCCGGGCGGCCCGGGCAGGCCGGGTCAGCCGGGTCAGCCGGCTGAACCGGGCGGCGACCGAGGTCAGCGCGCTGCTGGCGATAGCCCAGCGGGACGTCATCAAGCTGCTCAGGGACAGGCTGCGGCTGGCGGTAAATCTGGCGTTCCCGGTCTTGCTGATCGCGGGTCTTGGCGGCTTGCTGCAGGCAACCGTCGGGAAGGTCACCGGGCTGAGCACGATCACGCTGTCGTTTACCGGCGTGCTCCCGGCGGCGCTGTTCCAGTCTGCCGCGGCCGGGATGATCTCCATCGTCGAGGACCGCGAGAACGACTTCTCCCGCGAGCTTTTCGTCGCCCCGGTCTCCCGCCCGGCGCTGCTCGCCGGGAAGATCACCGGCGAGAGCGCGGTCGCGGTCAGCCAGGGCGTGCTGATTGTCGGCTTCGCGGTGGCCATCGGGGTCCGGATGAGCGCATGGCAGCTGCTCGGGCTGGCCGGCACTGGGCTTGCCTGCTGCCTGCTGGGCGCGGCGTTCGGGCTGGCCACCATCGCGGCGCTGCCCAACCAGCGGTCCGCGATGCAGATTTTCCAGTTCCTGATCATCCCGCAGTACGTGCTCGGCGGGGTGCTGGTGCCGCTGACCCATGCGCCCCGGCTGCTTGCCGACATTGCCTGGCTGCTGCCGATGCGCTACTGCGTGGAACTGACCCGTGCCACCTTCTACGCCGGCCTGCCCGGCTATCACCGGGTCGTGGCCGTTGGCGCGGGTGCTGACCTGGCCGTCATCGCGGCGCTGACGGCCGCCTTGCTCGCCGTCGGCGGTGCCCTGTTCAGCTACCGCGAGCGAGTCAGGTAGGCCGGCTCGCCTCAAATACCCGGTGCCCGGCACTGGGGGAGGCCGCCGCAACCTTAGCCTACTGGTGTACAATGTGGTGTATGCGGAGGACGAATATTTACCTCGGCGAGGAGCAATCGGCTGCTATTGAGGACGCCGCTCGCGCCAGGGGTATTTCCAGGGCCAAGCTGATCCGCCAGCTGATCGACTCGGGGCTGAGCGGAACCGGACCGGCTGACCTGGAGGCCGACCTCGCTGCTATCGCCGAGTCGTTCGGCGCCTTGTCAGACTCCGGCGATTTCCTTGCCCGCGAGGCCGATGGCCGCGCCCGTCACCTCGACCGGATCGCCCGGCTGGCAAAGACCAGGTGAAGCTTGTCGACAGTGACATCCTGATCGCTCACCTGCGCGGCGTCACCGCAGCACGGTATTGGCTTGAAGAGGCACGTCGCGAGACCGCCCGCTGGCCATCAGCGCGATCTCCATCACCGAAGTCGCGGGCGGCATGCGATCACAAGAACGACGCGAAGTGAACCGCCTGCTGGCCACCATGCGGCGGTTTCCGGTGACCGAGCAGGTCGCCTGGCGGGCTGCCGGTTTCATGCGTACCTACCGGCGCTCTCACCAGGGGATCGGGCTGGGCGACTATCTGATAGCTGGCACCGCTGAGGTCGAGGGACTGGAGCTCGTCACCCTGAACGTCGAGCACTTCCCTATGCTGCCAGACCTCGAGAAGCCGTTCGAACTGTGAGTGCGTCAGCAATCAGACTGGGTCGGCCTCAAGCACCCGGCCGAAGGCGCGCAGATAACTGTCGTCGCCCTGCCGCTGGCGCAGCAGCCAGTACTCCGCGCCCCAGAACAAGTAGGCCCACAGGCCGGACGGCACGCTGCGGCCAAGCCGCATGGCCGCGTTGTAGTTGCCGATGACGTGCTCGGGCAGGCAGCTGAACATGCCGCGACCCGGCTGGCTCGGCGGCGTCGTCACCGTTTCCCACGGCTCGGCCTGGCCTTCGGCGACCATGATCCGACGGCCGGAGCCGGCCACGCCGCGGCAGTACGCCAGGCTCGCGCGGCGCACCCACCGGGCATTGCTTCCGGCCAGGTAGGCGGTCACCGGCCCGAGCCCGACCAGCCCGTGCCGCGGGTAGAAGTCGAGGCCGACGATGTCCGCAAGCCGGGCCGCGACGGCGAGCGAGTCACCCTGATCCCTGGTTCGCCACTGCTGCTGCAGCCTGACCGGCAAAGATGTCGGCAGGAACCCGTTCAGCACGATCGGCCGGGACGGGTCGGCGGCCCGGACCGCGGCGACCTCGGCGGCGACGAAGCCGGCTGCCAGCCGCCAGGAATGCTCCATGCCGAGCGGGTCAACGGCGTCGTGCTCGACCTGCCAGCCGACGATCCCCGGATGGTCCCGGTACCGCTCGACGATCCTGCTGACGAAGCTGACGGCCGCATCGAGCAGCGCCCGGTGCCCGTCAGGGCCGATCAGCTGTCCCTCGGGCAGCGGTACCGGCAGGTGACGGGCGGGAACGAAGAATTCTGGGTAGCCGAACGCCTTTACTGCACCGACGCACAGGATGATCTTCTTACCGGCGCGGTCGGCCGCGTCCAGCTGCCAGTCAACCGCCGCGGTATCGAGTTTGCCTGGCGCCTGCTCGACCTGATCCCAGTACGCGGCGAGCCGTAGCAACGGGAACGGGTACGGCAGCAGCTCGGCGAGCGCGCGCTGCGGGTCGAGGCCGAACTCGCGTGCTTGCAGCGGCCGGAAGCTGAGACCGAGCAGCGCGTTCCCGGCTGGCTCGACCGGCAGCTGCGACCACCGGCTGGTCAGCGGCCGGCTCGGCCTGGCGACCCTGAGCTCGGCGAGGACCGGGATGCCCGACGCCAGCCGCCCAGCCAGGTTCGCCGCGGCACCGTTCATCGCGGCACCGTTCACCGCGGCACCGTTCACCGCGGCACCGCGCTGGTCAGCTGGCAGCGACCGGTCCAGCTGGCATCCGCCACCTGCGGCGCGGGCTGCGGCGCGGGCTGTGGTGCGGGCTGCGCCGCCGTCTGCGCGGCGATCAGGTCGGCCACCTGCGCCGCCGCGGCCGGCCTGGCCAGAGCCCGGCTGCCCGCACGCAGCAGGGCGAGCGCGCCAGGGTCGGCGGCCAGTTCGCCGAGCGCGCGCAGCATGCTCCGGATGCCGCGCGCGGAGCGTCCGGCTCCGGCCCTGGTCACCCACTCGGCATTGCCGCGCTCCTGGCCCGGCAGATGCGAGGTCAGCAGCATCGGCGTGGCGCAGCAGGCTGCCTCGGCGATGATGCCGGGACCGGCCTTGGTGACGACCACGTCAGCGCAGCGGAGCCAGTCGGCGACGTTCGTGACGAACCCCAGGACCGTCAGCCGGCCCCGGCCGGAGCGGAGGGCGCTCAGCCGGCGGCGCAACCGCTCGTTCCGGCCGCAGATGACCACGACGTGAACGTCATCGCGGTCCCGCACGATCGCCCTGGCCCGCCGCCCCAGGCGGCCGCACCCCTCGGCCCCGCCGGTGAGCAGCACGAGGAAGTCACCCTCGGCGACGCCGAGCCCGCGGCGCAATCGGGCGCGCTCGCCGGCCTGCAGCGGGCCGGGCGGCCCACCAACTGCGGTCGGCAGGCCAGTGACTGTGCACGCGACGGCACCGCGGGCGGCGGCCACCCTGGTGCCCGCCTGCGCGGTCGGGACCGCGACCTGCGATGAGCCCTGGTACCGCCACGACGGGTGGACGCTGACCAGGTCGGTGACCAGCGTGACCACGGGTATCCGCTGCGCTGCACGGGCGGCTGCCCGGCCGGTCAGCGGGTGGCACGAGACCACGACGGCCGGCCTGGAGGCGGCCACGGCCCGCGCGACCGGCCGGTCCGCCAGCGCGAACACTGTGCGCCAGAGCACCGCCATGACCGGCCTGGAGCTGGTGAGGTAGTAGGCGGCGCCCCAGGCCCAGGGCGCGGAGCGGACTACCGGGCCGTAGCGGCGGGCCAGCCAGCGAAGCGGCCGGGCTGCTGCCGGGCCAGCCAGCGGATCACAGAGCACCGGCCGGAACTGCCCTGGGTAGCGCGCCATCAGCGCCTCAGTGACCGCCTCAGCTGCGCGCCGGTGCCCACCCCCGGTGTCGGCGGCGAGGAAGAGCACCGTCCGGGCACCTGCCTCGGGCAGCGTCCGGGCACCTGCCTCGGGCAGCGTCCGGGCACCTGCCTCGGGCAGCGTCCTGGCACCTGCCTCGGGCAGCGTCCTGGCACCTGGCGCCCGGCCGAGCTCAGCCTGCCGGGAGCGCTGGTGACCTGCCACGCGACCATGCTGTCGCACGAGGATGCCCCTGTCGTCAGACTTCCGGCTACTCTGCCTGCGCCCGCAGGTGACGGAGCTGGCGGTAGCGCTATGTCGGCCAGGGCGACCGCCGGGTGCCCGGTTAAAGTCGGGCTGTGCTACGCATCTGCGGGTTCCACCACGTTAGCCTGGCCGCGACAGACCTGGATCGCGCCAGCGACTGGTACGAGCGCGTATTCGGCTTCGAGCGCATCCTTATCGAGGAGGCCGAGAACTTCGTGACTAGGATCGTGCTCGAGCATCCGGAAGGGATGCTGCTGCAGCTGTGCCGGCCAGCCGATCTCGCGCTGGTGGTGCAGCCGGCCGACGGCGTGGCAGTACTTAGCTTCCGGGTCGCCAGCCAGGAAGACCTGGCAGCGTGGGCGGTGCGGCTGACCGAGCTCGGCGTCAGCCATTCCGGTCCGCGGCAGGCTCACCTGGGCTGGGCACTGAACGTCACAGACCCGTCCGGTCTGCCCATCCAGCTGCACACTTACGAAGCCATCAGCTCCGACGACTTCTGACCCGCGTGCGCCGGGGAATTGGGTGCCGTCCGCCGGGCTGCGAGCGGACCTTCGGCCCTGCCCGCACGCCGAGCGCGCGTCGCAGCATTCCGGGAAGGGGGGTCGATGAGATGAAGCTCGTTACCGCGATAGTCAGGCCGGACAAGCTCGATGATGTGACCCAAGCGGTGTGCGCCGCCGGGGCACGCGGGCTTACCGCCACGCAGGTGCGCGGGTTTGGCCGGCAGTTCGGGCACCTCAGCCCAAACCGGCCCGAAGATGCGGCAGCCCTGGTCTTGCCGAAGCTCAGGATAGACATCCTCACCGGCGACGAGCTGGCCTGGCCCGTCGCCGAGGCCATCGCCAAGGCCAGCAATACCGGCACCATCGGTGACGGGAAACTGTGGATCAGTCCGGTCGAGGACGCGATGCGGGTACGAACAGGCGAGCGCGGCACCGCCGCGGTGTGAGGTGCTGACGATGAGCGGCCGACCTGGACTTGACCAGCTCGGGCTGCCAGCCGGCCAGAAGGCGCGCCCGCATCGGATCTTGTACCAGCATGGACTGCGCAACGGGCACGCGCGGCCGCGCACGATCGTCCGGCGCACCGCGTTTCCGCGGAAACGCGGCGGCGATCAGCCACGGGCCGGGCGCCGCTATCTCGGCTCAACCGGTCGCGCCGAGTTTCCGCGGGAACGCGTTGCTGCCGACCAGTCGATTGTCAGAGCGTCGGCTTACTATCAAACACATGAGCGAATTAGCAGAGCAGGCCGGTAAGGACGCGCTCGGCATCTCGGTGGCCGCGAGCGCGGCGGCCGGTGACGGGACTGAGCGCGACGGGACTGAGCGCGACGGGACTGAGTCAGCCGTACAGCTAGAGCGGCTGGAGGCGGAGATCTGCG
>DAHVAR010000211.1 GCA_027314515.1 Actinomycetota bacterium
CAGACCGAGCCGCCAGCCTGCTACCGGGCCTCCTGGCAGCTACCCGGACCGGACTTTCACCGGCAGGCGACGACGAGCTTACGAACAGCAAGATCCGCTGCTACGTCACAGCGTCACCTCCTGCTCTGCTGGGCGCACGAATGATCAGGGCTAGTCATATCTCCCTGGATCAGACACTCTCTTAGAATGCGAACGGGAGCACTAATACGGCGATATTGACTCTGGTTAGTTGTACGGCCAGCCGATGTAGCGCAATTCGTCGACGACCGGCCAAACATGTCCGACAAAATCGCGCCGACAATTCTTCCACAGCGGGTAGGTAAGCTGTCGATCACTGCAATGCATGAAGAGGCTTATTCAAAATGGGTAGAAATATCCTGACAGCAGGCGGCGCGCCACCGCCATAAACAACGGCTCCCCCAGGAGAATAAGAGAGTTCACTCCAATGAATTCTCACCTCCGGGAGAGCCGTTGCGCTACGATCGTACCACCGGCCTGATGCTTTCGCAGATGCAGGAACTCACATCCCGAGTTCAGAGCGCCCTGGATAAGCCGTGGCGAAAAATCTCCGGAAGGAAGAAGTCATGCGGCCTGTATGCTGCCGTAGAGATCGCGTGCATGTATCTGCGGCATAACGTTACGCAGGAATTCCTTGGCGACATGAAGGGAATCTCGCAGCCCACGGTGTCCAGGATCGTGAGCAAGATAGTGCCGCTGGTGAGGTCGGTGCTGGAGGAGTTCGTGCCATCCGCTGAGGAGGCGCTGGAAGTGGTGAAGGGCAGGGTTTGCCTGGTGGACGGCACGATCACGCCCTGCTGGTCCTACGCCGGCCACAAGGAGCTGTGGAGCCGCAAGCACGGCACGACGGGATTCAACGCCCAGCTCGTGTGCCTGCTCAACGGCGACCCGGTGTACATTTCCGAGCCGCTTCCGGGAAAGACTCATGACGCCGCCGCGTTCACCGGCACGCCAGTCGGAGAAATCGTGAAGGCCTCCGGCGGCGGCATCGCGGATAAAGGTTATCAGGGCTGCGGCATGGTGACACCGCGGAAGAAGCCGAAAGGCGGGGAACTCGGCAAGGGCGACAAGGAGAGCAATGCCGTGATCTCAGGGCTAAGGGCACCGGTCGAGCAGTTCGTCGCGCACTTCAAATCCTGGAAGATCCTTCACACGGACTACCGCCGCCCTTATGGCACCTATCGTGAAGCTTATGATGCGAGCTGCGGACTCTATTTCTTCTCAGTCACTTGGGGCTGGGATTTTGAATCAGCCTCAATAGCTATGCCTAATTGTCTATGATATAATCAAGCTTATGAAAAACCTTATAGTCGTAGGTGGTACCGCGGGTGTCGGCAAAACCACAACATGCCGCGAATTGCAGAAAATACTCCCAAGAAACGTATTCCTTGATGGCGATTGGTGCTGGGATATGCACCCATTTGTGGTGACGGACGAAACAAAGGCAATGGTAGAAGGCAACATCGCCCACTTGCTTAACGGCTTCCTCGCCTGCTCGGAATTTGAGAATGTTATTTTCTGCTGGGTACTACATGAGCAGCATATATTGGATGACCTTATAAACGCACTGAACCTTTATGGCTGCACGACTCATTGTTTTTCGCTTGTCAGCACCGAACAGGCCCTAGTCGAAAGACTAAACCGCGACATAGGTGCAGGTAAGCGGGGCAGCGACATTACAGAACGCAGCGTGGCTCGAATATCGCTCTATGATGAGCTTGACACGGTTAAGATTGACGTAAGCACCATCTCGCCAGCAGGCGCGGCGCGGCGCATTACAGAGCACATGGCAGGCGTTCGGGCCAATATTGCAAGCAGGAAGTAGAAAGGTATACTAAATGGCCCCGGTGACGAGTACGCTCTGATGCATCATCACTTACTTGGCGGCCGCTGGATGTTCAAATATCGAGGGCTGTAACAACCGGCCGCCATGACCTAGACATCTAACAGGCGGGTCACGAGTGGGCTTGGTCGTCCTGCTTCTCGATTGCTGCCTCCAGCCGCCCAAGCTTCGAGTCGATCTGGCCCTCGTAGCCTGGCCGGATGTCCGCCTTCAGCACCAGCGAGACCCGCGACCCGAACGGGAGCACGGCCTCGGTGGCGCGCTTCACCACGTCGAAGCACTCGTCCCAGGTGGCGCCTTCGAGTTCAGTGAACATCGCCGACGTCCGGTGCGGCAGGCCGGAGTCTCGTACGATCTTCACCGCTGCGGCAACCGCATCGGAGACGGAACCGTCGGCGCGTCCGGTACCGGACGGAGCGACCGAGAACGCGACGATCATGACAGAGGGACCTCCTGTAGGTGTCCTGAGCTGCGGCGATGCCGTTCAGTGCTAACAGTGCGCTAAGCACAGGATGTTCGTGAACATGGCGTCGGTCCGATTAGGCAGCCCGCTCTCGCGGACGACCCGGGCCGCCTCGGCGACGATCTCGCCGACGCCCTCACCCGTGCCGAGCGGCGTAGCGTAATTGAGAAAGCGACAAGCATGCTGTCAGCGTAGCCCCGGGATGCCACAGCTTCGCTGGTGACCTCGATGTCGACCTGGAGCGCGGGCTGGCAAGATGCTCGCCCTGCTTAACCTTGACCAACTCTGACGCGGCCTACGACATCGTCCAGGTCGGCGCTGCCCCTGCCCCGTTGGGCTGGCTGTATCACCAGGTGCTTGCCCCGCAGCGCCATCGTGAGCAGGTCCCTCTTTCCCTTATAGTCGGCGGTGTCCCACCGCTGCCGCCACTGTTCACGGCTTGTTCCCAGTGACTGCTGTGCTCCAGGGACGGGGCCGGGATCGGGGATTGCGGCGTGTTCGGCCCGGAGGCTAGCGATACGTTCATCGACTGGCTTGATGACCAGGTCGTAGTGGGCGAGGGTGATCTCGCCTCGTCCCAGGCGATCGGTGAGAGCTTCCGCTACGGCCTCAGCTTCAGCGATCTTGATGTCGAGTTGGACGGCTTCGCTGGCTGCTTCGTAGGCGGCGTGCTCGATCTCGTCGGTGTTGCGCGTGTCCGACAAGATCTCGACCACGAGCGCGCGTGCCGCTGAATCCAGTGCCCGCTGATCCACTTCGGTCTTTCCGCACCCCCCGGCAGTGGGGTTGCACCAGTACGAACGGCTCACCGATCCATCCGGGTAGGGCTTGAGGCCGTTGCGGGTCCGACCGTGGAGGATGTGGCCGCAGCCGGGCTGCCCGCAGACGGCGAAGGACGAACAGAGGTAGTGCGGTGAACTCGGGCGGCCGCGCCGACGCGCGGCGTAGATCGCGGTTGCCCGGTCGAAGTGCTCCTCGGAAACGATCGGATCACCTGGCAGGCGGCCAACGACGGACGTCAGGCCCGACGCTGGGTCGGTGTAGATGATCCTGCCGCAGTTCCGCTGGCGGGTGAGCAACGTCTTCAGCGCCGGGCGCGTCCACGGCCTGCCCTGAGCCGTGGGAATCCCACGCTCGTTCAGATCCGCGACCAGCGCGTCTTGCAGTTCGCCCGCCAGGAGCCGGGCGGTCAGTTCCCGGAGGACGGCGGCCTCGTCCTCACGCTGGGTGACACGGTCGTCCTCGAAGCCGAAGGGCCGCGCCGAGCCGTTCGGCTCGCCCGCCATCGCCTTGAGCTTCTTCCCGCGGGCGCTCCTTGTTGACAGGCGGTCGGAGTAATAGGCGGCGGCGTTGATCGCATCGCGAAACGCCTTCTTCCCGTTCGGGGTCCGCAGGTCATACTCGCTCTCGCTATCCAGCACCAGGAGCCCGGCGGCGGCCACCCCGATCATCCGCTCGCCGTCCTTCGGCTGCCGGCTGAACCGCTCCAGGTCGAACACAATGAACCCGGCCGGGTAGGGCCTGACCAGGCAACCTGCGTCGGGTGATAGTAGTGCGCCGGGTAGGCGATCAGCTGGTACTCACTGGTCAGCACCTGCTGCGCGGCCGGCGGTACCCAGACCCACTCCGCGGCCGGCGCCCGCACCGACTCGGGCGTCCAGTCGCTCATCAACTCTCCTCCGGCCTCGCCTACGATCGTGATCGCATGCCCATCATGGCCCGCGCGAGCGAGCGAACCCTAATCCGACTGCGAGGGAGCACCATGGACGTTCGCCAGTTCGTTGACGAGCACGCGGCCGAGTTCTTCGGCTCGCTCAGCGAATGGCTCGCCATCCCGTCTATCTCCGCTGACCCGGCGCGCCGCGGTGATGTCGCCAGGTCAGCGGACTGGCTTCAGGCGTTCCTGACCGGAACGGGCTTCCCGACAGTCGAGGTGTGGCCGACAGGCGAGCCGGGTTCACCGGGACTGCCGGCCGTGTTCGCCGAATGGCCGGCCGCCGACCCGGCGGCACCCGTGGTGCTGGTGTACGGCCACCACGACGTGCAGCCGGTTGAGCCGCTGGAAGAGTGGGAGAGCCCGCCGTTCGAGCCGGTGCAGCGCGACGGCCTGCTGTTCGGCCGCGGTGCCTCGGACGACAAAGGCCAGGTTCTGTTCCATGCCCTCGGCGTGCGGGCAAGCCTGGCCAGTTCCGGCGCGACCGCGCCGCCAGTCACCCTGAAGCTGCTGATCGAGGGTGAGGAGGAATCCGGCTCGCCGCATTTCGCTGACCTGCTTCGCCCCAATCGAGAAAGGCTTGCCTGCGACGTGGTGGTCGTGTCGGACACCTCCATGTGGGCGGCTGACGTGCCATCGATGTGCGTCGGCATGCGGGGCGTGGTGGACGCGGAGATCAGCGTGCGCGGTCCGGAACGGGACTTGCACTCCGGGTCGTTCGGCGGCGCGGTGCCCAATCCGCTGCATGTCATGGCCAGCCTGCTGGCAGGCTTGCACGATGCCGACGGCAGGGTGACGCTGCCCGGCTTCTACGACAAAGTGCTGCCGCTATCGGATGCCGAGCGCGACCTCATCAGCCGGCTCCCGTTCGACGAGAAAGCGTGGCTGGCCGAGGCGGGCAACAGCGGTGCCGCGGCCGGGGAGGCTGGTTACGGAACGCTCGAGCGCATCTGGACCCGGCCAACCGCAGAGGTGAACGGGATGTGGGGCGGCCACACCGGGGCTGGCGGCAAGACGATCGTGCCGGCCAGGGCCCACGCGAAACTGTCGTTCCGGCTGGTTGCCGATCAGGAGCCGGCCGATGTCATCGCCGGGTTGCGGCAGTACGTCGCCGAGTGCACGCCGCCGGGCATCGAGGCGACCGTGACCTCCGACGGCCAGGGTGTCCGGCCGTGCTTCGCGCCGATGGACTCTCCGGCGGTCCGGGCGGGCGTGCGCGCGATGGAACGGGCGTTCGGCAGGGAGATCCTCTTCACCAGGGAAGGCGGTAGCGGGCCGGAAGCAGACCTGGCCGACATCCTGGCTGCGCCGCTAGTCTTCCTCGCAGTCGGCCTTGACGCCGACAGGATCCACGCACCGAATGAGCGGGTGGATATGGCGTTGCTGCTCAAGGGGGCCGAGGCGGCCGCGTATCTGTGGGACGAACTGGCTGTCGTGGCCGGCGAGCTGACGGCAGCGAACTGACGGCAGTGAGGTGAGCGCCGCGAGTGTGCCAGACCACGCCGAGCCTGCCAGCAGTCCCGGGCTGTTGCTGACCGGCCCGGCGCTGACGGGCCTGGCTCTCGCCCGGGGGGACGTCGACCGGGCCGGACATCGGCGGGTGGACGAGTCCTGGCTTGAGGCAGCCTGGGCGGACCCGGCGACGCGGGTAGTGGCCGTCGAGCGTGGCCAGGCGCTCGTCGAGGTCAGTGACCAGGACGCCGGGCTGGCGTTCAGTGCGCCCGCGCAGGCGCCGGACGGAGTGCGGTTCCTGCTCGGCACGGACTCCGGCGGCCGCGCCTACTTTGGCGTGGCCGGGCCGCTGCCTGCCCAGGCCGGCCCCAGAATACGACCGGCACTGCTGCGCGAGGCCGGCCCGCTGCTGTCCGACCGGGACGCCGGGTTGCTCACCCACGCGGTAGCGCTGGCGAACTGGCATGAGACGTTCACGCACTGCCCGCGCTGCGGCTCGCCGACTGAGCCCATCGCCTCCGGGCATGCGCGAAAGTGCCCGGCCGACGGCAGCGAGCATTTTCCGCGGGTCGACCCGGCGATGATCGTGCTCGTCACCGACCCCGCCGACCGCGCACTGCTCGCCAGGAACGCACTGTGGCCGCAGCGCCGGGTGTCCATCCTGGCGGGCTTCGTGGAGGCGGGGGAGTCCGCCGAGCAGGCGGTCGCCCGCGAGGTCGCGGAGGAGACCGGGATCACGGTGAGCGCGGTGACCTACCTGGGCAGCCAGCCGTGGCCGATGCCGCAGAGCCTGATGCTCGGCTTCCGAGCGCTGGCCGGCGACACCGATATCCGCGTCGATGCTCACGAGATCGCCGAAGCACACTGGTTCAGCCGGGCCGAGCTAGCCGCGGCGACCGCCGCCGGGACCGTCCGGCTGCCGCCGCCGGTGTCGATCGCGCACCGCATCATCGAGTCCTGGTACGGCAGCGAGCTGCCAGGCAGCTGGTAGTCCTGAGCGTCTCCGCGGGAACGCGGGCGGCCTCTGTTCTCGCTCACGCGGCTAGCTCCTGCTGCTGGGTGTGTGCCTGGCGGCGTTCTTCGGCGACGCGGGCGTTGGCGAAGCAGGCCCAGATGGCGAGGTCGAGGTTGAGCTTGTCGCCGAGGCCGGCCGGGATGATGGTGGCGGGGGTGATGGCGGCGTTGTGCTGGCTGGCGATGTC
>DAHVAR010000216.1 GCA_027314515.1 Actinomycetota bacterium
CTGCTGCTCGCCGCCCTCATGCGCCGCCGCGGAGAGCGCGGCGGCCGCTCCATCGAGCACCCGCTGCTGCTCGCCGCCCTCATGCGCCGCCGCGGAGAGCGCGGCGGCCGCTCCATCGAGCACCCGCTCCTGCTCGCCGCCCTCATGCGCCGCCGCGGAGAGCGCGGCGGCCGCTCCATCGAGCACCCGCTCCTGCTCGCCGCCCTCATGCGCCGCCGCGAGGAGGAAGACGAGCCGATGATCGACCACCCGCTCCTGCTCGCCGCCATGGCGCGATGACGGCTCGGCACCGGTAATCCGCAATTCGCAGGGCCGGCCCGCCCTCCGGCATTCCGCCAGCAGGAAACCGGCGGGCGGGCCGGCAAACCACGCCACAGCAAGAGACGGGGAATCAATCATGGCGGTTGAATCGTCCAAGGAAACGGGCGAGGACCAGGTAGAAGGACTGATCGACGACTTGATCCGCGACATACTCGGTGACCAGGGAACGTCCTCCGAGTCGTCGGTGCGCGGCATGGCAACAGCAGCCATCCTCGACTCGGCCGTCGGGTCCATGCGGGGCACATCACGAGCTTCGATGCTTGAACGGCTCCTTCTTGCCGAGGCTTTCGCGTCTGAGCTGGCCGAGGCGCTTGCACCCGCGCTCGCGGAGCAACTCGCCCCCCGGCTGATGAAAGCCATGGAGCAGCTCACGACCGAGACGCCTGGACCCTCCAAGCCGACGGCAGGAGGCAGGCAAGCGGGCCCGCGGAGGCGGGCTGAGTCGAAGTAACCGGGAGCCGGCCGGGCGCTGGCAAATCGGCCGGCCGGCAACCGCGCGTTTCCGCGGAGACGTCCTGCGGAGGCAATGGCGCGCCGCGGAAACGGGCACTGCCGCGGGGCCTTGGCCTGCTCGTGACCTCAGCTCTCGCTGGACTCGAATGCCTTGCCAAACGCGCGTACCCGGCTGGGCCGGGTCAGGACCAGCACGGCGACCACCAGCAGGCCGGCGAGCAGCCACGCGAGGGCTATCCAGGCCGAGTAGCTGATAGGCGCCTTCGGACGCGGGACGAGGGTCGAGTAAATCGCGTAACCGCAGATCACGACGGCAATCAGCGGCAGGACCACGTCGAGGATGATGTTGTAGGACTCCCCCTTCCGGTGCCGTGCCTTCCAGAAGAAGACCATCCCGGCGATCGCGACCAGAGCGTAGACGAACAGGATCCCGAGCGACGCAGTGGTGGCCATCAACGTGAAGTAGGTCCCGACTCCGTAGTGCCGGCCGAACCACGCCCCTAGCACGAGCGTCAGCGCGACAGACAGCGCAATCCCGGCGTAGGGGCTGCGGAAACGCGGCGTGGTGGCGGCGAACACCCTCGGCAGGCCGCCGTCCCGGCCCATCGCGAACAGGACTCTTGCGGTCAGGTGCACGCCCGCCAGCGCGGCCACGAATGCGTCGATGACCACCACAAGGTCCACGAGCGTGCTGAACCAGTGCGCGACGTACCGGTCAGACAGGGTGGCCAGGGCAGTGGGGTCAGCCGCCCACTTGCCCGCCGCGCCAACGCCGTACCCGACGGCCTCGGCCCAGGTGACGAAGATGAAGTAGACAGTTGCCACGATGACGGTGCCCAGTATCGCCCGCGGAATCACCCGCCGGGGTCTGGCCGCTTCCTCGCCGAGAACGGCTGCCGCCTCAAAGCCGATGTATCCGGTGAAGGCGAGGATGACCGCAAGCGCAAGGCCGTGCGCGCTGGGCGAGAGATTGGGATCGAACGGCCGCCAGGTGAGCCCGTGAGCGCCGCCGTTGGCCACGATCGCCAGCGACAGGGCCAGGATCGTCAGCACGCCTATCACCGCGAAGACGAGCTGCACCCTGGTGGAGACCCTGATGTCGGCAAGGGCGACGAGAAGGATGAGCGCAAGCAGGACGCAGTACAGCGGGAACCAGCCGAGATGCACGCTGGTGTCGGTAGTGAGCACTGTCGACAGGAAGTCGGCGGAGATGATCAGCACAAAGGAGATTCCGACAGCGAAGGCGATCGCGTAGAGCCAGCCGGCCAGGAAACCGACCCGGGGTCCGAGGCCGCGGGTCGTGTAGGTGTACAGCCCGCCCGCGTGAGCGATGCGCCGGGTGAACCTCACGATCACCGACGCGAGGCAGAGGCTCCCCACGCCAGCGATGACGTACGCAACCGGTACCGCGGCGCCCGCGGTAGCCGCTGCCGCGGCGGGTGCGGCCGACACCGCGAAGGTGAGTGCCAGCAGGGCAAGCGACTGGGCGACGGCGTCGGCGCTGCCCAGCACGCCGTGCCGAAGCTCGCCTGTCTTCCCGTGCTTACGTTGCGCGACTCCGTGCTTGGGCTGGCCGACGGGCATGGCTCCTCCTTGGGCGACGGGCGAGAGCTCGCTAGTCATCGATGAGGGCGAACACGCGGGCCGGCCCTCCGTTGGCATGGCGAACCTTCAGCGGCGCCACGACGATCCGGCAGCGATCCGGCAGCTCAGCCAGGCTCGCCAGGTTCTCGATGATGATCTTTCCTGCGCCCAGCCAGAGCCGGTGCAGCTCGTAGTCGTCGGTGTCGACCGGATCAGCCGACGGCCCGTCGAAGCCGATGCCGGCGACGTCGCGGTCGACGAGTGCCTGCGCCGCCAGCGTGCCGGGATAGCACCAGCCGTGCCAGTATGCGTCAGTGCCCCAGTTCCGCGCGTTGTCCGAGCGGAACAGCACCAGGTCGCCCGCACGCACCTGGTCGAGCCGATCGTCCAGGTCCGCCAGGCCGACGGGGCCGGGCTCGTGGCCGCTGAGATCGATAGTCACCGCGTAAGTCACGAGCCGGTCCAGCGGAATCTCGTCCAGGCTGGCTCCCCCGGCAATCTGATGCGCGGGAGCGTCCACATGAGTGCCGGTGTGATTGACGAACGTGTACTGCGACATCGCATAGCCGTCGACGCTGACATCGGCCAGGTCGCGGAAGTGCGGTGGCTCGATGCCCGCCATCACGGGCATCCCGTTGGCCATGGGCTGCGTCAGGTCGACGATCTTCACAGTGCTCCCTCAGCGAGGTCCGGCTGTGCGCCACGGCTGTCCTCAGTGTGCCGCGATGTGCGCCGCCGCGCTAGATCGGCGAGTCGTGCGGGCTGGCTATCAGAAGTCCCGGCGGATCGTCAGGTGCTGCGGGCTGAGCGCGTTCAGGAACGCTGCGGCGTCGAAGACCTCTGGGCGCGGCGGCCCCGTGCACCTTTGCGTGACCGTCGATGAGCCACCGCGCTGCCCCGGCGGCGAGCGGTGCCGTGGCCGCGTAGATGTCGCGCCCGGCCGCTGAGATCCGGCGCTCCTCCCCGCCGCGCCGCAGGATGACGTCGACGACGAACTGCTGTGCTGAGCGGCCGGCCTCGTCGACGGGCTGCGGGGCGGGCGTAGCCGGATCGCGGATGTCATCGAGCGCGACGGTCGTGAGGTAGGCGCTGATCTTCGAGGCGGCCAAGTGACGGGCCATCGTGATGATCTCGGCGAACGGGTTGCCGGTCACCGTCTGGCGCCCAAGTGGCCCGGAGAACTCCCAGACACGTTGCGGCGCCGGGCTCGGAGCCCGGACAAGGCGGCCGCCGTCGACGACGAGGCGCGCCGCGGTGTTGCGCCGGCCGGTGTTCCTGGTGCCCTCGGTAGGCCACCACCGGTCAATGCCGTAGGCAACGGTGATCTCGTCGACCGCTTCCCACCCGGCCACGGCGGCGGTCGCTAGCAGGTCGGCAAGCCCGCCGTAGAACGCCATCGCCGGCACGACCGCGACGTCGCCGGGCCAGCCCAGGGACGCCTGGCTGCGGTACACGTCCTGGACCGCCGCCTGCTCGGCGGTGACGTCGACGTAGTGCGCCCCGGCGGCGACGGCGGCGGCCGCCACCGGGACGGCGGTTTCCTGGAACGGGCCAGCGCAGTTCACCACAACGGCCATGCCGCGGACGGCGTCCCGCAGCGCGTGGCTGTCGGCCACTGCCGCCGGCCGCACTTGCAGGCCGGGAAACTGGTCGGCCATCGCGCCGAGCCCTGCCGGGTCGCGGCCCGACAGGATCGGCGTCAGGCCCTGGCGCAGCAGTTCAGCCACGACGAATCGCCCGGTGTGCCCGTAGGCACCGTAGACCAGCACGCATCTGTCCATGACCGGATTCTCGTCTGGTCGCCAGGCCCGGCGTGAGTGGCCGATCTGACATGATGCGTACAGTTCGAGACATGCACCATCTGATCGGGCTTGTCCTCCATGAGGACGCGATGCTCTACGAGACAGCGATCGCGGCCGAGGTCTTCGGGGTCGACCGCTCCGACCTTTCCCCGACGGGCGGCTGGTACGAGCTCGTCGTCTGCACCCCGGATGGATCACGGTCTCCATGGCTCCCGGGGTTCGCGGCCTGCGGATTCGCCGAGCTGGCCGAGGTCGGGACCGTCGTGGTCCCGTCCACCAGCGTTCCCGGCAGGCAACCGGACCCGGCCCTGTCGGCCGGGCTCCGCGCCGCGTACGACGCGGGCGCGCGGATCGCCGCACTGTGCACGGGGGCATTCGTCCTCGCCGCCGCAGGGCTGCTCGACGGACGCAGGGCTGCCACCCACTGGATGCATGCGCAGCAGCTCGCCCGGCTCCATCCCGGCGTGGACGTCCGGGCCGACGTGCTCTATGTCGATGACGGGCAGATACTGACCTCGGCCGGGAAGACCGCAGCGCTCGACCTCTGCCTGCACCTCGTCCATCGCGACCACGGCGCGTCCGCCGCCAATGGACTGGCCAGGCGCCTTGTGGTGGCCTCGCATCGTCCCGGCGGGCAGGCGCAGTTCATCGCGCCACCGCCCGACCCGCAGGTGACCGATCTGCTCGGGCCCGCTCTGGACTGGGCACGGGCCCACCTCGACAAGCCTGTCACCGTGCAGGATCTCGCCCGTGAGTCCGGGCTCAGCGCCCGGCAGCTCGCCCGCCGGATGCGCGCCGAACTCGGGCTCACCCCGCTCGGCTGGTTGCACCAGCAGCGCATCATCCGTGCGCAGGACCTGCTCGAGCGGACCGAAGCCTCGGTCGAGCAAATCGCCGCGCGGTGCGGCATGGGCACGGCCACCACGCTGCGACGGCGCTTCCATCAAACTGTCGGGGTCAGCCCGACGGCCTACCGCACCGCCTTCCGCCCCTGAGCCCACAAGCCCAGCCACGCCCCGAGAGCGCCCGGCAGGCGCGCGAGGCGGTCGCTGCTGCCGGGTACACCGCGCAGCTGCAAGTTCCGGCCGCCGGGAAAGGCCCGTTCCCGTTGTAGGCCGCGGCCGCGGCGTGGTGTCACATGACGGCGCCGAGTTGCCACGGCACGAACTCCTCGTCACCGAAGTCCTGTGCCTCGCTCTTGGTGGGCTTGCCCGAGGCGACCGCGATGAGTTCGGCGAAGATGCGGGCGCCGACGTCGGCGACGCTCACGCCGTCAAGGATGACGCCGCAGTCGATGTCCATGTCGCCCGGCATCCGCTGGTAGAGGTCGCTGCTGGTGGTCAGCTTGAGGCTCGGCACCGGCTTGCAGCCGAATACCGAGCCTCGGCCAGTGGTGAAGCACACCAGGTTCGCACCGCCGGCAATCAGGCCGGTCACGCTGACCGGATCGTAGCCCGGAGTGTCCATGAAAATCAGGCCCCGCTCGGACGGCCGCTCGGCGTAGCCAACCACCTGCCGCAGCGGCGTCGTACCGCCCTTGGCGACCGCGCCGAGGGACTTTTCCAAGATGGTGGTCAGGCCGCCGTCCTTGTTGCCCGGCGACGGGTTGTTGTCCATACTGCCGCCGTGCATCGCGGTGTAGCGCTGCCACCAGGCGATCGAGTCTGCCAGCGCGGCAGCGACTTCTGGCGTTGCCGCCCGGCTGGCCAGCAGGTGCTCGGCGCCGTAAATCTCCGGCGTCTCGGCAAGGATCCCGGTGCCGCCGTGCGTGACGAGCAGGTCTACCGCCGCGCCGAGCGCGGGGTTGGCGGTCAGTCCTGAGTAGCCGTCCGACCCGCCGCACTGGGTGCCGAGCACCAGTTCCGATACCGGGCACGGGGTGCGCCTGGCACGGCCGACCTCGGGCAGCATCCCGCGCAACTGCGCGATCCCGGCACGGACGGCAGCGGCGCTGCCGCCCAGGTCCTGGATCGTCCCGGTGACGACCGGGACATCGGCCCGGCCCGCCAGCTGGCTGGTGAGCGCCCGGACCTGGTTATCCTCACAGCCCAGGCCCAGCACCAGGACCCCGCCGACGTTCGGATGGTCAAGGTACCCGGCCAGGGTCCGGCGGAGCACCGCCATCCCGGCCCCGTCGGGCTGCATCCCGCACCCGGTCGAGTGCGTCAGCGCGATCACCCCGTCTACGCCAGGGTGATTACCGAGTTCCCCGGACTCGCTGACCTGCCGGGCGATCCGCTTGCACACCGTTGCGGAGCAGTTCACCGTGGACACCACCGCTACGTAGTTCCTGGTGCCCACCCGCCCGTCGGCCCGCCGGTATCCGCTGAAAGTCTGCGGCTCGCTAGGCTGCGCTACCTCGGCGGAGCGCGCGAGCGCCGACCCGGCAGGCCCGGAGTCCCGGGCGAACTCGCCGAACACCAGGTTATGCACGTGCACGTGCTCTCCCGCCGATATCGGGGCGGACGCGAACCCGATCACCTGGCCGTACTTGCGCACCGGCGCCCTCGCCGCGATCGAACGCAGCGCAACCTTGTGGCCCGGCGGAACCGGACTGGCGATCCGCAACGGGCCCGCGGGCCTGACGACTTCCGAGCCAGCCGCCAGGCCATCGACCGCCACGCCAACATCATCCGATTGGTGCAGGACAAGCAGACCGGAACTGCCGCTCGTCATCGTCATCGGCGTGCTCTCCGTTCTTCCGCGGTGGCCCGATCGCCGGCTGCCGCGCCGCACCGCACCGCGCCGGACGTCCTGCCATCAGCGCCGCATTCGACGGTTACCGCAATTGTCACAGTGCCGCCAGCCACATTCACGACGTTTCCGCGGAAGCGGCTTGTGCAGGATTTCACAAGCCGGCCAGACGACCTACCGGCCGACGTGCCTGCGCTTGATCAGGCAGATAGCCATGCCGCCGAGGACGAAGAAAAGGCCGGCGGCGATCCACGGCCACGGGCTCATCTCCTGCGTGCAGGACCCGCCAGCGGCTGCCTGCGTGCAGACCATGCCTGGCCCAGCCCGGTTGAGGTAAGCCACATACCACAGCGGCAGCCCGAGACCCGTAACGACGCCCGGTGCAGCCAGTCCTCGATCCCCGCGCCAGATCAGCAGGCCGGCCAGTATCGCGGTCACCGGAACAACGAAGATGCCGATCGTGAGTACGGTGAGCAGGCCAACTACCGCACCCGCTCCCACCGCTGCCCACAGGGCGAACTGCAGCCAGTTGCGCGCCGAGATTGCCATCACGCCAGGACCTGCCGAGCTTGCTGCCCGAGCCCGGAACGGAAGTGCCGGTCGAGTTCGCTGGCGTACTGACGGCCAAGCTGGTCGCCATGCTCGCTTACCCACTCGGTGAAGGTGATCTTGCCGGTGGCCGGCCTGGCTGAGTCGGCGCGTCCTGCCGCCATCGACTTGTATTCGTCGGCAGTGAGCAAGATGTCCCGCAGCGCGAGGTTCAGGATCCTGGCAAGCGCCGGGATCACGAACCCGGGAACGGGAACAAGCAGGGATCTGCTGCTGACTGCGGCCCTTATTTCCTCGACCAGCTGCCAGAAAGTCAGCGACTGCGGCCCGACTGCGTCCACGACGACCGTGTCGGCGCGCATACTGAGGTCCGCGCACAGCGTTGCCAGGTCGTCGATATGGACAGGGCGCAGCCGGTACTCACCGCGCCCGCCGATCGCGAATACCGGCAGCCGGCGCAGCAGCCAGGCGATGTTGTTGACCAGCACGCCATCTCCGCCGAACAAGACTGCCGGGCGAGCAATAGCAACCGGCACGCCGCACTCTGCCAGCGCCTGCTCGACTTGCGCCTTACCGCGGAAGTAGCTGTCGGTTGCGGTGAGGCTCGGATTGGTGATGGAGACATGCACGATTCGCTGCACGCCCGCGCGGGCGGCCGCGGCGAACAATGCCTTGCTGTTCGCTACTGCTAGCTCATGGGTGACCGGACCGCGGCCGAATCGCACCCAGTACGTGTTGTACAGAGTGTGCGCACCGGACATAGACCTGGTGAGTTCCTCTGCTGACGAGAAATCCAGCGGCCGCGGCTCGATCTGCGAGCTGGCTGGCATCCGGCCAGGATGCCCGGTCAGAGTCCGTACCTGGTGTCCTCGCCGCAGCAACTCGCTTGCGATGGCCGCGCCCGAATAGCTGAACGCCCCGGTGACGATGTCAAGCTGAGTCATTTCTTCTCCTTACTCGCGGCGGGCAGCCGCACGGCCGCGAGCACATCGAGCAACCTGGCAAGATGGCCTGCCCGGCCGAAGACGGCAAGGGCAGCCGCGCGATCGCCGTCCAGGCTGGCTAGCAGTTCCAGCCCGAGGAAACCGGCCACCAGGGCGTGCGCTGCCTCGGCCGGCGGTAGCAGCCGGGCAGCCGCCGATCGGCCGAGCGTGCGCCGGACCGCCTCGTAGGCCAGATCCCGCCATGGCTGCAGCCGCTGCGCCACTTGCTCGCCAAGTCCGGGCACCGAGTGGGCGCCTGTCATCATCTCGACCAGCACGCGGACGTGGCCGGCATCGAGGTCCTGGCGGAAGATCAACCGGGCGGATTCTGCCAGTGCGCTGACCGAGTCGGCCTGCTCGAGCGCGCTGCGGTAGGCATCCATCCGGCGCGCGCTCACCTCGTCCAGCGCCGCGAGCAGAAGGTCGTTCACTGAGCCGAAGTGGTAGAAGACCAGGGCCTGGCTGCAGCCTGCGCGGCTGGCTATCTCGCGGGCGCTGGCTCCGGCGAAGCCGGTCTCCCGGAGGGCGTCGATGGCACCGTTCACCAGTGCCGCCCGCACCTCGGCGGACAGTGCTCGCCTGCTGGCTGTGCCGCGGTCGGCCCGCGGTCCTGCCTTGGCCATAGCCTGCCGTCCAAGATTTCGAGTGAATACTTTGAGCAACTGCTCAGAACCATAACACCTCCGCGCCAGATCCACCACCGTTTCATTCGGGCCAGCACGGCAGGGCCCGCCAGCGCCCTGTCGCTCAGCGAACCGCCCGCCGGCGCGGCTTGTAGCCGTCAGCCGCCGGCGCTTAAACCATCAACCGCCTGCACTGAGCCGTCAGCCGCCCGCGCTGACGCCGCTGTGCGCCCACGGACGGGTGAAGCCGACCGGATCCCGGTCGGTGTAAGGAGCGACCCTGATCGGGAAACCGGTGGCGTATGCCTCGATCATCAGGCCGCTGCCGATGACCAGGCCGACATGTCCGGGCGACGTCCGCGTACCGTCAGATCCCGCGAAGAACACCAGGTCGCCCGGCTGCACGCTGGCCGCGCTCACCCGCGGTCCCCATGCCCACTGCTCCTGCGAGGTACGCGGAATGTCGATCCCGGCTGCCCGGTAGGCCATCATGACCAGCCCGGAGCAGTCGAATGCGTCCGGTCCGGTGCCGCCCCACTGGTATGGCTTGCCCAGTTGCTGCTCGGCATAGGCGATCGCGGTGGCGACAGCGTTGTTCGGGTCGTGGCCGACTCCGGGCACGCACTGCGGCGCGCTGACCAGCGTCACCGGATTGACGCTGTAACCGCCGTGCGCATACAACCTCGCCCAGTACAGCACCGTCTGGACATACGACTCGAGGTGGTTGTACGCAAAGATGGCCTGGTCCACGTTGCTCAGCACGCCATGCTCGAGCAGGTACTTGGCGGCGCCGGCGATCGCGTCCGCTGGCTCGTACACGCTCGCAACGCCGTCGCCGTTGGCGTCGGTTGCGACGCCATTTACCTTCTCGCTTGCCGGATGCACCGGGGCACCGCCCCACTCGTTGCCCGCCGCGCCGCCGATGCCGATCTGCATCGGGCCGGCTGCGCCGAACGCGTTAGCGCCGCTGTGCACGCCCGGCAACGTGCTCTGGCCGTCATCGCTTTCCACCTTGCCGATCCCGGCCAGGATCACCCACGGAACCTTGTACTGCCTCCCGATCGACTGAAACAGCGCCAGGTAGTTGGCCGGAATCGAATTGCGCGCCGACTGGCTGGCAGCGGGCTGGACGGCCGGATTGCGGCCGCTGGCCGGCGAGCATGAGGTACTCGACTCGCTGAGCAGGCTGCCACTGGCGAACATCACGACCGGGCTCGCCAGGACTGCGGTGAGCATCAGACCTCCCCCGCACACCACCGCGGCGATCAGAGCGCGCCTGCCGCCGAGGCCACCTCCCGGCCCGTTCCGGCGGCGACGCTCCGGTCCCGCGATCACGAGTTGCCCACGGTGGCCAGCTCGATACTCGTCACCTGCCAGCTCGTGCCGCCGCCGGTGACTGTGATGGAGTAACGGGCGCTCTGCTGGCTAGCGCCGGCTGTCGCCGTCAAGCGCTGCACAACCTGGACATAGAACGTCAGGCTGGTCGGGCCAAACGCCTCAATCGAGTCGATCGTCGCCGAGCCCGCCGAGACCTGCTTGCCGCCTGCCCTGGCAGACGCGACGCCCGGTGTAGCGTAGGCGGCCTCGATCTGCTGCACCAGCGAAGCCGACGCGACCGGCTGCAGCGAAGCCCCGTAAGCGGCGGCGCTCTCGGTGTAGGAGTACGTCCCGTACGCAGCGCTGAACCTGGTCACCGTCGCGGCAGCAGCGGCAAGGCCAGCCTGCGTGAACGGCAGCCACTGATAGATGTCGGCGTTGCCAGGCGCTGACAGCGTGCCTGCGGCCGGCGAACGGGCCGGATTCGGCGTGCTCGTGACTGCGCGCCGGTGGTCCGCCGGCGGCCCGGCCGACAGCCGGCCGGGATGCGTGGCGGGCCGGATCAGGTAGGCACCGAGCGCCACCAGGGCGCACACGATCACCGCGAAAGCGACTCGCCGCCAAAGCGGGCTATCCATCGGCGGTTACTTCCGGCGCACCGGCCGCAGCCAGAACGGGCCGGACCGATCCTGCTCGGCGGGCGGCCCGGATAGCGGCCCGCTCACCGGCCCGCTCACCGGCCGGCTGTGCTCCGGCACCTGCTGGCCCGGCACTTGCTGGCCCGGCACCTGCCGCTCGGGCCTGGGCTGTGATCCCGGCTGCGCGCGGCCGGCCGGGGTTTGGCCGCGCGGCTGGCCTTGCCGTCCGGGTCGCTGCTGACCGGGCGCCTGGCGGGGCGGTGTAACACTGTCCGACCAGCGGGCCCGCAGCCGGCTGGCCAGCGACGATTGCCCGACCGCAGATCGCGCGCCCGCAGACTGCCCGCCCGGCGACTGGCGCTGCGACCCGGATCCGCTCGCGGCCTGACGCTGAGCTCGCTGTGGTGCCGATGGCTGACGCTGTGGTGCTGATGGCTGACGCTGTGGTGCCGGGCCCGGTGCGGCCGGTCTCGGAGCGGTCTGCCTGCGGGCCGGCCGGCCCTGAGCTGATTGACCCGGACCGGATTGGCCCGCAGCTGTCTGGCCCTGGGCTGGCTGCTGCCGGGGCGGGGCTGCGGTAGGACCAGGCACGCCCGGCCTGGCGGGGGCGGTGCCGCGACCGAATGGCCAGGCGCCGGGTGCCGCCGCGGGAACGCGCGGTGCTGGGCCAGACGCATGCGCCGAGTTAGCCGCGGCAGATCCGGCAGCCGCAGATCCGGGCGAAGCCGAACCCGCCGAAACTGATCTTGGTGTACCTGTGCCCGACGAAAGCGTGCCGGACGAAAGCGTGCCGGACGCCGGGGATGCCGTGCCAGTGCGCGATGGCAGGTTGAGCGGCGGCGGCGCGGCGGATGCCACGGCCGCCCCGGACGCGCCGGCCGCCGCGCGGGCGCGCCCCGCGAGTGCCAGCCGCGCGCCAGGGCCGTCCGCGCCGGCGCCCGCCGAACCGTCTGCGGTGACAGTACCGGCCGCGCCGCTCCCCGCTCCGGTCTCGCCCGCCTGCACGCCGGCCGCTACCGCGGCAGCAGCGCCGCCGGACGACGCCGCCATCGCCAGGCTGGCGGCCTGGCCGGGATTGCGCCTGGCCCACCGGACGGCCCGGTAGGCGGCGAAGCCCGGCACCGCGGCCGTTGCGGCACTCATCGTGTTAGCGCGCGCGGTCACTCCCGCCCTGGCCAGATCTGTCTCTGCGCGCTCCTGCGAGCCGATCACGCCATACCCGACCGCCGAGAAGAGATGCTGGAACGGCCTGCGGTAGATGAACGCGGCCGCGGTAACCAGCGCGATCATCAGGATCTTCAGCGCCCACGGCAGCACCGCATCGCTGGCGCCCATGATCAGCGCGTAACAGTAGAGCAGCAAGCTGAGCACGAGGGCGACCGCCGCCTGCTTGAGCAGGACGCCGACGAGCATCTCGACCCAGCGCAGCGCCACCACCCGGCCGAAGCCCGGATGGGTACCGATCAGCAGGAAGAACGGCCCGACGATCAATAGCAGCAGGAAGCTCAGCTTGAGCAGGATCAGCGTGACCGCGATCAGCAGCACGAGCACGCCAGCGACCAGCGCGGCGAACAACGCGGCGAAGGCAACCTCGAGCCGGGTCGTCCACTCCTTCCCCTGGAACAGCGGATAGATCGACGGATCGTTGGTCTGGATGCTGCTCGCGATGCCTGCATAGGCCGACTGCTTGGCCTGGATCAGCGCCGGCGTCGGTTTCTCGTTGGCGGCTATGGCCTGAGCCCACAGCAACGAGCGCCCGTAGGTGTTGACCAGCGTCGGCTTGCCTTTACCGGTCGTGTACGCCGACGTCCCGAACTCGCCGACCAGCCACGGCTTGCAGACCAGAACGGTCCATAGCTCGTCGGCGTTCTGGTCCACCACCGTGCTGCCCGAGGTATAGCTGTAGCTGGATGGCTGAACGTTCGGGTCACCCTTCTGAACGGGAACGCAGCTGCTCGGGCCCGGACTTGGCAACTTCGCGAAGGCTGCGTTGAGTGCTTGCGAGACTCCGTCCGAGACACCGCGCCCGAGGCCGGTAACATCGGCCGGCTTGCCGATCAGGAACAGTGCCGCCGCGCACGCCACGATCATCCAGATCGTGCCCTCGATCGTCCTGGTTCCGCGCTTGCGGATCAGCCCCTGCCAGGCCAGCCAGATGGCGCCGAGGATGACCACCACCGCGAGGTAGGGGAAATAGATCGCGGTACCGAGGCTGGCGATCAGCTTGTCGGTCACCCGCTGCAGCCAGCCGAGTATGCCCTCCCCCGCGGCGGACTGGTACACCGTGATCGTGACCCGGTCCAGTGACTTCGCCGCGTCGAACACCATCCCGGCGACGTTGTTGCCGATCAGCGATGTCATGTCGGAGCACTGCAGATTCGTTGCCGCCCAGTAGTCGCCAGCCACCCCGTACTGGTCGTAGAGCGTCGCCAGCTGCTTGCTCGCGGCCGGGGGCGCGATCATCGCGTCGATGCCGGCGTTGGCCGGCTCCGGAGTGGGCAGCGACGGCTGGCAGATGTTGTTGAGATCGCCGGTCAGGCCGGAGGAGCCGAGCGCGCAGAAGCCGAGCAGGCCGCCGATGTCGCCGATACCGGGGACGGAACACAGACCGCCGCTTGCCGTAGTGACGTCCGCAACCGTGGTCGCGGTGGCAGCCGTGGTCGCGGTGGCAGCGGGCGGCAGGTGGTGCGCCGCGGGCGGCAGGTGGTGCGCCGCGGGCGCATCCGCGGCATGCCCGGCAAGCGGCACGACCGCAACAGCGCCCAGGGCCGCCATGACCATCGCCATAGCGCGCGGAAGGCGGAGTCTGCGCATCCGGAATGCTCCTGTTGAGATCGTCGCCGGGTGATTTACGCAGGCCGGCCGGCGGGCTGCGCTTGCTCGGCATCAGGCTGGGCTTGCTCGGCATCAGGCTGGGCTACTGGCAGGTCGCCAGACCGGGCTCGCGTCGGATTGGTGTCGAGGCTCTGCCGCAGTTCGTCGGAGATCAGGTCGACGCCGATGCGACCCGCACGGCCGTCTAGGTCGCGGAAGATGCACTCGCCGTTACCCAGGGCGCGAAGCACCGCCTTGTGCTCCGCGGACTGCTCGAGGCCAAGCAGCGCCAGTACGCTGGCGATCTCGGACTGCTCGGCGGACCGGAACGCGAATACGCTGGATATGCAGTTCGTGACTGGCTCGTTGAGCAGATCGCCGGCGTTCTGCGAGACCATGATCAGCGCCGTGTTGCGGGAGCGGCCCATCCGGGACACCTCGGGGATGAGCTTCGCGCCCTGTGGCGTCGAGGTGATCGCCCACGCCTCGTCCAGGAAGATCGCCTTGGGCAGCCGCCGGTCCATGCCGTTGAGCAGGCGCCGGGCAAACTGAGAGACCAGGTACAGCAACGCCACGGAAAGCCGCTGGTCGTAGGAGTAGTCGTCGCGCCGGACAGCGGTGTCCGGCAAGGTGAGTCCGGCCAGGGTGAACACCGTCGTCCAGCCTGCCGCGTCGATCCGCTGGCCACCCGATGGCGCGAAGCACAGCCGGGCCAGCCGCATCTCCGACATCGACCGCAGGACGGCGCCCAGATTGACCGAAGCCGGGTCACCGGAGTTCTCCAGGTGAGCGACAACTTTGCCGAGGCTCGGCTGCTCCCTCGACGCGACCGCGGCGACGGCCTGGATCATGGCGCTCTCGCGCTCCTCGCTCATCCGGGGCAGCAACAGCCGGAGTGTCTCGGTTGCCATGGTGCGCCGCTCAGCCAGGTCATCGCCGAACGAAAACGGATCGAGCAGACCCGGCGCCGCGCTGCCGAGCGGAACGACCCTGGCCCGGCGGCCGCGCCTGGTCAGCCAGCCGGCCAGCGACTCGGCGTCGCCCTTCGGGTCGATCACCGCGACGGTCACGCCGCGCAGCGCCAACTGCAGGATCAGCAGCAACGCCAGCGTGGTCTTGCCGCCGCCTGGCTCGCCGGTGATGGCCACCGCCGTGGGCCGGTTCCTGGCCGCCGCGACCAGCGGGTCGAAATGCACGACCGCGCGCGCCCGGCCGAGCGTCTCGCCGATGTAGGGGCCGACCCAGCCCGCTTCCTGAGCGACGCGGTCACCCAGGTCCACGGTCGCGGTCGGCATGCCGCCGGCGACCGTGTACAGCGGCTGGCGCTGCAGGTAGGAGTTCAGCCGGACCCGGTCACCCGGCAACGACTCGCACAGCAGGGAGAACTGGTCGCCGGTCGAATGCACGACGTCGATGCCGGCGTCCCGGTAGTGCTCGATCACCGCCTCCGCCCGGCGCACGCACAGGTCACGCTCCGGCGCGGTCACCATCAGCCGGTGCCAGCCGTAGACGAACGGCAGCCGTTCCTTGGTAATCCCGTGCTCCAGCAGCCTGGCCGCCTCGATCTGCTCGGCGAGGGCGATCGGCAGATCGGCGCCTGCCTCCCTGATGTGCGCGTCCATGTCCCTGGCATGCGCGAGGCGCCTGCTGACGTCCTTGCTGGCCCTGGCGGGAGCGATCAGCTTCATCCGCGACGAGGTCTCGACCGGGAACGGCAGCGCATCGGCGTAATGCAGCCAGGGCTCGCCGTCCGGGAAATACATGACATCCGGGAAACGGGCAAATGACAGGAAAGCCGCCCATGACTCGCCGGCCGGATGAGAGAGCCGCAGGACCGTGCGGCCGTTATCGATTTGTCCTTCGAGCAGCGCCTCGATTTCGCCGGCACCCCAGGTGCGGCGCCGCGCAGCCGACGGCTGCGGCTCGGCGACAGTTCCGGCCAGCGCGTGCCGGAACAGCCAGGCCACTTCGTCAGAACTGGCATGAGCGGCGGCGAGCGCGCTGGTAGACAGCGCACGGCCGAGGCGCTCGGCCTGGTCGGTCCACCGCGCGACCTCCGCGGCGGGGACGGCCTCATCGATCAGCCCGAGCGCCTGCTCGGTGCCCCGTTGCCAGGTCGCGAACTGGCCGAGCAAGCCACCCGACAACTGTGCCCGCACACCGCGCTGGCCGAGCCGGACGCCGAGGTAGACCTCTTTGCTCCAGAAGTCCTTTGCCCAGACGTGCCGGTACATCTCCTCCAGGTAAGCCAGCCAGCCTGGCCCGCCGTCCGACGTACTGTCCAGCTTCGTGGCCCAGGCCGCGGCCGGGTATGGCCGGTTCGCGATGCGAAGGTGCACTTCTGCGTCGGCCATCCGGATCGCGGCGAGCGCGACGGTGATGCCGGTGGCGAGCGCCTCGCGCTCGATCGGGGTGGTGAACTCATAGGACACGGTGGGCAGCCGGTAGTACGCCCAGGCGTGCGCTTCGGTGAGCACGATCCGGTCGTCGAAGTACCGGACCGACAGCCGGGTCCGCCCGGTAGTCCGCGCGCTCACCGGCCGACGCTCCGTGCCTGCGCAGCCGTGGTGGCCGCCACTCCGGCCAGGCCGGAAACGAGCACTCCCGCCAGCGCCGTGTAGGCCCGGATGGCAGCGGCGCCGAGCGTGCCCGCCGCGCAAAGGCCGTCGTCCCAGGGCACGCGCACGACCGCCCGGCACCGGCCGGCCGCGACCGCGGCTGCCTTGTCGGCCTGCGCTGCGGTGCCCGCGCTCACGCCGTTCAGCACGACTACAGCGCGCCGTGCAAGCTCGGCGTGCCCGTGGCCGTCCAGCCATTCCAGCGTCATCGCGAGCGCGCCGGCCGCGTCGGCGTTCGCGGGCGCGACCAGCACCAGCTGATCAGCCACGGGCACGGCGCGCGGCACCTGCCTGGCGGCCGGATCAGCCAGCGTCAGCGGATACCGGGCGGCAACCGCGTCGATGAGACTCCCGGCATCGGCAGGTTCATCGATGTCGTTGTCTGCGGTCACCACCTGCAAACCCCGTTCCCTGCTTGATGCTGGTACGTTCCGGGCGGCGGCGTCCTGCTTGCCGGGCAGCAAGCGCGGGATCTGGCGCGCCTGCTCGGTCAGCGAGCCGGGCCCGGCACCGAGGTCGAGCACCGCGACGGCTTCGCCGCGCAGGCCCGCCAGCAGGTGACCGGTCAGCAGTGTGGTGACCGTCTGGCCGGCCCCGGCCGTGCAGCCGAGTACGACGATGCGGGCCGGGCCGGCCAGCGGAAGCCGGGCTCTGGCCTGGTCCCGCTGGACCTGGTCAGGCTTGCCCGACCGGTGGCCTCCGGGCACGACGACGATGCGATCACGCCAGCCGCTCGCCGGGCCGCCGGCCGGACCGCCCAGGGCGCGTTCGACGACATGCGGCGGCTGCGCAACGGGACCGTCGGTCCGGACAGTCAGCCGCGGCCGGGCGGCTCGCGCGGCCTGAGCGGTGAGCTCGCGCGGGCCGGCCTGCTCGCGCGGGCCGGCCTGCACGGACGGCCCCGGCGCGTGCATGGCGGGGCTGGTGGGCCAGACCGGCCGTGCTGGCGCGCTGACTGTGCCGGGGGCGACGGCTTCCTGCCCGGCCGCGCCAACCGCCTGCCCGGCCGCGCCAACCGCCCGCCCGGCGGCCTGTGCTTCTGCTTCTGCCCCTGGTTCTGCGTCGGCTGAACGCGCGGCTGCCGCCAGCGGACCGGGCATCGCTGCGCTAGCCGGCCCGGCGTGCGCTGCCTCGAGCGGAGATAGCGCGCCGACCCGGCGCCACACGCTCGCGTAGACCGTGATCGCGTCCTTTTCTGCCAGCGGCGCCATGCGGCACCAGGTTCGCGGCTCGCTGACATAACGCAACTGGGAAAGCACGAGCTCGGGCAGCCGCTTGCCCTCCAGCACCGGGCGGGTGACAAGCCAGGCCAGCACACCCGGCGGCAGCACATAGAGCCAGACCCAGGTGTGGCTGAACGGCATCCCTGCCATCGTCAGGATCAGCATGTACGGCACGGCGATGGCCAGGAATACGGCCACCTGGCCGACGGGCAGCGGCATGGGCAGCCGGAAGTCATACAGCTTGTAGAGCCGCTTTTCGATCTTCCAGATGTTCGTGTAAGTGGGAAGTTCCACGCACCGCCTCCTTCCGTCCGCTGGCGGGAGACCGGCCGCGATCCGGCCGTGAGTTCTGAGCGTCGTTCTGGTCAGTGCACGCCGAGCGCATTCGCGATGCCGGACGCGATCGTCTGCACGATGCTCGGCGTGTAGAAGATGACCGCGATCGCGATAGCCAGGACGATGAACTGCACGAACCGGATGATCTCGCGGGTGAACAGGAAAAAGATCGCGACGATACCCACGATGCCCAGGAACAGCGGTCCGAACAGGCCCTGCAGGTACGAGACAAGGCCGGTCGTGCTAAGAGCCAAGGGATGCGCAGCAATGAGAAGTTGAGCCGACATCGGATCTCCGGGGGTGAGTGAGCGCGGCCGTCGGGAGCACGTACTGGCTTCGTGTGTCGTCGCGGGCTGCGTTGTCCCGCCGAGGGTCCGGGCGGGGCGTCTTGCCGCGAACCGTCTGCTGATCTCATGGCGGCCCCTGGGCCAGCGGCAGCGTGGATGCGCCGATTGCCCGGACATCCCAGCTGCCGCCTTGCCTGACGACCGTCATCTGGTAGGTCATCTGCAAGGCAGCCGGGGTGCTGCCGCCCATGACCGACCTTGTCGCCGCGATTGCGGTCGGCAACTGCCAGGCGACGGTAACCGAGATCTGCCTTGTCGAGCCGCCTTGCGGGACGAAGATGCCGTCGATACCACCGAAGCCGACGCTGCCATCCAGCCCGGTCAGGTGCGCGCCAGGAGCGGCGAACCTGGCTAGCGTCCCCTGGTCGCCGCTTGCGTAGGCCTGAAAGAACGCCGGCAACTGGCCCTGCAGCGCGGCTTCCGCAGCCTGGTCTTGGGTCTGCCCGGTCGCCGGCGGGACCGCCTTGGCGGGGCCGGGCAGCAAGGCAGGGTAGCCAGTGACGCTCATGCCGCTTCCGGTCGCGTAGATAGGCACGCCAAGCTCGATCAGACGGCCGTCGCTGAGCCGCGCGAGCAGGGTCACGATCGCGGTCCGCGGGCCGGTGACCGACACGCTCTCGACCTGCTCGTCCAGCATGCGCTGGCTGCCTGTCCCGTTCCAGCCAAGGCTCGGGTCGGTGCCCGGCGGCAGGAACCTGGCCAGATCCCGGCTGCGCGCCGCAGCGCTGGCGGGGCTGAAGTTCAGGTACACGTCGCCGAACTCCAGCGCGTACGCCTCCGCCGACGTGACGGGGAACTGGGTCGTGCCAGTCAGCGTGGCGGAACCGGCCCGGCTGGCCGGAGCCTGTCCCTGGATGATCGAGATGACTCCGCGGGTGCCGATCAGCAGCAGCACAGCCCAGGCGACGACTCGCCCAGCCCAGATCAGCCATCTGCCGCCCGCGCCGCGCCAGTGCGAGGTGGCCTGGTCGAGACGGACGGGGTGCGGCCGACGGGTAGGCGCTACCTGATCGTCGACAGTGAGCTCAGCACTGCGTTCGAGGAGTGCCCGACGGGCCATTACACCTCCGTCCCAGTTAACGCGCCGCAGGCGCCGCGGCAGTGAAGCGTCCGGGCGCGACCGTGTTGAGCGCGCCCGTGTTGAGCGCGACAGTATTGACGATGTTCCTGGCGGAGACCATTCTGCGGCAAAACGCCCACGCTCCCCGGATGCCACGCCGGGGAGCATGTCGTAACTGCGTGAAAAAGACAGATCCTGGCCTAACGCTGCCGCCTTGTCCAGGTCATCGAACAGCCAGTCCAGGTGGCCGGGCCCCGACTGCGCGTTACCGGCGCTCGCCGTGCTGCCTGCAGCGGCACTCGCCCCGCGGACGCCCGCGCTCGGGTCGGGCGGCACGTCGCCCGGCTCCGGTCCCGATTGTCCCGGCCCCCCGTCGGCACGCCCCCATTGCGACGACCACGACCCGTCTGGCGGCCATCGAAGCGCGAGTTCAGCCCGCCGCCGCCGATCACCGGCCGGCCACTGGTCATAGGGCGGGAACCGGTCGCCGGCCGGCCATTGCTCGCCGGCCGGCCGGCGGTGCGGCGTGGCCGCCCGGCGGTGCAGCGCGGCCTGCCCGCCCGGCGCGGGGAAGGCGCGAGCGGCAGACGCGACCGGCGTATCCAGGCCGTCGGGCTCGTCATCGTGCTGCTCTCGCATCAACTGTCCTTACTCGCGTCTCGCCGGGCGGGCCGGCGCGGTCA
>DAHVAR010000153.1 GCA_027314515.1 Actinomycetota bacterium
CTGCAGCCGATCCGGTCCGCAATCGCATTTCTTAGGAGCGTTGCCCCCACGTGCACCAGCGGGCGGCTAGTCGCAGCTATCAGCGGATAGTGGTGGTAACCCGCACCCTCGCGTCATTCGCACAGACGAGATGCATCGCCACACCTCGGCCTGACCTGGTTCCGGATCCTGTTCGGCAAGCTCCAGGTCAAGGCCTACACCAAGGGCGAGCACGTCCTGCGCCTGGAGGCCACCATCCACAACACCCGTGCCCTGCGCTGCCGCCGCGGCCTCGACAACTTCCCCTGCATCCACGCGCCGCTCGCCGGCATCGCCGGCCGGTTCGCCACCGCGCTGGACTGCGCCGACACCAGCTTCATCGCCGACGGGCTGCTGGACCAGCTGCCGCTGCCGTCGCGGATCGGCGCGGTCCGGGCCGGCGGCATCGACCTGAACAAGCCCCGCGTCCGGGCTGCCCTGTCGGCGGCGCTGGCCCTTGCCCCCGCCCCCGGCGGGTTCACCGTCGCCCAGCATGCCGCCGCGGTCGGGCGGATGACCGGGATGGCCGGCTACACCATCCGCCAGTCTGCCTATGATCTCCGCAAGATGCGCGGCAAGAACCTGGCCGTCAAGCCGGGGAACTCGCGCCGCTACCAGATCCCGCCTGACGCCGCCCGCACCATCGCCGCGCTCCTCGTCCTGCGTGACCAGGTCATCTCCCCGATCATCGCCGGAGTCCGCAGTCGCTCCCGAGCGCCAGTACCTGCGCAACCGCATCCGGCTCGCAGCCAGAGGCCCTCGCCATCAGCGCGTCAATAGCGGGGTGCTGCCGCCGCACCCGGCCTTGGACCTGTGGACAACCGTGTCTGCGAGGTGCAGCTAATGCACCCCGACGCTCAAGCGGGGTGCAACCAAAGGGCCGACGAGGTGCAACCAGCGCAGTCACCGGGTACAGCAATTGCACCCGAACCGTTCAAAGAACCATCCAGGAAACCATCCGCCGCCACGGCCTGGGCACAGGCGCGAGAAGCGGACGCGCGCAGCACGATCAGCGGTGACCAGTTCAGTGAGTTCTTCGCCGGGCTGGCAGACGGCTGGCATCTGACAGCCAGCCAGCGGGGCAGGCTCGTCACGGCACTACGTTCAGCTGTTGCCTCGGGATGGACGCCCGAGGCACTGGCGGCCTTCGTCGGCGCGAACACCGACGGCGTACGCAATCCGTACGCAGTGCTCGCTGCGCGGCTATCGCCAGCCGAACTGCCGCCGCCACCAGAACCGCGGCCAATGCGGCTGCCGTGGTGCGGCCGCTGTGACGAGCGAACCCGCCGCCGTGAAGACGCCGATGGCGCCGACGCCGGACGCTGCCGAACCTGCCACCCGATTGCCGCCCAGAACCACCTGAGCCAGTCGGCTACGGGGAAATGTCACTGGCATGTCCTTAACACTCTGTTCCTGCGCCGAGGAGCAACATTGCCAGAGCGCCCGGCCGTGATGGCTAGTCGCTCGCTCGGTGGGTGACTGGTCAGTGCTCGTGGCGCTGCTCGGTCTGCTCGTGGCGCTGGTCATCCCGCACCATTGGCAGCCGCCCGTGCTGTTGATGTAGTGCGGTCCATCAGGCCACGGTGGGCCTGGTCCGCCTTGTCCGCCGATTCCCCGAACGCGGGAGAAGCCACGGGGTACTCGACATTGGCCAGTGCGCTGGCCTCCTTCATGCGCTCGCTGTAGACCTCCAGCGCGGCCATGATCACAGCACCGTGCTTCTCCAGAATGCCTCGGCAGTCATGGGTGCTCCCCCTCTCATGCGGTCCTCCTCACATCGATGTCAACGTACCCGACGATGCCTGGGATGCGGCCTGTGATCGACTTCTGCCAGTAGAGCCAGGTGTGCCAGCCAGCCGGGAGCACGGGCTGAGACGGGGTGCTGTAGTGGTTGTTCTCGTCCCACAGCGCGATCTTGGCGAACTGGTGCGACCTGCCTGTGCATGGGTTCCACCATGACGATGGCGTGTTGATCGTAGCGTACTCGTGGAGGTGTCGGTAGATGGTCCGCTCGAATGAGGCGATCCAGTCCACCATCCTCTGCCCTCGCATGTCGTAGCAGAGCGCGCCGTACGGGTTCCACTCGATGTCCAGCACAGGGGCGAGCGTAGTGTGGCCCATGTGCTCGATCAGGTAGTCAGCCTGCCTCCATGCTGGTGACTGGTTGGGTGTGGCGAATGCGTACGCGCCAACCTCCAGCCCGTTTCGCTCGGCCGCGTTGCGGTCCTGGGCGTAGTAGGGGTTGACGTAGTTGTCGTTCTGGGTGGCCTTGACGAACACGAACGTGTAGCCAGCGCGAGCGACCCTGTGCCAGTTGATGCCGACACCACCTGGGTGCTGGTAGGACGCTACGTCAAGACCCCTCTGTGCGGGTGCAGTCGCGGCCTGAGCCGTGGCGCTGAAGGTGATCGCAGCGGCTATGGGGAGCGCCGCCAGCGCACCGATGACGCGAGTCCTCATGCAGTCCTCCTGTGTAGCTCGGCCCATGCCCTGCGGATGGCCGCGACGGACAGATCGTAGTCGGATGCGATGTCACGCCAGGCATGGCCATCGGCCACGCCCGTGCCGACCCCTGGTACCGCCGGAGGAGGCGGCGGCCGTTTCGCCAACCGCGGGTGTCCCGACCTCTCCGCCCGCCGTCGTGGCAACTGCCGCAGTGCGGTCGGCTGTCTCACGGTCGCGCTGGGCTAGCCCCGCTTGCCGCGGATGAAGTTCCCGGTCAGATCAAGTTTTCAGTGTCCAGGCCGGGGTCAGCCCGTGATCGATGAATCGGTCGAGTTCGTGTGTCAGGCCGGTCCAGGCGAGGGCGAGTGGGGAGCGTTTAGCCAGGCCCGGCGGGCAGGTACGGGCCGGGGACGGCCGGGCCCGGGCCGGGGATCGGGCCGTGGGCCTTGGTGAACAGCACAGCGACGGCGCGGCCGGACGGGGTGAGCTGATAGCGGTGCGTGCCTCAGATGCCGGTGATGAGCTGTTTGCGGCGCAGGCGCCTCAGGTCGTCAGTGGCGTGCCGACTGGAGTAATCGGCATCGAGCAGCGCGCGCATGCGGGCGGTGAGCCCGCGGTTGTCAAAGCCGGCGATCACGCAGGTGAAGCCGGCGATGGCGGCCGTCAGCGCCATCACCCGGGCATCCCCGAACCGCAGGGCCGGGGCATGCTGGCCGTCATCGGCGTCAGACGGCAGGGTCACCCTGGCGAGGGCGGCCACGTCGGGAGAGGCTGGGCGCTGGCGGCCTCAGCGGCGTCGCTCAGGATGAGCGTGGCGCGGTCGTTGACGGTGGGCTTGTGCGCGACAGCAGAAACCCCGCCTGACGGTGCGGGGCGGGGTTTGCTGCTCATGGTCCGCCAGCCAAAACCCCGATCCCACGCCACCGACCGGACGGGCAGACCGAATACTTACGGTCGATCAATGTCAGCGGCTTGGGCATGAATCTCGTCGGGCTGAAGGTAATAACGCTGTCTGGGACCCTCTGCGACAACCGCCATAAGCTGAGCGCCCATCCTGCCAGCTTTGCCCTATGCCTGGATGTAGTCCGACGGTGCCGGACTGCCGCATAGGACACAGATGCCGCGACCCCTGCTCACTGTGCCGTCGTGCGGGGCGCCGACTGGACCGCTGATCTTGAAGCAGACCTTCTTGCCGTCCGGCACCGGATCGACATAGCGTTGCTTGCCTTTCTTCTTGCCGAGCCAGAACGAGCGGACCAGCGGCATGGTGCTGCCGCATGCGGGGTTGGGACAGGTAACGGTTCGAAGCTGACGTCAAATCGCGAGCGGGCCGGCGCGGTATCGCGCTCCCCGACCAGCTCTTCGCGCTGATCGTCGAGCATCGCAATCAGCAGGACCAGGAGCGAGAGCTCGCCGGCGCCGGATGGCACGAAGGCGGCTGGATGTTCGCCCAGCCGGACGGCAAACCCCTGGATCCTCGGCGTGATCTGAGCCAGTGGAAGGACCTGCTGCGTGAGGCCGATGTACACGACGCCCGGCTCCACGACGCCCGCCACACGGCAGCGACCACTCTTGCCCCTGGGGGTATCCGACGGGGCCGTCATGGACATCATGGGCTGGTCCAACAGCGCCATGGTCCGTCGTTACTCCCCCGTCACGGCTCGGCTGCGCTGGGACATCGCCAACCGGCTCAACTCGTCCCTGTGGAGAGGAAATGAAACCCAAAATGAGACCCAGCAAGATGACTGACCGAGCCAGAGCGGTCACCTGCCACGCATCGTCGCAGGTCAGAAGTGGTGAGGCCTTCACATCTGGGCGTGGCCTGCGCTGATGCGTGTTCCTGACGGCGGAGTCCACGGGTTAAGCGGGCCGCGTCCACAGTGTTATGAGCCGGCCTGCCTGGTTCGGTTGTCAGCTGGGCGGGGCCGGCGGTTCCAGCGGGGGTCGGCGTCGGTGATGGCCAGGGCGAGGGTCTCGAGCTCGGCGATGAGCGCGCGCAGGCGGCGGTGGTTGTCGAACCAGGGCTGGTAGTCGGCGAGCTG
>DAHVAR010000231.1 GCA_027314515.1 Actinomycetota bacterium
GAGCGCAAGCCGCAAGGCATGAACTTCCGGTCCTGGATCGACCAGCAGATCAGCGAAGCCGCAGAGCGGGGCGCTTTTGCTAACCTGCCCGGCGCGGGCAAGCCGTTGCCGAGCCGAGGCCGGCCGGACGATCCGGACGCGTGGGCACTCGACTGGGTGCGCCGCTCAGGCGTCCCGACCGAGGAATTGCTGCCGACGCCCCTGCGATTGCGCAGGCAGGCTGCTTTGCTGGCGGACAGCGTGCCGGAGTTCGGCTCCGAGCGGGAGGTCCGGGACGCCGTCGCGGAGCTGAACGACCAGATCATGCAGTGGCGCAGGCTGCCGATCGGCCCGCCGATCTTCGTACCGCTGGTTGACCCCGAGGCAATGGCCGCCAAGTGGCAGGCGGCGCAGCCCGGGCCGGCCGATCCCGCGCTAGCCGATCCCGGCCCGGCCGGGCAGCGCCGCCGGCGCTGGTGGCGCCGGCCCTGACGCCCGTGCCGCTGACGCTGGGCGGCCTGGCCGGCCGCTACAGGTTCGAGGCGATAACGCCGCCGTCGATCTGATACGCGGCGCCGGTGATGTAGGCGGCGCGCTCAGAGGCAAGGAACGCGACGAGATCGCCGAGTTCGGCAGGCTCGCCAAGCCGGCCGGCCGGGATGCCCGCGGCGAGCGACTTCAGCCGCTCCCGGAGCTCCGGATCGACCGGAGCGCCCTCCCTGAGGCCGGGGCTGAGCCGCGCGGTGCGGAACCGGCCGGGCAGCACCAGGTTGATCGTGATGCCATCGGCCGCCAGATCCGGCATCAGCGCCTTCACCAGTCCCGCGATGCCCGGCCGCAGGCCATTGGACAGGTCGATGCCCGCCACCGGCTGCTTGACCGAGCTCGACTGGATCCCGACGATGCGGCCCCACCGCCTGGTCCGCATGTACGGCACGACTTCGCGGACGAACCGCACGAAGTTCAGCGTCACCACGTCGAAAGCCTGCCGCCAGTCCTCGTCGGTCAGCTCGCCGAACCGGCCGACCCGCGGCCCGCCGGAGTTGTTGACCAGGATGTCCACGCAGCCAAAGCGCTCCGCCGTCGCTGCCACCACGGCGCTGATATCCGTCGCGCTGGTGACATCGGCGGGCACGGCGAGCACCTCCGCGCCGGTGGCGTCCCGGATGTCCGCCGCCGCGGCCGCCAGGTCGGCCTCGCTGCGCGCGCAGATCGTGACCCGCGCGCCCTCGCGGGCCAGCGCGACCGCGCACCCTCGGCCAAGGCCCTTGCTGGCCGCGGTGACAACCGCGACCTTGCCGGTTAGCCCGAGATCCATCTGTCTCCTTGGGGTCGGCAATCCGGCCAGCGCGGACGGCGGCGAAGTCTGGACGTCCGGCTGCTGCTGTGCCATCCTCCACGCAATACCGCCAGCCGCACAACGACAGCAGCCGCCAAACGAGAACAGCCACCCAACGCCATCCGCCGCCAGCCAGCAGCGCATCAGCTTAGCGAGAGGTCTTGCCGATGGTGAAGATCGTCGATCACGGGACCTGGCGGCTCGTCCCCGAGGACGAGGAGTTGCATCAGGCCGGCCCGGAACGGCTGTGGAACGAGTCGTTCTACTTCGACTTCGCCGCACCGGACGGCTCCATCGGCGGCTACGTGCGCCTCGGCTTGTACCCGAACTGGGGCCGCGCCTGGTACTGGGCCTGCGTCGTGCGGCCGGGCCGCCCGACGGTCCTCGTCGCCGACAACGCGGCGGCACTGCCCGCCCCCGGCACGACCGACGTGCTGACCGCCAGCATCGCTGCCAGTCAGCAGATCACCCGGCCGCTGCACTCGGCCAGGGTCGTCCTGGACGCCGCAGCCGCGGTGCTGCCGGAGCCGGCCGCCGCCTACGCAGACCTGGCGGCCGCCGAGCAGGTACGGCTGGTCCTCGACCTCGACTGGGTGACGGCCGGCGGGGTCTACCCGTACCGGGACCTCCCCCGTTATGAGATCCCCTGTCAGGTAACGGGCAGCGTCAGCGTCGGCGATGAGCGGACGCCGGTCCGCGCTGCCGGCGAGCGGGATCATAGCTGGGGTGAGCGCGACTGGTGGCAGATCTCCTGGCTGTGGACCTCGGGCCGGCTGAGTGACGGCACCGCGTTTCACGGCATGCAGGCCAACATCGGATTCCCGATCGGCTGGCCGTCGTTCGCCGCGCCGCCGGACGGTGAGCTCAGCCACCAGGCCGGATTCAGCGCGCACACTGACTTCGGCACCGACGGCTTCCCGCGGCAATCCCGGCTGCGGTTGCCGGGAGCGCCGCTCACAGCGCTCCCCCTGGCCTTCGCGCCGGTCGCGATGACCTCACCAGATGGCCGGATCGCGCACTTCCCGCGCGCGCTGTGCCGCTTCGCCGCCGACGACGGCCGGACCGGTTACGGCTGGACCGAGTGGAACCAGCCGCCCGGCTGGCGCCAGCATGGCTGGTCCTACCTGGCTGACTCCGCGGGTGCGGGCAAATGACCACGGCGGTAAGCGGCGGCCAGGACCTTACCGCTGACTTCCTGACCCGCGCCCTGGCCGGCCCGCTCAGCGGTGCCGCCGTCGCGGCCGTGCAGGCCACGCCGGTCGGCACCGGCCAGGTATCCGACAGCTACCGGCTGTCCCTGACCTACGACGGCCCGGCGGAGCTGCCGCCGACGATCATCGCCAAGGTTCCTGCGGCCGACCCGGCCAGCCGGAACGCCGCGCGGGCGTTCCGCACTTACGAGATCGAGGCCAGCTTCTACGGCCAGCTCGCGCCCGGCCTGCCCGTCGCGCTGGCCGGGTGTTACTACGCCGCCTACGACGCCGGGCCGGATGAGTACGTCGTGCTGCTTGAGGACCTGGCGCCCGCACTGCCCGGCGACCAGCTGGCCGGCCTGCAGGCCGGCGATGCGGCGGCCGCCATCGGTGAGCTGGCGGCACTGCACGCGGCCGGCTGGAACAGCGCTGAGCTGGCCGCGCTCGGATGGCTGAACAGGTCAAGCGCGGACGGCACGGCGCTGATGGCCGCCGTCATCGCCGATCTCTACCCGCGCTTCCGGGAACGCTACGCCGGCCGGCTTGAGCCCGGAACGCTCGCCCTGATCGAGGACTTCCTGCCGAAGGTGCCCGCCTACCTGGCCGGGAGGGACGAGCCGCGCACGATCGTGCACGGCGACTTCAGGGCGGACAACCTGCTGTTCGGGGGCGCCCGGCCGGTAGTGCTCGACTGGCAAACGGCCAGCTTCGGCGCGGCGACCGCCGACCTGGCCTATTTCCTCGCCTCCAGCCTGTCAGTCGCCGCCCGCCGGCAGTACGAGGAGATTCTGGTCCGCCGCTATCACGCCGCACTGACCAGCCGCGGTGCCGACCTCAGCTGGCAGGACTGCTGGACCGGATACCGCCGGCACGCTTTCAGCGGCATCATCATGGACATCATCGCCGCGATGATGGTCCAGCAGACCGACCGGGGCGACTCGATGTTCGCCGCGATGACGCGCCGGCACGTCAGGCACGCGCTCGACCTGGACGCGCTTGCGCTGATCTAGCCGCCTAGCCCCACTTGCCCTGGACGAAGGTCCCGGTCAGATCAAGTCTTCGTGGTGCCGCGGGCGAGTACGCGCCGGGAGTGGCCGCTCCGGATCACCGGCGCTGCGACCAGCCGATGCCGGCGGCCTGCCGGGGCCGCCGGGGCCGCCGCTGGAGAGATCCGGGGCGTGATCTCGGCTGCAGGGAGCATGCGGCCGGCTCACTCCCTGCCGGTTTGCCGGGGTTGCCGGGGCCATTTGCCGGTTACGTCCCCGGCAAACCAACAGGGAGTCGCGAGCGGGCGCCCGGCGGCCCGGGTTCCCGGCGTCCGGGTTCCCGGCGCCTGGACATCCTCGCTGCGCCGCACCCGGTGACCATCCAGTCGCGGCGCAGCCGCGAGCTTTGGCGGTACGAGGTCGCTCGCTACCCGCCTAGCCGCGCGCGGCGCTCGCGGCATGCCGGCCGGCCCGGCGACCGAAGAACGAGGCCTCCCCCAGTTGCGCGCCGCTGCTGTAACCCTTGCCGTCTTGCACGATGTTCGACGCGCAGGCGCCAGCCGCGTACAGGCCGTCGATCACCGACCCGTCGGGGCGCTGCACCTGGCCGTCGAGGGTGCAGCGCAGCCCGCCGAGGGTGAATCCGGCGTACACCGCCTTGCCGAGGCTGAGATCGAATGCCGCCCACGGGCCGGCGTCCTGCGGCTCGAGCCAGTCCGGGTGCTTGCCGAACTCCGGGTCCTCGCCGCGCGCCGCGGCCGCGTTATAGGACGTCAGGGTTGCGGCGAGGTGGCCAGCCGGGATGCCAAGACCGGCTTCCATCGCGCCGACGGTCTCCCAGCCGTCGATGAACGGGACGAGCGGCAGTTCCGGGTACTCCATGTGCGCGCTGTCGACGATCAGGTAGGCGGTGCTGTCCGGCTGCCCGAGCACGAAGGCCGAGGTGCGGGCGTGATAGCTGTCCTCGGCAACGAATCGCTTGCCGTCACGGTTGACGACGATCCCGGTCACCAGCTTGGCCGGCGGGTAGAACGGCGCGGTGATGAAAGCCCGGTCCATGTGCAGGGCCTGCGCGCCGGCCGACAATCCCAGCCTGATCCCGGCACCGTCGTCATAGCTAGTGCCGAGGACGAGCGGCTTCTCGGCGAGCTGCGGCACATGGCGGGCCACCATGGCGCGATTCATGACGAAGCCCCCGGCGGCCAGGATGACAGCGCCGGCCCGGATGATGCCCGTTCCCGTGGGCGATCGCCAGCGCACGCCGCTGACGTACCCGCCCGCCGTCACCAGTTCCGTCGCGGCGCTCTCGTAGCTGACCAGGACCCCGGCCGCTGCAGCCCGCGCCACCAGCAGGTCAATCACCAGCTTCGCACCGCCGGTGTCGCCGGGCACCGGGACCTTATGGCCCCGCGGGGCCGGGACCGCGATCTCGCTGAAGGGCCACACTTTCTCGTTGCCGGTGTACATCAGGCCCTGCGTGCCCGGCTGGATCACCGCCTTCTGCGGGTAATAGCTTCGCTCGAAGGTGAAGCCGAGACTCTCGAGCCAGTCGCAGTGCCCGACGCTGCCATCGGCGTATGCCCGGATCTTTTCCGGCTCGGGGTGCGGCGTTACCGCCATCAGGTAGGCGTACATCTGGTCCGGGCTGTCGGGGTGACCGGTCGCCCGCTGGACGGCAGTCCCGCCGCCCAGGTAGAAGTGGCCGCCCGCAAGCGCGCTGGTCCCGCCCGCCACCGCGGCGCGTTCCAGCACCACGACCGACGCACCGGACGCGGCGGCCTCGACCGCGGCGCAGCCGCCTGCTATCCCGAAACCGACGACGACGACGTCGGCCGCATCGGGCGGGCTGCCGGGCTGCCGGGCGCCTGGCACATGCTCTGACATCATGGCCATAACCTGCGGTGATTACTCATCTGGTTGTGTCGCTTACATATCTCGGTCCATGATTCAGGCGATGCTCTGCGACGATTGCGCGCCGTAGCGTCGTGTTAGCACCTGGCCTTGACCTGTGGGGGACGAGGCGGTGCGACAACGGCGAAGGTCGCCATTGTCTCGTAATACCTCGCGCACGGCCACCGACAGTCCCGGACCGGCTCGACACGGCCTGTTCCGGCGCGGCCGGGACGCGGCCGGGCCGGGCCGGCTGGCCGGCTGGGCGACCGGACCTGTCCTGGCCGCGGGTTAACCTGCCGCGATCCGGTCATCGCCCGGCTCGGGTTCTGCGCTCGCTGCAGTGACTTCAACGGGCATGTGCGGCGCCGGCCGCAGGATCGTCTGCCCGGACATGATGACCGTGACCAGCTGGCACCTGCCCTGCACCAGCCTCGGCGCGGTGGCCTGGCGGGCAAGCCGGGGCGCGACCGCGCGCGTCGCCATGCTCTGCCCTGAGCATGACCGTCAGCTCAGGGACGGGAACGCGGCCTGGATCCGCAGCGCCGTGCCGCTCGCCGGGCTGCCGCTCGCCGGGTGGCCGCACGCCTGACCGCGGTGGTTACCGCCGGCCCGCGCTTCATGGCGCGGGCCGGCGGCAGCTGAGCGCCGGCGGGCGGCCTACAGGCCGGTCTTCGCCGTCGAGATGTCGTAGCTCGAGCCCCAGTACCACTGAGTGGCGTCGGAGCCGGGCACGATGTGCTGGTAACCGGTCGGGTCTGCGATCCACCACCGGATATGCGACTGCATCCAGGCAGGCAGCGTGGCGATGGCCGCCTGGGTGGCTGGCCACTCCGAGATCATCGTGTAGATGCAGGCCAGCGAGTTCGGGTTGGCGTGCAGCTTGGCGCGGGCCCAGGTCGCCGCCATCGATGGGGTCGCATCCCCGGGCTCGACGTCCAGCACGTCGGCATTCGGATCGGTTCCGTTGGTGTCGATCCACAGCACCTTTGGCCGGCCGGCCACCTGCGCCGGCGACACCGCGAACGGGCCGCTGGCGTAGGTGGCCACCATCTGGCCAGCCGGGATCGCCGACGGGGTCACCGAATCGTAGAAGTTGTAGGGCTGCTGTGGTGCCGCCTGCTGTGCAGAGCCTGGCTGGCTGCCGCCAGCGGCCGGTTGCCCCGGCCCGGTTGTGGCCGCCGGCGTAGCCGAGCCGCCGGACGTCGGCGACGCGGATGGCTGCGCCCCGCCCGGCCGGGCCGGGCCGGGCGTACCTCGCGGATGCGGGCTGGCCGCCGCCGGCACGGTCGCGGCCAGCGGGCTTGCGCCGAGGCCAGTTCCCCCGATGCCGGGAGCGGCGAGCGGCGCGGACCCGCCGAGGGATGGGACCGCCAGCGGGCCGGTCCCGGCGAGCGCGGGCGCCGCGAGTACCGGCGCCGCCAGCACCGCGGCCGGCTTACCCGGCGCGGCCGTGCGAGCGCTCGTCAGGGCTGCCACATGCGAGGGGCCGGCGATGCCGCCGGTGGCGGCAAGGGCCGGGCTGGCCAGCGCGACGGCCGCAACGCCGGCGATGGCCGTTACCGCCGCGGCCGTGGCCCCGGCCTTCAGGCGCGAGGGACGGCGGTCAGACGGGCCGGCCTGAGACGGCGATCCTGCCGGGATGAAGCGGGGATGCACGGTGAGCCTTTCGTCGGGCGCGGGGGGAGCGCTCGGCGGGCACCCAGGGCGTGGCCGGCCAATGGCATGGCGCCGGCTCGGAACGCACGGTGACGCGGGGCAGGGCGAAGCGTTGCCTCGGGGCAACAATCACGTGCTGGGTGCTTTCGGTTACTCATCGTGAACGCCGAAAGCGTGTCCGGTTATGCCGGAAATGACAAGGAGTGCGGTATGACGTCCCTCACGCTCGCCCGGGGCCGGGCCTAACCAGGCAGCGCGTCAGCAGCGGGAGAGGGAAGCCGCTCGAATCGCGGCGCGCGCCGCTCGATGAAGGAGCTGACTCCCTCGCGGAAGTCCGGCCGGCCAAAACTCTCCACCATCAGGCCGCGCGCCTCGCGCTCGGCAGCCAGCAGGCCCGCGTGCAGCTGCTGGTACACCTGGCGCTTCATGATCGCCATTGAGGCTGGCGATGAGGTTGCCGCCAGATCGCGGACGTACTGCTGAGCGTGGGGCAGGACTTCCGCGCCCGGCAGCGCCGCATTCACCAGGTGCAGCGCGGCGGCCTGCGTCCCGGAGATCTTACGGGACGAGAACAGCAAGTCGAGCGCCACCGCCGGGCCGGTGAGCCGCGGCAGCATCCAGCTGGTGCCCCACTCGGCGATAAGCCCGCGCTGTGCGAACGCGGTCATCAAGATTGCGTCCTCGGCCATGAACCGCAGGTCGCAGGCCAGCACGATCGGCACGCCCATGCCCGCGACCGGCCCGTTGATGGCCGCGATCACCGGCTTCGGCACCGACATCAGGTAGGTGTAGGTTCCGAGGTGCAGGTCGTCCCCGAACGCCGCGTCGCCGGGATCAGACGCTAGCTCCCCGGTCGGCGTCTCGGTGCGGTGATCACCCGAGCTGATGGCCGCAAGCCGGTTCATGTCAGCGCCGGCGCAAAACCCCCGCCCGGCGCCGGTGATCACGATGCCCACCACCGCGGGATCGGACTCCGCCCGGCTGACCGCATGACGGACCTCGAAGCTCATCCGGTCCGTCCATGCGTTGAGTACCGCCGGGCGGTTCAGCGTGATCGTGGCAACCGGGTCGGCGACCTCATACCGGATTTCCTCATAGCCGACCCCCTGGTGCGCTGACACGAAGGGCCTCCTGATGCCGTCGGGCGCTGTCGCGGCGCCTCTCGATCGCTTGGAGGCATTTTGGCCGCAACGCGCCGTCCCGCGTCAAGGGGCGTCAGCCGGCCGAGCCGCCGGCCGGCAGCCAGCCGCCTCGTCACACCTTGTCGAAGTTGGGTTCGGCCATCGAGATGTCATAGCTCGATCCCCAGTACCACTGGGTCGCCTGGGAGCCGGGCACGATGTGCGGGGAGCCGGTCGGGTCGGCCACCCACCAGCGGATCCGGGACCTCATCCAGGACGGCAGCCCGGCCACGTCTGCCTGTATCTGCGGCCACTGCGAGAGCGAGGTGTAGACGATCGCCACCTGGCCGGGGTGCGACCTGAGCCTGCTGGAGACCCAGCCGGGGACCTGCGAGGGCGACGCCGCGCCTGGCTCCACGTCGATGACCTGCGCCGCCGGGTCTGTGCCCAGCGTGTCGATCCACAGCACGTTCTTCCGCCCGGCCACCGCCGAGGCCGGGACCGGGCGCGCTCCGGTCGCGTAGGTAGCGACTTCCGCGCCAGCCGGGACAGCCTGCGGCGTCACCGAGTCGTAGAACATGTAGGGCCTGGCTGCCGTGGCCGGCCTGGCTGCCGTGGCTGGCCTGGCGGGTGCGGCTGACTTGCCGGGCGTCGCGGAGCTGCGGCCGGCCGGATGGCGCCCGGTGGATATGTTCGGTTTCGCCACGGCCGCTGGCGGCTTCTGCCCCGGCCTGCCGTGCTGCGCCGCTGGCGCCGTGGACTGCCGCAGGCCGAGCGCGCCGCCGGCATCGGCCGTGCCGTGGTTCTGGCGGGACGCTCCCGCCGCCGGGCTGGTTGCAGCGGCATAAGGCGCCGCGGCCGGCCGCGGCGCGAGGGCGGGGGAAATCGCGCCCAGCGAGACCCCGACCGAGATGCCCACGATGGCCACCGCGCCCGCGGCCGTGGCGGCAAGGACGCCGGGCGGCATCCGACCAGCGGGCGGCCGCCGGTGCGAATGGCGCTCGGCATGGCCCTGGGTGTAGTGGTGACCGGCCGCATGCCGGGGACGGTGCCGTGAGCTGCGACGAGAAGACAAGTCTGACCCTGGGTGGCGCGCAGGCTGCGCTCGGTGTAGCCCAGGTCACTTCCGGCGCGCCGCCAGTGCCGGCGGAACGGAAGAGCACGAGGATCTGACGCGGGTCAGGGCGACGCGTTACTTGGGGTAACCATCACACGTACACGCCTGGGTGTGCTTGTTGTGACACAAGTGAAGTACGAGAAACGGCCAGCCGGGCCGGAAACGCCCAAACCAGGTTCTATGATCTGCGTCACATAGCGGCCAGGCCGACTGCTCCGGTACCTGACCGCAGTTTGAAGAGCACCCGCATGGGGATGCCCCTGCCATCGCCGGCTCAGCTCAGGGGGGATACCAGTGGGGAAACAAGCGCGCATCGGCCTGCTTCTGGCGGCGACCTGCTGCCTGCTGGCAGTGATGGTGGACTGGATCGTCGAGGATCTCTAAGCGCCTAGCGCAAGCTGGCGCAGATACGGATAATCGTCATGGCGCACTGCGGCCACCCGTGCGTATCCGGCGGGTGGCCGGGTAGGCTTTGCCGATGGCCGACCACCATCTGGAGATGCCGCGGCCAGCCCAGTTGCTTCGCACCACGGGCTGGAGCCTGACCGAGTCCGTCGGCTTGCCCGTCCTGGCCCTGGCCCTTGGCGCCTGGTTGTGGGGTCGCGACGCCGGGCTGCTGGCCGGCCTGGCGGTTGTCTGGATCACGGCGGTTATCCGCAAGATCCACAGCGGTTCGGTGCCGAGCCTGGTGATAATCTCGGCGATCCTGCTCACCATCCAGACCGCGGTGGCGGTCGGCACCGGCCAGCTATGGATCTTCCTGCTGCATTTCCCGGCCGGTAATCTCTGCCTGGCCATCCTGTTCGCCCGGACGGCAAGTGGCCCTAACCCTCTCATCGCCCGGCTAGCCGCCGAGGTAGTGGCCCTCAGGCAGCCGACCACCCCTAGCCCCGGGCTGCACCGTTTCTTCCAGCGCGCGACGTGGCTATGGGCAGCCATCTTCCTGCTGCTCGCGCTCTGCCTCGCCGTCTTGCTCGCCACCCAGCCGACCGCGAGCTTCCTGCTGTTCTCCACCATCGCCACGGTCGGGCTCATCGCGGCGGGTGCCGGGGCGTCGGCGCTGTGGCTGCGGGTCGTGCTGCGCAGGCACGGCCTGGGCTTCCGGTTCGTCCCCGCCTGAGCCCTGCGGCAGCCGCCTGCGCCCGGCTGAGAACAGCCCGAGCGCAGGGGCCGGGGCCAACGAGACGGGCCAGGCAGGAGTCACCTGACCGCGCGGGGGCATATCTGAGGCAGGTCGCTCGCGCCGCCGGCCACGGCAGGCTTAACCGGCCGGTGCGCGTGCTTACGGCGACTGCCTTGATTGCGGAGCAGCAGCCCGCGATCTGAGAGCTCCGCTCCGCCCGTCCTCACGAGGGTCCGCGCCTGCACTCCGGCAGAACCCGACGACGCGAGCGGTTCCGGGAGGTGACGCGGTTGCCGGAGGCAGTGGTGCTATCCGGTTCGCTTGGTCTCGGACACGAGATGATGACGCGAAGCTGCACCAGCCTGCTAGAGCGGTCTGGATGGCACACTCGCAGCCTTGACAGCATGGCGCTGCTCGGTCCGCGAGCCGGCCTGGTCGCCGAGCGGCTGTTCGGGGGGCTTGTCTCAGTTCCGGGTATCTACGACGGGCTGCACTTCGCGCACCTTCGCACCGGCAGCACCCTGGCCGGCCTGATGGCCGGGCAAGCGGTCGCCAGGCTTGCTCCAGCGCTGGCAGCGGACCTGGACCGGCGGCCCGCCGACCTCATCCTCAGCGTATTCGCGACCGGAGCGGCAGCCGCGGCGAAACTCAAGCCCGGCGCACCGCACCGGCGGACCGTAGTGCTGTGCACCGACGTGACGCTGCACCGGATCTGGGTCTGCGAAGGCACCGACCTGTTCCTGGTCACCTCGCCCGCAGCAGCGGCGTCGGTCCGCCGGTTTCTGCCCCGCGCGGTGGTATCGGTCGTGCCGCCGCCTGTCCGTCCCGCCTTCTACGCCGCCCCCGCGCAGCGCGAAGCCAGGCAGGCATTCGGGATTCCGCTCGGCGAGCCGTGCCTGCTGGTGATCGACAGCGGCTGGGGATTCGGCCCGCTCGTCCAGAGCGTGGCCGCGCTGGCACAGGCTGGCGTGCACGTGCTGGCCGTCGCCGGCCGCCGGCGTGCGATCGAGCGGCGACTGCGGGCACTGGCCCGCACGGTGCCGCGGGTAAGGCCGTTCGGATTCACCGACCGGGTGCCCGAGCTGATGGCGGCCGCGGACGTCGTGCTGACCCTGCCGGGCGCGACGACCTGCAGTGAGGCTCGCGTCGTCGGACGGCGCCTGCTGCTGCTGGATGTCATGCCGGGGCACGGACGGGACAACCTGCAGCACGAACTGGAAATGGGGGCCGCCGACGTCTGCGGTCCGGCTGCTGCCGGGGTCACCGCGAGCGCGCTGGCGGTGCTGGATAAGACGGCCGGGCTGCCGCCGCCATCCGGCTTGGCGCCGCCCTGGGAGCCCGCGTACCTGGCCGCCTTCCGCCAGATCGGCCTCGACCTGCCGGAAACGCCGGCCGCGGGCCGAGATCCGGGCAGCAGGGTCCCGGTTGGCGCGCGCTCTGCCGGGCAGTACGGAGGGCACGACCCGGAAGGCTCGCCCGGTCCTTACCACCCCGGCGGATGACAGGAGGCACGTCCGGTATGCGCACTCTCTTCCTGAATCCTCCGTCCTACGAGGGCTTCGACGGCGGTGCTGGCGCTCGCTACCAGGCGAAGCGCGAGATTCGCTCCTTCTGGTACCCGACCTGGCTGGCCCAGCCGGCCGCGATCGTGCCGGACAGCCGGCTGGTCGACGCTCCCCCGGCCGGCCTCGCCCTCGCCGACGTCGCTCCGCTGGGCCGCCAGCACGACCTCGCTGTCCTGCACACCAGCTCGCCCACCTTCGCCGGTGACGTCAAGGTGGCCGAAGCCCTCAAGGCGGCCAACCCGTCGCTGCTGGTCGGGTTTGTCGGGCCCAAGGTCGCCGTCGAACCAGAGGCATCGTTGCGGGCATCGCCGGTCATCGACTTCGTGGCCAGGGAAGAGTTTGACTTCACGATCGGCGAGGTAGCGCGGGAGCGTCCGCTGGCCTGCATCGATGGCATCAGCTACCGCGCGAAGAGCGGCCAGGTAGTGCACAACGCCGCCCGCCCGATGCTGACCGACATGGACAGCCTGCCATTCGTGGTGCCGGTGTATAAGCGGGACCTGCGCGTAGAGGACTACTTCATCGGCTACCTGCGCCACCCCTACCTGTCCATGTACACCGGCCGGGGATGCCGGTCCAGATGCACGTTCTGCCTCTGGCCGCAGACCGTCGGCGGTCACCATTACCGGACCCGGAGCGTCGCCAGCGTGCTCGCCGAGGCTGAGCTCGCGTTTCAGGTGTTTCCGCAGCTCAAGGAGCTGTTCTTCGACGACGACACGTTCACCGACGACCGCCCGCGCGCGGAGGCCACCGCCCGCGGCCTGGCCCGCCTGGGCATCACCTGGTCGTGCAACGCCAAGGCCAACGTGCCCAGGCAGACCCTTCAGGTGCTGGCAGACAGCGGTCTGCGCCTGCTGCTGGTCGGCTACGAGTCCGGCAACCAGCAGGTGCTGAACAACGTGAAGAAGGGCCTGCGGGTCGACCGAGCGCGGCAGTTCGCCAGCGATTGCCGCGAGCTGGGCATCACCGTGCACGGCACCTTCATCCTCGGCCTGCCCGGCGAGACGCAGGAGACTATTCAGGAGACAATCCGCTTCGCCCGCGAAGTCAATCCGCACACGATCCAGGTGTCGGTCGCCGCCCCCTACCCCGGCACCGAGTTGTACCGGCGCGCGATGGAGAACGGCTGGCTGCCGCAGGACGATGGCGGCGCGCTGGTCAGCGAGGCGGGCACTCAGCTGGCGGCACTTTCATACCCGCATCTCGGGCGTACCGAGATCCTCAACTCGGTCGACGATTTCTACAAGCGCTTCTATTTCCGCGCCGGGAAGCTCGCCGAGATGTCGGCCGAGATGCTCCGTCAGCCCAGCACCGCTGGCCGCAGGCTCCGGGAGGGCGCAGAGTTCGTTCGCTTCCTGGGCCGGCGCGACCGCGCGCCCGCACCGCAGTTACCGGCAGCCGACGTGGTGGCCGCCGCTCCGGCCGGAGGCGGCCAGCAGAAGGGGAGCGTAGTTAATGCGCGTACTGCTCGTGCACCCAAGCGCGCTGATGTACTCCGAGATCTTCCTGCGGCTCGAGCCGCTTGGCCTGGAGCGGGTGGCGTCGGCGCTGCTGGCCGACGGCCATGAGGTCCGGCTGGTCGACTTGCAGGTCTACCGCCAGGCAGAACTGCGGCGACAGGTCGCCGAGTTCCGGCCTGACGCCGTCGGCGTCAGCCTGAACTACCTGGCCAATGTGCCCGAGGTCGTAGACCTGGCAAAGTGGATCAAATTTGCCCTGCCGGACTGCTTCGTCTTCGCCGGCGGGCACAGCGTGTCGTTCGTGGCCGAGCAAGTACTCGGCCACGCGGGCGGTGCCATCGACGTCGTGCTGAAGGGGGAAGGCGAGACGGGCGCACCGGCTCTTCTCGCCGCACTGCCGGACCGGGCGCTGACGGAGGTACCGGGCGCCGTCACCGCGGACGGACCCGGTCGGCCGCCGAAGATGCTGCACAGCCTTGACGAGCAACTGCCGGCTCGGCATCTCGGCGGTCGGCGCCGCAAGTACTTCATCGGCGTGATGGACCCGGCTGCGTCGATCGAGTTCACCCGCGGGTGCCCCTGGGACTGCTCGTTCTGCAGCGCATGGACCTTCTACGGGCGCAGTTACCGCCGCCTGTCGCCGGAGGCCGCGGTCGAGGACCTCAGCCGCATTCAGGAGCCAGGCGTCTTCATCGTCGATGACGTCGCGTTCATCAAGGCAGAGCAGGGCGACGAAATCGCGCGGCAGCTCGAGCGCCGCCGGATTCGCAAGCAGTACTACCTGGAAACCCGATGCGACGTGCTGCTCCGCAACGAGGAAGTATTCCGCCGCTGGAAGCGCCTCGGGCTGAACTACATGTTCCTCGGCCTCGAGGCGCTCGACGAGGAGGGCCTCACCGCCTTCCGCAAGCGGACCACACCACAGGTGAACAACAAGGCGCTTGAGGTCGCGCGGTCCATCGGGCTGTCGGTCGCCATCAACATCATCGCCGATCCGGACTGGGACCAGGCACACTTCGCCTACGTGCGGGAATGGGCCATGAGCGTGCCGGAAATCGTCAACATCACGGTCCAGACGCCGTATCCGGGCACCGAGACGTGGCTGACCGAGTCGCGGCGGCTGACCACTCTCGACTACCGCCTGTTCGACGTGCAGCATGCCGTGCTCCCGACCCGGCTGCCGCTGCACCGCTTCTACACCGAGCTGGTCACGACCCAGGCTGTGCTGGCGCGCAAGCACCTCGGGGCAGCGGCACTCGCCAAGACCGCTGGCATCGTCGCGCGCCAGCTAGTCCGCGGGCAGGCCAACTTCGCCAGGATGATCTGGAAGTTCGACAAGGTCTACAACGCCGACCGGCAGTATTCCGAGCACCTGGCGCCGGTCGAATACCAGCTGCCGCCGCCAGCGGAGCATCCGGTGTCGATGCCCGGCCGGACGCAGCTGTATGTCCACCTTCCGCTGTCACGGAGGTCATGACCATGGGAGCTCGAGACCTGGCCGGACTTCGGGCGACTATTACCGGCGGCTCAAGCGGCATCGGTGCCGCCACCGCCCGGGCGTTCGCGGCCCGCGGCGCCAGGCTGGCGATCGCGGGCCGGAACATCACCGCGCTCAGGAAAGTCGCCGCGGCCACGAGCGCGGTGTGCTTGCCGGGCGACCTCGCCGAGCCGGGATGCCCCCGCCGGACCATCGACGCGGCCGTCGGTGCCCTTGGCGGACTCGACATCCTGATATCCAACGCCGGCATAGGCTGGGCCGGCCGGTTCGCCGACATGGCCGAGGCCGACATTGACTCGCTGCTCGACATCAACCTGCGGGCGGCGGCGCAGCTGGCCTGCGCGGCGATACCGCACCTGCAACGGGCAAGCGGCCGCCTGGTCTTCGTCGGGTCGGTCGCCGGGCTGGTCGGCGTGCCGGGCGAGGCCTGGTACTCGGCCACGAAGGCGGGCCTCGGCTGCCTGGCGGACGCGCTGCGCGCCGAGCTCAAGCCGACCGGGGTCGGGGTGACCCTCGTCAGCCCCGGCGTCGTCGACACCCCTTACTTCGAGCGGCGCAACGAGCCGTACCAGCGACGGCACCCGAAGCTCATGAGCGCGCAGGCCGCCGCGGACGCCATCGCCGACGCGGTCTGCCACGGTCGCGACGACGTGGTCGTGCCGCCGTGGCTGACCTTCCCGGCGCGGGTCAAAGCCAGCTTCCCGCGCCTGTACCGGCTGCTGGCCGCCCGCCTCGCCTGACCCGACGGCCAGCGCCAGCTGGCACGTTTCCGGGGCCTGTCAGCGGGGATGAGGGGTTGGCTAGCCGCCACGCCGGCCCGGACCGCCGTCCGGGTAGTCCAGGTAAGCGAGGTATGCCGATGAGCGAAGAGGTCAGCGCTAAGCACGGCCGAGTGGAGGACGAGGCGATCAAGCGCCAGGACCGCAGCGACCTGCAGGCCCGCAGCGAGGAATGGCCTGACCCCGACTCGGCAGACGCGGACGCCGGCGCGGTCTGGGCCCCAGAGGGCAGGTTCACCGGCGCTCGGCCGCTGGATGGCTGGCAGGCTATCGAGTTGCGCAGCGACCTGGCCCGAAGGCTGAACCGGACCGCCTTCCCGGCCACGCGCTCGCACCTCCTCGCTGTCCTGGAGGCACAGCAGGCCGGACAGCGGCTGGTTGACCTGGTGTCCTCGCTACCCGACGGGGCGATGTTCGGCAACCTGGGCGAACTGCTTCGCGGACTCGGCCTCCCGGTCGAGGAACGCCAGGGCGGGTTAGCAGCTCAGGCCCGGACCCGACAGCATGACAAGCACGACGCCAGCGCGGGTAAGCTTCGTCGCTGGTTATGGACTGGAGCAACGAGGTCGAGAGTCGCGACCCGCAGTCGCTGGCCGGGCCCCGCCCCCGGAGTCGTTCTCGCGCAATCCTGAGGCGTGTGCTTGACAGCCGGTGGCCGGCCCGCGTGCTGGCTGCCGTCGCCGTGATCCTGGCCGCGGTCCTGGCCGCGAGCGTGGCGCTGGAGGTCGCGCCCATGCAGACCGTCAGCGTCGCCGGCCAGGTCATCAAGGTAGGCGCCGCCCCGCGACTGGGGTTCTCCGGGCCGGGCGAGGTCGACCTGTTCGGCCAGGGGCTGCCGACCGCCATCTCTATCCCCGGTCCCGTCCAGCCCAAGCTGCAGCTCAGCCAGATCACCCTGAATAGCGAGCTTGCCAACTTCGTCCAGGGGCGCGGCGAGAGCCACGCGGGCCTGGCGTTGCGGACGCAGCTGGTGGCTGGCTGGGAGCGCTACTTCGCCTGGGAGACTGCGGCCGCAGCGGTGGCAGCGCTGATTCTGGCCGGCGCCGTCGCGGGCTGGCGCAGGATCCCGCTGAAGGCGACCGGGTTGCTGCTCGGCGCCGTCCTGATCGTCACCATGGCGCTGAACCTGGCCGCCGTCGCTGTCACTGCCAACGGCGCCCGCGCTGCGCTCCGCCACGTCAGCTCGCTTACCCAGCTCGTTGGCACGCAGGACGTCAGCGTGCCGCGGTTCCGCCCGACTCGCCGCCGGCTGCGCGGGATCGAGGAAGTGGTCATGGGTGACTCGACCGCCGCAGGAGCCGGCCTTCCGGCGGTCGCTCACGCCTCGAGGGCCGACAGCGCCTGCGGTCGCAGCTCGCAGTCGTACGCCATCGAGCTGGCCAGCGTCAATGGCTGGAAGGCGCTCAATCTGGCGTGTGATAGCGCGACCATCGCACACGGCCTGCTCGGCCCTCAGCAGCAGGGCGCGCAACGGATTCCGCCGCAGATCGACTCGCTACGTCAGGTGAAGGATCCGGCTGTTGTCATTGTCAGCATTGGTGCCGACGACCTCCAGTGGTCGGCCATCCTCGAATACTGCGCCGCCACGACGCAGTGCGACAGCCGCGCATCCAATGCCTACTTTCAGCAGAAGCTGGCTCAGTTCAGCACTGACTATCTCCAGCTGCTGATCCAGCTGGGCAGCCTTCCCGGCCACCCTCGGGTGATCATCAACCGCTACTACGACCCGTTCGGCAGCGACATCAGCTGTGTCACCCAGCGCGGCCTGACGCCGGCCAAGGTCAGCACGATCCAGACCTGGCTGGTGGCGCTCAACCAGGTTCTGGCCAAGGGCGCGGCGCAGTTCGGATTCCCGTCGCCTCAGCCCAGCTTCGCTGGCCACACCCTGTGCTCGCCGCTGCCGTATGTCCAGGGCCTGGGCGACGCCGCGCCGTTCCATCCCACTGCGCTGGGTCAGCTCGCGATCGCCCTTGCCGATGAGGCCGCCCTGGCGAGCGTGCCAGACCAGCCTGCGCCGTCGGCAAGCCCGCCGTCCGGCCACCAGCAGGGATAGCCCGGCGGGTAAACAGCGACGGCCGCGCGCCTGCCCAGCCCGATCGATGCTGCCCCGATGCTAGCGTTCGGCGGATGACTACCACGCTCAGCGAGCCGGTGCTCCGGCTCATCGACGGCAGGAACTACGGGGTCCTGGCCACGGTGAATCCCGACGGCAGCCCGCAGACTTCGGTGATCTGGGTCGGCCGCGACGACGACGGAGTGCTCTTCACGACCGTGACGGGGCGGGTGAAGCACGTCAACATGACGCGCGATCCGCGCGTGAGCATAACCGTGATCGACTCGGCCGACCCGGAGAGCTACGCCGAACTGCGCGGGCGCGTCGTGTCGGTAACGCCGGACGCGGGCCGACAGGTGGACACGCGGCTGTCCTGGAAGTATGACGGCCGGGATCCGGAGCCGGACCGGCCGGGGGCGGTGCGCGTGGTCGTCCGGATCGCGGTAGAGAAGGTAACCGGCCGCGCGCGCTGACTAGTGCTCGGCGCGCCCCTCGTTAGCTAGCACCGAGGCCGAGCAGCAGGCCGTCGGCAGCGACCGCGGGCGAGCTGGTGAGGAAGATGATCACGCCCGCGACGGGAGCGACCACCTCCTCCAGCACGTCCGCGCCATCAAGGGTGCTGACCGTGCCGATGACCTGGCCGGCCGCGACGGTGTCGCCGGCCCCGACGGCAGGTTCCCACCAGCCCGCATGCCGGCCGCGCAGCCACAGGAACCGGTCGAGCTGCGTCTGCCGCGCCCCGGGCGCCGGCGCCCCGGGCGGAAGCTCGGCCATCCCGAGTAGCTCGAGCACGCCGTTCAGCCCCGCCACGTGCAAGGCCACCGCCTGCTCCGGCAGGAGCCCGCACTCGCCTGCCTCGGCAGTGATCGCCGGGATCCCCGCCGCCGCGGCCGCACCGCTGCTTGTCCCGGACACGGCCCGGTCCGGGCCGGCCACCTGGCGGATCACGTACGGCAGCCGGTAAGCCGCCGCCAGCTCACGCGCACGATCCTCGGCCGGCCCGGCCTCGTACAGCGCGAACGGCTGCAGCGCCTCTACCAGGTCACCGCAATGCGCGTCGACGTAGGCGTCCGAGCCGGCGATGAGCTGAATGAAAGCATCGTGCGCCAGCCGCTCGGCGAGCGTGCCGGCCGGGTCGCCGGGGAAGCAGCGGTTCAGGTTCTTGCCATCCTCCGGCACGACGAACGGCGTCCGGGCCGCGAACGCCGTCACGTTCAGAACCGGCACGGCGCGAACCCGGCCCCGCAGTTCCCTGGCCGCCAGCTCACGCAGCCAGCGGCGGACACCCGCCATCGACGCGTACTCGCAGCCATGCACGCCCGCGATGACGGTCAGCAGCGGACCGTCCGATGAGCCAGTGAGCTCGACCAGGGGCACGCTCAGCCCGGCGAGCTCAAGGCTGCGGCGCGCTAGCGTCGGCGGCATAGCTACTCCCTTCCTCGCACCAGCAGGCGTCACCCTATGCCGGCCGGCGCCCGGCTGCCCACCGCGGATAGCCGAAGCCGGGGATTGTGTGCGAACCTGGCGGATGCCGCCGATCCTGAACTGCGGCGGCCGGCGAGGAGGTGCGGGCGATGAAGGTCTTCCTGTCTTCCGACATGGAGGGAACGGCCGGAGTCGTGGACTGGCAGCAGTGCGTGGGTGACGGCCCGGAGGCGTCGGCCGGGCGCAGGCTGCTGCTGGCGGAGGTCAACGCGGCGATCGGCGGCGCTCTGGCCGGCGGTGCCACCGAGGTGGTGGTCAATGACTCGCACTCGACGATGCGTAACTTGCCCGCTGATCAGCTGGCCGGCCGGGCTTCGTATGTGTCTGGCAGTCACAAGCCGCTGTACATGATGCAGGGACTCGACGGCACCTTCGACGCGGTGCTGTTCGTCTCCTATCACGGCTCGGTCGGGGCGCCCGCAGGGCTGTCGCACACCTATAACCCGCGCGCCGTCGTCGAGGCGCGCATCGACGGCGCGGTGACCGGCGAGGCCGGCATCAACGCGCTGGTGGCCGCTCATTACGGCGTCCCCGTCGTGCTGGTCACCGGTGACCGGTGCGCGTGCGAGGAGACGGCCGCGCTGATTCCGGGCGTGTATCAGGCCGTGGTGAAGGAGCCCGTCAGCCGGATCGCCGCGCACAGCATGCACCCGGAAAGCGCCTGCGAGCTGATCCGAGAGCGCGCCCGCGAAGCCGTCGCGGCGGCAGCTCATGCCGAACCGCCGCCGCTGAACCCGGGCGTGCTGGAGTTGTCGGTACGCACCACCGACATCGCGGAGGCGGCCAGCTGGGTTCGCGGCGTCGACCGGACCGGTCCCCGCGAGCTGCGGATTCACGGCGAGAACCGGCTCGCCACCTACCGTGCCTTCTGCGCGGCCATCTTGCTGACCCGGCCAGTTGCGGAGTCGGTGTGACAGCGCGCAGTGCCGGAAACTAACGCGGTCCGGGCAGTTCAGGGCCCGGCCGCCCGGAAGGGAGGATGAGCTTGCCTCGACCGTTCGGTCACGTCCGCGGCGAGCAGGAGCGCACGGCCGACGCCCAGCGTGCCGAAGCCCTGGCACGGCAGCTAGCGGGCCGCGCATCGAGCATCGCCACGGCGTTCGTCGACCACAGCGGCGCTGCCAGGGTGAAGGTCGTCCCGCTCAGCGGGCTGGTCAGGGCGGCGCGCTCTGGCCTCGGGTTCTCGCCGGTCATCGACGCGTTCATCAGCGACGGGAGCATCGACCCGGCATCTGAGCTGGACCGGCCCGACGGAGACCTCCGCCTCGTCCCGGACCTGGACCGGCTCGCCGTGCTGGCAGAGCCGCCAGGGTGGGCGCTGGTTCCCGGCGACCGCTTCCACCAGGATGGCACGGCGTATGCAGGCTGCCAGCGCTCGTTCGCCCGTGCGCAGGTAGCGGCCGGGCTCAGCCGTGGCATCAGCGCGCTGATGGCGTTCGAGGTTGAGTGGATGGCCGGCCGCGATGCCGACGACTTCGAGCCCGCCTTCGGCGGGACCGGGTACGGGCTGAGCCGCGTCAGCCAGGCCGCTGACTACCTCCGGGACGTGCTCGCTGCCCTGGAGAGCGCGGGCGTGGCTGTCGAGCAGCTCCACCCGGAGTACGGTCCGGCCCAGTTCGAGGTGTCGGTGGCCGCGCAGGATCCGGTATCGGCGGCGGATACCTGCGTGCTGGTGAAGTTCGTGATCGGCGCGGTGTCCGCCCGGCACGGGCTGCGGGCCTCGTTCGCGCCCGCGGTCCTGGTCGGCAACGTGGGAAACGGCGGGCACCTGCATGTCAGTTTCGCCCGCGACGGGCGCAGCCTGCTCAGCGGCGGCAGCGGCAGGCACGGGCTCACACAGGCCGGCGAGTCGATGGTCGCCGGACTGCTCGACGCGCTGCCGGCCCTGCTGGCCATCGGCGCGCCATCACCGGCTTCCTACCTGCGGCTGGTGCCGTCCCGCTGGGCCGGCGCATACCAGATCTGGGGACCGGAGAACCGGGAAGCGGCCGTCAGGTTCATCTCGGCCAGCCCGTCCGACCCAGGCGCCGCGAACGTCGAGCTGAAGTGCTTCGACCTCAGCGCGAACCCGTACCTGCTGACCGGTGCCGTGCTCGCGGTCGCGCTGGCAAGCGCCGACCGCGACGCTCGCCTGCCGGCCGGGGTCAGCGGCGATCCGGCCGCTCCCGGCCACCCGCTGGCCGGCCGGGCCGTGCGGCTGCCGACCACTCTGGCCAGGGCCGTTGCCGCGCTGGAGGCCAGCCACGACCTCCGCGCGGCGGCCGGCGACCAGCTCATCAGCACGTTCGCGGCGTCCCGGCGGGCGGAGATCGAACTGGCCGCTGACCAGCCCGGCGATGTGGTCATCGCGCGCGCCCGGTGGCTGACCTAGGTGGCCACCGACAGCGGCCCCGGCCTGCCCTTGGTTGATCACCACGTCCACGGCGTGCTCACCGCCGAACTCGACAGGCCCGGCATCGAAGCCCTGCTGACCGAATCGAACTGGCCCGCGCCGCCCGGCACCACTGCGTTCGACAGCCAGCTCGGCTTCGCGATCCGCCGCTGGTGCGCCCCGCTACTCGACCTGAACCCGCTCGTGCCGGCCGCTGACTACGTTCGCCGCCGCCTGGAGCTCGGCACCACCGAGGTCAGCCGGCGGCTCCTCGCTGCCGCTAGCGTCGGTACCTGGCTGGTCGATACCGGCTACCAGAGCGAAGCGGTCGCCGCTCCTGCCGAGCTGGCCGCGCTCAGCGGTGCGCCCGCCAGACAGATCGCCCGGCTGGAGTCGATCGCGGAGCGGCTGGCGGGCTCGGGTGGCAGTGCGGCCCGGTTCGCCAACGAGCTCACCGCCGCCGTACACCGGTCCGCCGCAACGGTGAGCGGCTTCAAGTCCATCGCTGCCTACCGCGGCGGCCTGGGCTTCGCCCCGGACCGGCCGCGGCCCGCCGAAGTCGAGGCCGCCGCCGGGCGGTGGCTGCGGCAGCTCGAAGCCGGCCAGCCGGCCCGGCTGGATGATCAGGTGCTGATCCGGCATGGCATCTGGACCGCGCTCGACACCGGGCTGCCGCTACAGCTGCACACCGGCTACGGCGATGCGGACTCCCGGCTGCATCGCGCCGATCCGGCGTTGCTGCACGATTTCCTGCTGGCCAGCCAGCACGCCGGGGCGTGCGTGATGCTGCTGCACTGCTACCCCTATCACCGCCAGGCGGGGGCGCTCGCCGCGCTCTTCCCGCACGTGTACATGGACGTCGGGGAAGCCCTGAATCACGTCGGCGCACGGTCTGCCGCCGTGCTCGCCGAGGCGCTGGAACTGACGCCGTTCCACAAGATGCTCTACTCATCGGACGCCTTCGGCCTGGCCGAGCTGCACTATCTGGGCGCCACCGGGTTCCGGCGCGACCTGGCCAAGCTGACTGGCGAGCTGGTCGCCGAGGGCGCTTGGTCGCCATCGGACGCGGCTCGGGTCAGCCAGCTGATCGGCGCCGGGAACGCGGTGCGCGTCTACCGGCTCGGCGATCAGTGACCCGACCGCTCGCTGCCAGGACCGGTGCGCTCGCCGGTCAGGTCAGGCGGTCCGGGCGCGCGTCGGGCGCCGGGCTGGCTCCCGGCCAGTCGGCTGGCCGGGACGGCGCTGCGGCACGAGCACGGGGATAGGCCGCTCCTGCTCCTCGCCGGCCGACAGCCGGAGCCGCTCGCCGTGGTGCTCGATGTCCAGCGGGTCACCGTCGGCGAGCAGGTAACGCGCGGCGACGTGAGTAATGCCGACCCGTAGCCGGCGGCCGCGGATCATGACGGTAAAGGCGAGCCTGGTGATGCCGTCGGGAAGCCGCGGCGCGAACGACACGGTCTGGCCGGAGTGCCGCAGGCCGCCAAAGCCCCAGACGAGCGCGATCCAGGTGCCGGCCAGCGACGCGACGTGCACGCCATCCCTGGTGTTGTGCTCAAGGTCGTCCAGGTCCATCAGGGCGGCCTCGCCCAGGTAGTCGAAGGCCAGGGCCAAGTGCCCGACCTCGGCCGCGATCACCGCCTGCGTGCACGCGGACAACGACGAGTCGCGCACGGTAAGCGCCTCGTAGTAGTCGAAGTTGCGCCGCTTCTGCTCGGGGGTGAAGGCCTCGCCGCACAGTTGCATGGCCAGCACCAGGTCGGCCTGCTTGACGACCTGCTTGCGGTACAGGTCGAAGTACGGGTAGTGCAGCAGCAGCGGGTAACGGTCGGGCGGCGTGCCGGCGAAGTCCCAGACCTGATGACGGGTGAACGCGGCCGACTGCGGATGCACGCCCAGGGCCTCGTCGAAGGGCACGAACATCGCTTGTGCCGCATCCCGCCAGGCTGCCGCTTCCTCCGGGTCGACGCGGAGCTTCCGGGCCTGGTCCGGGTACTTCTCCGCCGCGTTCGCCGCCGCGCGCAGATTATGCTGGGCCATCAGGTTCGTGTAGACGTTGTCATCGGCGATCGCGCTGTACTCATCCGGCCCGGTCACGCCGTCGATGTGGAACCGGCCCAGGCCGTCGTGATGGCCCAGCGAACGCCACAATCGCGCGGTGTTCACCAGCAACTCCATGCCCTCCGCCCGGGCGAACTCCTCGTCAGCCGTGGCGTCGACGTACCGCGTCACGGCGGCGGCGATGTCGGCGTTGACGTGGAACGCGGCGGTGCCGGCCGGCCAGTAGCCCGAGCATTCATCGCCCGCGATCGTCCGCCACGGGAACGCCGCCCCCTGGAGCCCTAGCTCGGCCGCCCGCCGCTGCGCCGCCGGCAGTGTCGCGTGCCGCCACCGAAGCGCGCTCGCGGCCGCGTCCGGCGCTGTCAGCGTCAGCACCGGCAGCACGAACGTCTCGGCGTCCCAGAACGCGTGGCCGTGATAGCCAGGGCCGGTCAGGCCCTTCGCCGGGATCGGCCGGGACTCACCGCGCACGCCGGCCTGCAGGACGTGGAAGAGGCCGAAGCGGACCGCCTGCTGGATGTGCACATCGCCGTGCACCTCGACGTCGGCCCGGCTCCAGAAGTCGTCGAGGTAGGCACGCTGGGCGGCGCGCAGGCCCTCCCAGCCGGCCTGCTGCGCGCTCGTCAGCGCCGCCCACACCTGATCCCGCACCGCGTTCAGCGATCGCTGGCTCGACCAGCCGTAACCGACGAACTTGACCACGCGCAGCCGCTGTCCCGGCCGCAGCGCCACCGAGACGGCGACCAGGCCGCCGTCCTGGAACAGCTGCGACTCCACTCGCGTCCCGGCAGGCGCGTCGATGATGTGATCCATCGCGGCAGCCACCCGCAGCCCGCTCTGCCGCGTCTTGTGCACGAGCACCACGGCCTCGCCGTGCCTGCCCCGGTACTCCTCCACCAGCGGATGCTCAAGCACCACCGCGGCCCGCGGGTCGGTGGCGGGGGGTGGCGGCAGCTGCTCGTTCGCGACGAGCTGGGATTGCAGCGCGATCTGCAGCCCCGCCTCGATCGGCTCGACGTCATAGCAGATCGCCGCGACCGCGCGATGGGTGAAGGACACCAGCCGGGTCGATCGCACCCGCACCGACCCGCCGACGGGCGATGTCCACTCCGCCTGCCTGGACAGCGTGCCGGCCCGGAAGTCGAGCACGCGCTCGTGCGAGAGCAGCTTGCCGTACCTGACGTCGAACGGCTCGTCGTCGACGAACAGCCGGATCAGCCGGCCGTTCGTGACGTTGATGACCGCCTGCTCAAACTCCGGCCGGCCGTAGGCAAACTCGCCGACCGGCAGCGGCCGCACCTCGTACACGCCGTTGAGGTAAGTTCCGGGCAGCCCGTGCGGCTCGCCCTCATCCAGGTTGCCCCGCCAGCCGACGTGTCCGTTCGACAGCGCGAACACTGACTCGGTCTGCGCCAGCTGGCCAAGGTCCAGGCCGGTCTCGCGCACCGACCACGGTTCTTCGCTGAACTCCGGCTGCTTGATCACGTCTGCTCCGGCCACTCGCTCAGGTCACGATCACGATGCCAGCCTACGAGCGACAGCTCGCGCCGGTGAGCCAGCCCGGCGCGGCGTCCGGCCGGCCAGTGCGTGCAGGATGGTAGCCAGACGAAGCGGGGGGTCGGCGAATGGCCGAGGGAGTCCGGCTGAGCGCAGCCGTGGTGTTCGTGCGCAACCTTGCCAGGTCGGTAGATTTCTACCGCGAATTGCTGGGACTCGACCTCACCGACCGCAGCCCGACTGCCGCCCTGCTGATCTCGCCGGAAGGGTCGGAACTGGTGCTGCGGGAGTTCGGCGCCAATGCGTCGCACCCGCTCGGAGCCATCGGAGTCCAGTACCTGATCTGGAGCGTGGCGAGCAAGGCTGATCTGGAGCTTCGCGCCGGGATCCTGCGGCGCAACTCCGCTTACCGCGAGACGCGCACGGGCCAGGACGCCACCGTGGTCGAGGGCCGGGATCCCGACGACGTGCCGGTCATGCTCTTTTATGCCGACGGCGGGCAGCCCTTGCTGCGCAAGCTGACGGCCCGCATCTACGCCTGGTAGGCACGCCCGGAGTGTCAAACGCCGTTAGCTCCTGGCATCGGCTAGCGTGACGCAAGTGCCATGTTGTGTCTGCGTTACCGGGCGGCCCCGCGCCGCCGGGCTGGCAGCCTGGCGGCAGGAGGTGAGTTGACGTGGGCTTTATCAGGTCCCTTTTCGGGCCGGCCGGCCTCGGCATCGTCGTCTACATCCTGATCGGCATCTTCGTTAACACCGCGCCGCCCCATCTGCCGCACGCGATCGCCTCGCTGTCGGCGTTGCACAGCTGGGTGCAGTACCTGATCTCGGTGTTCTTCTGGCCGCTCAGCCTCTGGGGCCCCGCCTTCACGATAGGCAAGTGGTCGCCATGACGGCCCCGGCTGCCCTCGCCTGCGGCAGATCTGACCGCATGCACATAGGCCGCTACTAACGGTAACGGCAGCGGCTAAAGGCGCAATCCGTGGCGAATGCGGCGTGGTACCTTCGGTTAACGCCTTACGCTGGGCCGTGACTTCCACCAGGGTCGGCCAGACGTGACGAGGTCGGGTAGCGAGTAGCCTAAGACCGGACGGCGCGGCTCTACCTGCGACGGCACCTAGCAAGTGCAGGACCGCTCATGGAGGCATGGCCGAGTTGACGCAGGCACCCACGCAGCCGCCGGGTCCGCCAGGACCTGCCAGTCCGGCTGGCCGCCCCGGAACTCGCGTCCCCGTCGCCAGCCCTGCGCCGACCGGCCCGATCGAGCGGCTGATGAGCACGGTCATCCGGAAGCTGGCCTGGAGCAAGCTCGCCCACCCCAAGGTAGCCGTTGCCGCATCCGGCCTCGGCCTGCTACTTGGGATGATGGTGGGCGCCACGGCGCCGAACACCGCGACCCTGCCGATCACCCGCGCGGGCCTGGCACTTCCGCTCTCGCACCTGCTCCCATCGCTGGTCAACGACAAAGTCCTGACGATGGTACTGGTCTACGCGGGCGACGTCTGCGCCTGCCTTGGGCTGGCCGGCATGCTGTGGGCGCACAGCCAGGGATGGCGCCCGCAGCCGCGGCACCTGTTCGCAGTCAGTGCCGTGGTCGTCGCGACCATGGCCTGCCTGACTCCGGTCGGCTCCTCCGATACGGCAAGTTACGCGGCCTACGGCCGGATAGCGGCGCAAGGTGGCAATCCGTACCTGTCCAGCCCCGCTGCCTGGCTCCTCCATCATCCGGGCGACGCGCCGTACTACCGCCTGATCGGCACTGCCTGGAGGGGGCAGCCATCCGTCTACGGGCCGTTCGCCACCGCGATCCAGAGGTTCGCCGCGTCGATCGGCGGAGCGGACGCCGCGACCACCGTCTGGATCTTGATGATCCTCAACGCGACGGCGTTCCTGGCCGTCGGCTGGCTGCTGCTGAAGACATCCGACGATCCGATCCGGGCGACGCTGTTCTGGACGGCTAACCCGGTGCTCATCTACCAGCTGGTCAGCGGCGGCCAGCTGGACACCTTCGTGGCCGGGGCGGCGATCTGCGCGATCCAGCTTGCCCGTCGCGCCGCCAGCATCTGGGGCGATGTGCTGATCGGCGTGCTGATCGGGCTCGGCCTCGGGGTCAAGGCCACGGCGGGCCTGGTCGCGCTCGGGCTGGCCTGGCCGATGCTGCGACGGGGCGAGTGGCTGCGGGTCGCCCGCATCGCGCTGGTGTCACTGGTCGTGGTGGGGCTGCAGTACAGCTCCTACGGCCTGACTGCGCTGAAACCGCTCTTCGAAGGCGCCAAGTGGGTCATACTCCCGTCGCCATGGCGATTCGTCCAGCTGCTCGGAGACGTGCTGCACATCAGTTCCGGCACGATCACCATTGTCATCGGCAGCCTGTGGCCGATCGCCATGCTCGTCGTGGCCTGGCTGATCTACCAGCGAATTTCTTCGGAGCAGCCGAGCGAAGTGGTGGCCCCGTTCGCACTGACATTCGCCTGGGTCCTGGTCTACCCGTGGGTCTTCCCGTGGTATACCGCGATCGCCTGGATCGCGCTCACTCAGGTTCCGCGCAACCGGATGACCAGGTGGCTGACGATCGTGACCGTCTTGCTGGCCATGTGGCATTCCGGCGGCGGGCAGGGAACGGGCCCGGTGTGACGAACGGCCAGGCGCGCGGCGCGCGGCCAGGGGCCACGATGGCCGCGCACGCGCAGCCAGTCGCGGGCGCCCTGGCCAGCCAGCAGACTCGCGGCAGTCAGCACGTCCTGGGCGGCCGGGCCGGCCGCCGGTACGCGGCGCTGGCCGGCATCCTGCGCCGGCACTGGCTGGCCGCGGCGCTGCTGTCCGCGGGCCTGGTGCTGCGGGTACTGGCGCAGTTCACTTACCGGCCGGCGCTGTTCTACATCGACTCGGTCAAGTACCTGTATGACGCCGCCGGCAACGATCCCGAGGGCTATAAGGCGCCGCTGCGGGCCATCGCCGCGGTGTCAAACCTCGATGCGGTCGTCGCGGTCCAGCACCTGCTCGGTCTCGCGATGGCCGTGGTGATCTACGCCCTGCTGCTGCGCCGGGGCGCCCCCCGCTGGCTGGCGGCCCTGGCGATCGCGCCGGTCTTGCTGGACGCCTACCAGATCCAGGACGAGCAAGCGATCATGCCGGGCACCTGGTTCGAGGCCCTGATCGTCGCTGGCATCGCGATCCTGCTCTGGCAACCGCGCGTTACCTGGCCGCGGGTGCTGCTGGCTGGGCTGGTCCTCGGAACGTCGGCCACCGTCGCCCAGGTGGGCGAGGCCCTGATCCCGGCCGCGGCGGTCTTCGTGCTCGCGGCTGGCGGGGGCTGGCGGCAGGCCGCCGGCAAGGCGGCCGCGCTGTGCCTGGCCTGCGCCGTGCCGATCCTGGCCTACTGCACCGGTTCCTACCTGCTCACCGGCAACTTCTTCCTGTCCCACCAGGGCGTCACGTCGTTCTACGGCCGGACCGCAGCGGCCGTCGACTGCGCCACCATCAAGCTGCCGCCGGACGAGCGCGGCCTGTGTCCCGATGCAGCCCAGCAGGCCCACGGCAACAACTGGCTCGAGTACGCGACATTCTCCCCGGTGCAGCACTACTACCGGACGCTGCCGCGGGCCGAGGTGGACTCGCTGGTGACGAGTTTCAACGACAGCGTCGTCCGGCAGCAGCCGCTGCGGTTGCTCGGCGCTTACCTGCGAGACGTGGTGAAGGTCTACGCGGTGGATCGCGTTACGGCACCGGGTGATCCGCCCATCTCGCGCTGGCAGTTCCAGACGTCATTCCCGTACTTCTCCTCGCATGCCACGCCGGCCATCGTGGCGGCGGCCGTCGCCCGGTTCGGCGGCGGCCGGCCTGCCGTCTGGCGGCCGGTCGCGGCGTTCCTGCGGTCCTATCAGCTCGACGGCGGCTACACGCCAGGCCCGCTGCTGCTGCTGTGTACCGTGACCGGCCTGATCGGCTCTGCCTTCGCGGCCCGCAGGCGGCCCGCGGCGCGCCGCGAGGCGGCGCTTGCCTGCCTGCTGTTCTTCGCCTCAGCCGTGTCGGTGACGCTGGTATCCGACCTGTTCGTGTACTCCTGGCGGTATCAGCTGCCGGCTCTGGTTACCCTGGTGCCGGCCGGCGCACTCGGGATCAGCGTGCTCATGAATTCGATCGGGACGAAGCGCGTGTCCCGCTCCGCCAGCGGCGGTGACAAGGAAAGGACGCGTCCGGATGACGGCGGGCAACCGGTTTAAGGCGGCGCGACCTCCGCGGCGCAGCTGGATCCGGCCCACCCTGGCGCCGCGGCAGGCGCCGGTGACCGGCAGCGATCACCGGCCCGCGCTGGCCCTGTCGCGCCGCACCGCTGCCGCCGGCGTCTTGTTCGCTGCCTCGCTGGCGGTGTTCCTGGCCGTCTTCGGGGTCCTCCCCAAGCGCCCGTGGTCGATGCTTGACCTCCGGGTGTACCTGTGGGGCGGCCGGAACGTCCGGCTCGGGCATGACCCGTACCTGCACACGTTCCTGCCGCACAGCCTGCACTTCACCTACACCCCGATGGCCGCGGGCATCTTCGCGCTGCTGACGTTCCTGAGCGTGCCGGCGGTCAAGCTGCTCTCGGTGGCGGCTGGCATCGCATCGCTGGTGGTCACGCTCTGGCTGACAACCGGCGCGCTCGGCCGGGAGCGCTCGGCTGCCCGCCTCGGGGCCGTCCTGGCGGCGGCCGCTGGGGCGCTCTGGCTCGAGCCGGTGCGGCTGACGCTGTCGCTCGGGCAGGTCAATCTGGTGCTGATGGTCATCGTCGTGGCCGACCTGTGCCTTCCCGATTCTCGCTGGTGGAAGGGCGCTGGCGTGGGCCTTGCGGCCGGCTTCAAGCTGACGCCGCTGATCTTCATCCCCTACCTGCTGCTCACCCGGCGGTTCCGGGCGGCCGCCGTCGCTTCGGGCACCTTCGCCGTGACGGTCCTGGTCCCGTTCGCGGCGATGCCCAGGGCAAGCCGGCTGTACTGGCTCGACGGTCTCTTCCTCAACCCGAAGCGCCTCGGAAACGTGCACTACGTCGGGAATCAGTCGCTGTACGGGGCGCTCCTGCGGCTGCTCGGCAGCGCTTCGGCGGCGCGGCCTTACCAGCTGGCCGCCGACGTGCTGATCGGCCTCGGCGGCCTGGCACTGGCGGCGTGGGCCTCCCGCCGCGGCCAGGAGATGGCCGGCGTGCTGGTCTGCGCGCTCACCGGCCTGCTGGTGTCGCCGGTCTCGTGGTCACACCACTGGGTGTGGATCGCGCCGATGCTGGTCGCGCTGGCGGACTTCGCGGTGCGCCCGCCTTCGCTTGCCGCGGCGGTGCGCTGGCGGCGGCGGTGCTGGCTCTGCGCGGCGGCCGCGGCGGTCGTCTTCTCCGGCGTGATCTGGGCCGTGCCATCGCCTGCCGTGCAGGGATATGACATGACCGGGCCGCAGCAGCTGATCGGGGACCTGTACGTGCTGGCCGGCCTGGCTGGCCTCGGCGTGATCGCCGCCCTGATGGTGGCTGCCCGGCGCAGGGACCAGCGGCTGGTAATGCCCGCGGTTGCCAGGGACGGCGGCGAGCCCTTCGAGCCCGGCCTGGCCGCCCGGCCCTGAGGCAGTCCAGCGACGTCAGACGCGGCGGCAGGGAGGAAGGGAATGACCGAGCCGGTGGCCGGCTGGCCTGCCGGATTCGTCCGCTCGTTGCGGGTCGAGCCGGGCACCAAGATCACCCTGCCGGATGACTTCGATCCCGGTCAGCGCTTCGGCGTCAGCAAGGGCGCCGACGCCGACCGCCTGCTGCGCCAGGGCGTCCAGCTGCTGGCGGAGTACCAGGAACGGCTGGCCGCGCAGCGGACCTACGCCGTTCTCGTCGTTCTGCAGGGCATCGACGCGGCCGGCAAGGACAGCACCATCCGCCATGTGATGAGCGGCGTCAATCCGCAGGGCGTGCACGTGTCGAGCTTCAAGGCACCGTCGGCGGGCGAACTCGAGCATGACTACCTCTGGCGGCACGCCAGCCGGCTGCCCGCGCGGGGCGAGATAGCGATTTTCAACCGGTCGCATTACGAGGAGGTGCTCGTCGTCCGGGTGCACCCGGAGAACCTGGCTCGCGAGATGCTGCCGCCGGATGCCGTCGGCCGGGATCTGTGGCAGCGGCGCTACCGGGAGATCAACCACTTCGAGCACTACCTGGCCGATAACGGCATCCGGCTGGTCAAGCTCTTCCTGAACGTGTCGAAGGAGCGGCAGCGAACCCGCTTCCTGCGGCGGATCGACCAGCCGGATAAGAACTGGAAGTTCGCCGCCAGCGATGTGCGCGAGCGTCAGTACTGGGATGATTACCAGCGGGCGTACGCCGAGACGCTGTCCGCCACCAGCACTGAGTCGGCGCCGTGGTACGTGCTGCCTGCCGACCATAAGTGGTTCACCAGGATCTGCGCGGCCGCGGTGATCGCGCAGGCGCTGATCGAGATAGACCCGCAGTACCCGGTGCCGGATTCAGCGGAGCGGCGGGAACTGGCGCGCGCACGGGCAGAGCTCGAGGCAGAGGTTCCGGCTGGCCCGCGTGCGCGCAGCGGCGCGCCGAAGCCGGCCGCGATGAAGCCTCGCTCGGGCTGACTGCTCCGGCGCGTGCGTCCCTGGCTTGCCGCCGGGCGCGTGCCTGGCGCCAGCGCCCGTCGGCTGTCGGGGCCGGGCGGCCGTCGGGGTCAGGCCGGAGGCTCGCGGAAGTAGTGGCCCTCGTCGAGGTCCTCGATGAGCCCAGGCTGCGCGGGCTGCCAGCCGAGCAGTTCGCGAGTCAGCGTGCTGGAGGCCGGGCTGTCGAGGCCGATGAAGCCGGCCAGCCAGCTGAAGTGCCCGGCCGCGGCCTGCGGCGCGACCGACGCCACCGGGAGATTCAGGTGACGGCCGATGACCTCGGCGATGTCGCGGATGGCCACGCCCTCGTCCGCGACCGCGTGCAGCGTCGATCCGGCGGGCGCGCTCTCGACCGCGAGGCAGAAGAGGTGCGCCGAGTCGAGCCGGTGCACGGCAGGCCACCGGTTAGCTCCGTCACCGAGATAGCCGGAGACGCCTTTGCTGCGGGCGGTGGCGACAATGGCGGCCAGGAAGCCGTGGTCGCCGTCGCCGTGATTCGTCGGCGGAAGCCGCACGATCGACGAGCGGACGCCGCGAGCCGCCAGCGAGAGCGTCAGCTCGCCAGTCTCCCACCGGGTTCGCGGGCCGCCGGCCAGGTGGGCGAACTCGCCCGGGGCGTGCCCGTCTTGCTCGGCAGCGACCCGCCCCGGCTTCAGTCCCAGCGTTCCTGAGGCAATGACCAGCGGCCGGCCTGAGCCCGCCAGCGCGTCGCCGAATGTCTCGACGGCGCGGCGGTCGGCGTCGGCTGCTGCCTCGAAGCCTCCCGAGAAGGCGATGTCGTGGTTGAACGCGAGGTGGATGACCCCCTCCGAGGCCGCGGCCGCCTGACGCAGAACCGCGAGGTCATCGAGAGTGCCACGATGCACCTGTGCGCCAGCCGCGGTGAGGGCGGCGGCAGCGGCGTCCGAGCGAGCCAGCCCGGCGACCTGATGGCCGGCGTCAAGGAGCTCGGCAACGACAGCGGACCCGATCCAGCCGGATGCGCCAGTGACGAAGTACCGCATGAGAAGGACCTCCAACGGCTCGACGGTCCTCGGTGCCGAGGCCCGTAATGTCAGTGACTGACATCAGGGTAGCACGCTGACGTCAGTCACTGACGTCAGCGTTCGGTTGCGGGCTTGTACCATCGGCCCATGGGGCGTTGGCAGCCGGACAGCCAGGGCAGGCTCGAGCAGGCGGCGCTCGCGCTCTACTCCGAGCGCGGGTTCGAGAACACCACGGTCGCGGAGATCGCCGCGCGCGCGGGCCTGACCGAGCGGACCTTCTTCCGTCACTTCGCCGACAAGCGCGAGGTGCTGTTCTGGGGCGCCCCGATGCTGGAGGGGCTGATGGTGAGCGCGGTCGAGGCGGCACCGACGACCGCGGCGCCGATCGACGCCGTCGCCGCCGCGCTCGAGGCCACCGGGCCGCTGCTGGCGGAGCGCCGGGACAGCGCCCGGCAGCGCCAGCGGGTCATCGACGCGAATACTGACCTGCGCGAGCGCGAACTGATCAAGCTGGCGTCACTGGCCACTGCGCTGGCCGGCGCGCTGCGCCGGCGCGGCGTCGGCGAGCCGGCCGCAACGCTGACCGCCGAAGCCGGCATAGCGGTCTTCAGGGTCGCTTTCGCGCGCTGGGTCAGCGACCCGAAGTCCCGCGATTTGCCGCAGCTCATCCGGGATTCGCTCGGCGAATTGCAAGCCGTGACCGCCGGCCGCTGACTGCGAGCCGGCCGGTGATGACATGGGACCCGCACTCCCTGTCGGTTTGCCGGGTTCGGGAGGGCGAATTGCGGCTTATGTGCCCGGCAAGCTGACAGGGAGTGCTGTCGCGCACGGTTCACCGCGGCCGGCGCCCGCAGGCCCGGCCCCTCAGACTTGATTGATTCTAGAAAATGGGCCAGACTTCAGGACGTGCCCACGCCGACGGACTACGAGCGCTTGCTGCGCCGGGCCGCGCTGCGTGTGACACGCCCCCGGCTCGCCGTGCTGGCCGCGGTGTACGACCACCCGCACGCCGACACCGACTCGATCACCGGCTTCGTTCGCGAGCACCTCGCTGAGGTGTCGCATCAGGCCGTCTACGACGTGCTGCGGGCACTAACCGTGGCCGGCCTGGTACGGCGCATCCAGCCGGCCGGATCTGTGGCACGCTACGAGTCGCGGGTGGCGGACAACCATCACCACGTCGTATGCCGGTCGTGTGGCGCGATCGCGGACGCGGACTGCGCAGTCGGCGACACGCCCTGCCTCACCGCGTCTGACGATAACGGCTACGCGATCGACGAAGCCGAGGTCATCTACTGGGGCATGTGCCCCGGCTGCTCTACTGCGCCTAGTTCCTGAGCACATCATCTGATTCCGGAAGGATTCCCGTGTCTGACGCTCTTGACGCCGTTGCCGGCGAGACGAACGACGAAAGCGGAGGGTGCCCGGTCGCGGCCGCCCGACCCAGCCACCCGACCGAGGGCGCGGGGAACCGCGTCTGGTGGCCGAACCAGCTCAACCTGAAGATCCTCGCCAAGAACCCCGCAGTGGCTAACCCGATGGGCGAGCAGTTCAGCTACGCCGCGGAATTCACCTCCCTCGACCTTGCCGCGGTGAAGCGGGACATCGAGGCTGTGCTGACGACCTCGCAGGACTGGTGGCCCGCCGACTTCGGGCACTACGGACCGTTCATGATCCGGATGGCCTGGCACAGCGCGGGCACTTACCGGATCAGCGATGGCCGCGGCGGGGCCGGCACCGGCCAGCAGCGCTTCGCGCCGCTGAACAGCTGGCCGGACAACGGCAACCTGGACAAGGCCCGCAGGCTGCTCTGGCCGGTCAAGAAGAAGTACGGCCGGAAGCTGTCCTGGGCGGACCTGATCGTCCTGGCCGGCAACGTCGCCCTGGAATCGATGGGCGTCACGACGTTCGGCTTCGCCGGCGGCCGCGAGGACGTCTTCGAGCCAGACGAGGACGTCTACTGGGGCCCGGAGACCACCTGGCTCGGCGACCAGCGCTACAGCGGCGACCGGGACCTCGAGAACCCGCTGGCCGCGGTCCAGATGGGGCTCATCTACGTGAACCCCGAGGGCCCGAACGGCAACCCGGACCCGCTCGCCGCGGCCAGGGACATCCGCGAGACGTTCCGCCGCATGGCCATGAACGACGAGGAGACCGTCGCCCTCATCGCCGGCGGGCACACCTTCGGCAAGACGCACGGCGCTGGCCCGGCCGAGCTTGTCGGCCCGGAACCGGAAGGCGCGCCGATCGAGCAGCAGGGACTGGGCTGGCAGAGCGCGTACGCCAGCGGCAAGGGCGCCGACGCTATCACCAGCGGCCTGGAGGTCACCTGGACCCCGACGCCGACCAGGTGGAGCAACAGCTTCCTGGAGATCCTGTTCGGCTATGAGTGGGAGCCGGACACCAGCCCGGCGGGCGCCCACCAGTGGGTCGCCAGGGACGCCGACGCGATCATCCCGGACCCCGCCGAGCCTGGCAACCCGTCGAGGCACCGCAAGCCGACCATGCTCACGACCGACCTGTCGCTGCGGTTCGACCCGGTCTATGAGCCGATCTCGCGACGGTTCCTTGAGCACCCGGACGAGTTCGCCGACGCATTCGCCCGCGCCTGGTTCAAGCTCACGCACCGTGACATGGGCCCGGTCGCCCGTTACCTCGGGCCGGAGGTTCCGGCCGAGACAATGCTGTGGCAAGACCCGATCCCGCCAGTCACCCACGAGCCCGTTGCGGCTGCCGATATCGTCAGCCTGAAGAGCCAGATCCTGGCATCCGGACTGACCGTCTCGCAGCTGGTCTCCACCGCATGGGCGTCGGCCGCCACCTTCCGCGGCAGCGATAAGCGCGGCGGCGCCAACGGGGCGCGCATTCGCCTCGAGCCGCAGAGCGGCTGGGAGGTCAACAACCCCGGCGAACTGGCGGCGGTGCTGCGCACCCTTCAGGGCATCCAGGAGGCTTTCAACGCCGCGGAGACCGGGGAGAAGAGAGTCTCGCTCGCCGACCTGATCGTGCTCGGCGGGTGCGCGGGCGTCGAGGAGGCGGCCAGGCGGGCCGGTCACCACATCGAGGTGCCCTTCACGCCCGGGCGCGCGGATGCGCTGCCGGAGCAGACCGATGCCGAGTCCTTCGCCGTACTCGAGCCGACAGCCGACGGGTTCCGCAACTATCTCGGTAAGGGTCACCGGCTGCCCGCCGAGTACCTGCTGCTCGACCGGGCGAACCTGCTGACCCTCAGCGCCCCCGAGATGACCGTGCTTGTCGGCGGGCTGCGAGTTCTCGGCGCGAACTTCCAGCAGTCACCACTCGGCGTCTTCACCCGCGCACCTGAGTCGCTGACTAACGACTTCTTCGTGAACCTGCTCGACCTCGGCACCACGTGGCAGCCGGCGTCCGCGGACGCGCAGACCTTCGAGGGCCGCGACCGCGCTACCGGCGACATCCGGTGGACCGCCAGCCGCGTCGACCTCATCTTCGGGTCGAACTCTGAGCTGCGCGCACTCGCGGAGGTCTACGCCGGCGACGATGCGCAGGAGAAGTTCGTGCACGACTTCGTGGCTGCGTGGGACAAGGTCATGAACCTCGACCGGTACGACCTCGCCTGAATCCGGGTCAGTCCGGGCCGGCCGGCTGCGGGCCGGCCCGGGCTGAAGGCCCGCAGGGCCAGGCATTATCCCTCACAGCAAGGAGCTTGTGACGAGGTTTGCTCCAATTCGATCTGCAAAGTTACAGTAATGCCCCGGTGCGTTACTAGTAACGAAGACGAGGAAGAGCAGGCTGTTGTCCACACTGCCACGATTGACGGCGGGCACAGGCTCGATCCCCCGGCCGCGGCCGGGCATCCGGACCGCGGTGATCACGGCAGTCGCGCTCGCCGTCGCCACGACTGCACTCGCCGCCTTCACCGCATCGGGCGCCTCCGGCACGCGGAGCCTGCTGAAGGCAGCCATGGCCCAGCTATTCCGGTCGTACGAGGTAAACACGGGCCTCATCGGCGGGTCCTGGTGGCAAGCAGCGGTGGCGCTGTCAACCGTCGAGAGCTATGCGGAGGCCACCGGCGACACCAGCTACGACGCCGCGATCACGGCAGCGTTCGCGGTCAACTCAGGCGGCAAATTCGAGAACGGTTCGAACGATGACACGGCCTGGTGGGCACTGGCCTGGCTGCGGGCCTACCACCTCACCCATCGTTCCTCCTACCTGGCGCTGGCCGAGACCGAAGCCGACTACATCCACCAGGACTGGGACAGCATCTGCGGCGGCGGAGTCTGGTGGCAGCGCGACCCGCAGTCGTACAAGAACGCCATCGCCAACGAGCTGTTCCTGGAACTGACCGCGTGGCTGCACAACAGCATCCCCGGCGACACCAAGTACCTGGCCTGGGCGAAGGCCGAGTGGTCCTGGTTCAGCCACAGCGGGGTGATCAACAAGAGCAACCTGGTCAACGACGGGCTCGGTAACGACTGCAGGAACAACCACCAGCCCACCTGGACCTACAACCAGGGCGTGGTACTGGCCGGGCTTGCCCAGCTCTACCGGGCCACCGGGAACCGCGCGCTGCTGACCGAGGCCGAGCGCATAGCCACCGCGGCGATCAGCCATCTCGTTATCGGCGGCGTGCTGAGCGAGCCGTGCCAGACCGATGTCTGCGCCGACCAGTTCGGCACGTCTGCCCAGTCGTTCAAGGGAATCTTCGTCCGCGACCTCAAGGTGCTGGCCGTGACGGCGAGGACGGCTCACTTCAACTCGTTCTTCAGGGCGCAGGCCAGGGAGATCCAGGAGCACGACACCAGCGCCGCGCACCAGTTCGGCGTTTACTGGTCAGGACCGATCGCCGGCGTCACGCCAGCCAGCCAGGCCAGCGCGCTGGCCGCCCTGGTGGCGTCGGTCAGGCTCCCCTGAGCCGCGCGCGGTCCAGGCGACCTGCCGCGCGACGCGCGTTCCCGGCCGGATCGGTGCTGGTCAGATCATCAGACCGAGCCCGCCGTCGACGAGGAAAGTCTGCCCGGTCGCGTAGCGGGTGGCGATGACGGCCAGGCAGGCTTCAGCGATGTCGTCGGGAGTAGCGACGCGATGGAGCGGAGCGGCGCGTTCCACGGCCGCCTTGCGGTCGGCCCAGTCCGCGGTCCACGGGGTAGCGACCAGGCCGGGTGCGACGGCATTCACCCGCACGCCGCCGCCGGCGAATCTGGCCATGATCGTGGTGAGGTGATTAACCGCGGCCTTGGACACCGCGTGCGGCAGCGAACTGCCCGTTTGCCGCATCCCGGCAAGCGAGGTGATGTTGACGATCCATCCGTCCGGCGCGGCGCGCAGCAACGGCAGCGCGGCCTGGCTGACCAGGAACGTCCCGACGACATTGGTGCGCAGGACCTGATCCCAGTGGTCGGCCGTGACGCTGGCGAAGTCCTGCAGCGGGACGTCAACCGTGCGGCCGGCGTTGTTCACCAGGCCGTCCAGGCGGCCCCATCGCTGCTGTGCCGCCGCTACCAGCGCGGCAGCCGTGCCGGGCGCACCGATATCGCCTTGCACGTACACGGCGTCGGCGAGCTCGGCAGCGACCCGCCGGCCGGCCTCCGCCGACCTCGCCGAGTTGACGACGATCCCGGCGCCGAGGCCAGCCAGGCGACGCGCGACGGCCGCCCCGATGCCACTTGATGAGCCGGTGACGATCACCGCATGCCCGGTCAGTTCCATGCGCATTCCCTTCCTGGCGGCAGCCGGCGCGGCCTGCCCGGACAAGGATGCCACTCAGCGCGCCGAGGGCACCCGTGCTCGTCCGCGCCGGCATCGATCAGGCAGGAAGATCTCGTGACCCGCATGGGGCAGGCCGCTGTCGAGCGAGCTGTCGCCGTGCTGGGCGGCCTTGACCTGCAGCCGGCGAGACGCTGCCCGGGGCCTAGCTGGCTGAGCTAGCGACTGGCGTTGCCGGATTGTTTGAGGTCGGCCAGACGGGTTAGGGCTGAGGTTTCTGAGCACAGCCGACAGGACGGGGGAACGGTCATGTCAGACGTCTTCGACATTCTTCGCGCTGATCACCGCGAGGTCGAGCAGATGCTTACCGTGCTCGGCGGAGGTACAACCCAGGCCAGCCCCGACGGCCCGATGCGACCCGAAACGCGCAAGAAGCTCGCCGAGAAACTCACCATCGAGTCCGCCAAGCACGAGGCCGCCGAGGAACAGTACTTCTGGCCCACGGTCCGCGATCGCCTGCCCAATGGTGACCAGCTCGCCGACCACGCCGTCGACCAGGAGACCGCGGCGAAGCAGACGCTGGCCAGGCTCGACAGGCTGTCACCTGACGATGCCGAGTTCGATGAGCTGCTGTCGACATACATCCCGGCGGCCCGCGAGCACATCGGTTACGAGGAAGGCACTGTGTGGCCGGCATTGCAGGTCCAGCTGACCGCGGCGGAGGCCGAAGAGCTCGGGAAGAACATCGCCAGCGCCAGGAAAATCGCGCCGACCCGTCCGCATCCGCGCACGCCGCCAGACCCGAACCTGCTCAAGGCCGCCGGTCCAGCGGTCGCAGCCGCAGACAAGGTACGGGACGCGCTGGCCGGCCGGGGCGAGACCTAGGCGCCGGCGGCCGGCTGCTCGTGCTGGCCCGCTGGCACGCGGATGCCGCCGCGCCGGGCTGAGAATCGTGGCCGGAGTCCGGCCGGCGCTCCGGGCCTTCAGCCTGGCGGGCTGACGGCAGTACCCAGTCCGGACCGGGCGACGTTTAGCTGCCGGACGCACGGGTACCGAGCGCGGATGGCACGAGCGAGGATCCGGCAGCGGGGGCGGTGCCATGGCTGAGGTGTTCGAGGTACTCGGTGCAGATCATGCCGACATGGCCAGCTCGCACTCGCCCTGATTGCCCCGGCGGCGAGCGAAAGGAGACTGCTATGCCACGCGGATCAAGCCCCAAGCGAGAGCGGCAGTACGAGCACATCAAGGACAGTGTGCGGCTACGCGGTGAGGGGCCGGAGCGCGCGAAGGAGATTGCGGCCAGGACCGTGAACAAGGAACGCGCCAGGGCCGGTGAGTCCCGCACCGCAAGAAAGGCCTCCACCCGCGACATCTCCGCCAGCAGGCGGGGCGGCCTGCGGTCGCACTCCGGCGCGGCCGGCCCAACCAGAGACCAGCTGTACGCCGAAGCCCGGAAACGTCACATCAAGGGTCGCTCCAGCATGAGCAAAGGCCAGCTGGAGCGCGCCCTGGCCCGCTGACGCTCCGGGTCGCAGCCGGGGTCTGCTGACCGGCTAGCGCAACCCGGGGCCGGCCGGATGGTTCAGGCACGCTTTCCAGCTCATCGGATGCTGATCGCGAGCAGGCAGGCGTCGTCCGCGGTGTCCGAGATCGAGCTGGCCACGATCTCGTCGGCCAGGCTGCCGGTATCGCGGGCCGGCTGACGAGCGCGTTCGGTCAGCTCTGCCAGTGAGTCATCAATGGGCACGCCGCGCTGCTCGATGAGGCCATCGGTGTACAGCAGCAGGACATCGCCCGGCTGCAGGCTCTCGCTGGCTTCGGCGTACTTTGCCTCGTTAACGGCGCCGAGCAGTAGTCCTGCGGGCGGCCGCAGCGCCCGTGCAGCACCGTCGCGAACCAGCAAAGGTGGCAGGTGCCCTGCTTGCGCCCAGCGCAGCGTCCGGTCGTCCGGATCGTAGATCGCGCACACGACCGTAGCGAAGATTCCGTCGGACAGATGACAGGCGGCGGTATTGAGCCAGCCGAGCAGCGTGGCTGGACCGGCGCCGGTGACGGCCAGGCCGCGAAGGTAGTTGCGCAGCGCTACCATGCCAGTAACGGCATTCAGCCCGTGTCCGGCGACATCGCCGACTGCTACCAGGACGCGCTTGTCCGGCAAGCCGACTGCGTCGTACCAGTCGCCACTGACCAGCCTGGCCGGTCCGGCAGACCGGTACCGCGCGGTTACCTCGAGACCAGCTTCCTCGACCAGGCGGGAGGCGCGAGGGGTGATGGCCTCCTGCAGCCGCACTGCGAGCCGGTGCTGCTCGCTGGCACGTTCCTCGGCGCTGATGAGCTGCTCACGCGTGGCATCGAAAGCCACTTGAGTGGAAAACTGTGACGTTACATCCTGGTATGCCCCGCGAACGCCGACCAGCTCCCCCGTCGAGCTCACGACTGGCTGGCCGAACGCCCGGAGCTGCCGGATGGTGCCGTCGTCGCGGATGATCCTGAACGCGGCAGTTGCTCCCTCCCGCCCGCTGAGCACCCTTTCCCGGAATGCGGCCAGAGCCCGCTTGTCGTCCGCGAGCACGTGCTCGTCCAGATTCGCCAGCCGCACCGGGCTGCCTGGCGAGCGCCCCAGCACCGTGAACGTGTGGTCGGTCCAGTGCACCTCGCCGGAGACGAGATCCTCATGCCAGCTTCCGATGCGCCCGAGCCACTGGGCCTGCTCGAGCAGCGCCGTCAGCCGGTGAGCCTCGCTGGTCTCCCGCCATGCGATAACGAGGCCGTCGAACAGCGGCGCTATGTCGGCCTGTACCGTGAATCCGCCGGCCGACGTGGTGAGGACCACGCTGTCCAGGCGCTGCGGCTGCCCGGTAGCCAGCACCTGCAGGGCGCGGTCAGACAAGCCACCGGGTCGCGCCGCCTCCGGATAGATCTCGGTCAGCCTGCAGCCGGCCAGGTCGGCCCGCGGCCGCCCGAGCGGATCGGCAAAGCGCTCGCTGACCCAGTCGACCACCAGCGCGAACGGCTGGCCGCGATCGTCACGGCACGGCCGGGCGATCAGGGCCGAGTCGTGCAGCGCGTCAAGGAGCGCATGGAGCCAGGCCGCCGAGTAGTCCGATGCCATGCCGCTGCCGCCGCCTGCGGTCAGCGCCTGCGCGCAGACGTCAGCAAGCGACGCAAGCCGCTCCCGAGCGCGCGCGGACATCCCATCAGCGCCGGCCGGCCAGCACACCTCGAGCGCGCCGATGCTCGCGCCGAGTTTGCGCAGCGGCACGACAGCACGTGCAGACCCGGCATTTCCGCCGATCAGCGGCATGTCAGTGCCGGTCGGGCGCCCTTGCGGCCACCAGGTCTCGATGTCATCGCGGGCTGCCCGCGCAGCCGGGACATCGAAGCCCGGCGGGATCCGCCGCCAGCGGCCGGCCTCATGCGATCCGAATCCCGCCTCGCCGGCCAGCTCGAGCCCGCCATCCGGAGCGAACAGCCAGATCGCCACGGCCGACGCACCTTCACCAGACAGCGCCTCGTCGAGTATCGCGCGGGCGACGCCGCCCCCGTCTGGTGCAATGCGGGCGGCTGCCCAGGCCAGGCCGGGCCAGTCCGGGGCGGGCCAGTCCGGGGCGGGCCGGCCGCCTGCGCCAGCGTCAGGCGGCCGGACCCCGGCGATCTCGCTCGCCATGTCGGCCTGGGTGACGTGCGCTTCCGCGGAAAGGCGATCGAGCTGCGTCTGTGCCTCGGCAGCCGAGCAGGACAGGCGCTCCATCAGGATGCCGATGGCGACGTCGGTGACGGCGCGCGACGCAGCGCCCGAGCGCATGCGGCTGATCTCCTGCCGCTGCCACTCCACCAGCTCAGTGAGCCTGGCAAGCCCGCTGTCTGAACTTGTCACGGTCACCAGCCGGCTTCCCGGTTCGTCGCAATTGCCGTCATGTTACGCGCTCAATTACAGCAGCCCTGGCAACCAGGCAAAGCTCAGATGGGATGATCGAAGCGTCATATCGGCTCCCGTTACATCCGGCATTCCGGCGTCTTCTCGGATGTGCGCCGCGGTCAGCACCTAGCAGAGGTGGTCGGGATGGAATCAGCAGGTCAGCCAGGACACGGCTCCGCCGACTCACGCTTGCAGCAGCTGCTAGACGGGCTGAAGGCAGTGCGTGACGGCGATTTCGGCACCAGGCTGCCGGGCAGCCCCGACGCGCTGATGAACGAGATCGCTGCCGTCTTCAACGGCATGAATGACCAGCTGGCGCTATTCACATCGGAAGTTACCAGGGTAGCTCGCGAGGTCGGGAGCGACGGAAATCTCGGCGGGCAGGCTCACCTGCCCGGCGTGACCGGTACCTGGAAGGATCTCACCGAGTCGGTGAACGCCATGGCGGGCAACCTTACCGGTCAGGTACGGGACATCGCCCAGGTGGCTTCTGCTGTCGCCCAGGGCGACCTGACGCAGAAGATCACGGTCAACGCCAAGGGCGAGCTGCTGGAGCTTAAGCAGACTCTTAACACCATGGTGGATCAGCTGTCCTCGTTCGCCGGCGAGGTCACCCGGATGGCGCGTGAGGTCGGCACCGAAGGCAGGCTCGGCGGCCAGGCTGACGTTCTGGACGTGTCCGGCACCTGGCGGGACCTCACTGAGTCGGTCAACGTCATGGCCACGAACCTGACCGACCAGGTCCGCGCCATCGCCACCGTTACCACCGCCGTCGCGAAGGGGGACCTGAGCCAGAAGATACGAGTGGACGCCCGCGGCGAGATCCAGGAACTGAAAGAGACCATCAACACCATGGTCGACCAGTTGTCTGCCTTCTCCGGTGAGGTCACCAGGGTCGCTCGTGACGTCGGTACGCAGGGGAAACTGGGCGGCCAGGCCAGCGTCCAGGGCGCGTCGGGCACCTGGAAGGACCTGACCGACAACGTCAACGTGATGGCCTCGAATCTTACCGAGCAGGTCCGTTCGATCGCTCAGGTAGCCAGCGCTGTGGCCCGCGGCGACCTGAGCCAGCGCATCCACGTCGAGGCGAAAGGCGAGGTCGCGGCACTCGCCGGCACCATCAACGGCATGGTCGACACGCTCAGCGCGTTCGCCGGCGAGGTAACCAGGGTCGCTCGTGAGGTCGGCACCGAGGGGCAACTCGGCGGCCAGGCTAACGTGCCGAATGTCGCGGGCACCTGGAAGGACCTGACCGACAACGTCAACTCGATGGCCAACAACCTGACCAGCCAGGTCCGCAACATTGCGCAGGTCACTACCGCGGTCGCCCAGGGCGATCTGTCGAAGAAGATCGACGTGGACGCACGCGGCGAGATCCTGGAGCTGAAGACGACCATCAACACGATGGTGGACCAGTTGTCGTCCTTCGCCGCTGAGGTCACCAGGGTGGCACGCGAGGTCGGCAGCGAGGGGCGGCTAGGGGGCCAGGCTGAAGTTCAGGGGGTTTCGGGCACCTGGAAGTGGCTCACCGAGAACGTGAACGAGCTAGCCGGCAACCTGACCCGCCAGGTCCGCGCGATCGCCGAGGTTACCAGCGCTGTGGCCAGGGGCGACCTGACCAGGTCCATCTCGGTCGAGGCTCAGGGCGAGGTAGCTGAGCTGAAGGACAACATCAACGCGATGGTTGAATCGCTGCGCGAGACGACCAGGGCGAACCAGGAGCAAGACTGGCTGCAGACCAACCTGGCCCGCATTGCCGGGCTGATGCAGGGCCACCGGGACCTGCCAGCGGTGGCGGAGCTCATCATGGATGAGCTGATCCCGCTGATCGGCGCGCAGCACGGGACGTTCTTCCTGGCAGACCACGGCGCCGGCGAGACCCGGATGCGGCTCATCGCAGGCTACGGGCTGCGCGCCGACAAGGACGCCCCCAGCCAGTTCCGGCTCGGTCAGTCACTGATCGGCCAGGTGGCACGCACCGGCAGGCCGATCGTGCTCGACGAGGTCCCCGCGGGCTACGTCCGGATTTCCTCAGGGCTCGGCGAGGCAGCCCCGGCAAGCATCATCATCATGCCGATTACGTTCGAGGGACAGGTCCTCGGCGTGATCGAAGCCGGCTCGTTTGCCCGCTTCACCCAGATCCACCGTGACTTCCTCGAGCAGCTGATGGAAATCATCGGGGTGAACGTCAACACCATCATTGCCAACGCCCGCACCGATGCCCTGCTCGCCGAGTCACAGCGGCTGGCCGCGGAGCTGCAATCGCGCTCGGGCGAACTGCAAGCCCGCCAGGACGAGCTGCAGCGGTCGAATGCCGAGCTTGAGGACAAGGCAGAGCAGCTGGCACGGCAGAACCGCGACATCGAGCAGAAGAACGCTCAGATCGAACAAGCGCGGCAGGAGATCGAGGAACGGGCGCGGCAGCTAGACCTCGCCTCCCGGTACAAGTCTCAGTTCCTGGCGAACATGTCCCATGAGCTGCGCACTCCGCTCAATAGCTTGCTCGTGCTCGCCCGGCTGCTGGCTCAGAACCCCGACCAGAACCTCACGCCGAAGCAGGTCGAGTACGCCAACGTCATCCACATGTCCGGTTCCGACCTCCTGCAGCTCATCAACGACATCCTCGATCTGTCCAAGGTCGAGGCCGGGAAGATGGATGTCCGCCCCGAGCGCTTCCCGCTGGGCGGCCTGGCCGAGGAACTCAACTCTGTCTTCCGCCCGCTCACCGCCGAGAAGGGCCTGCACTTCACCATCGATGTGGCTCCCGGCGCGCCAGCCGAGCTGATCACGGACAAGCACCGGCTTCGGCAGATCCTGCACAACTTGCTCTCGAATGCAGTGAAGTTCACCGAGAATGGCCGCGTCGGGGTAAGGATCGAGGCCGCTCACCGCCGTGTGCCCGGCGGCAGGGCCGCCGTGGCGTTCGCCGTCACTGACACGGGCATCGGTATCGGCAGCGACAACATCGACGCCATCTTTGGCGCGTTCCACCAGGGGGACGGCACCACGAGCCGCCGGTACGGTGGCACTGGCCTCGGCCTGGCTATCTGCCGGGAAGTCGCAGCTCAGCTGGGCGGCGAGATCACCGTCGACAGCGAGCAGGGCGCCGGGAGCACTTTCACGCTGTACCTGCCCATGCACGAGGCGGGCGCCGAGGCGCTGGCGGCTGAGCCGTCTGGTGCGCACGGGCTGGTAACAGCCACCACGACGGAAACGGGCGGGCGCGACGACGCCATTTCCGCTGCCACTCAGTTGTACGCCAGGCCCGCCGTCTCGGCTCCCGCCTCATCCGGCGCGCTCGGCCCGGCCCTGCGACACGACGAGCTGACGGGACGCAGGGCGCTGATCGTCGATGACGACCCGCGCAATGCGTTCGTGCTCACCGATGTGCTGGAACTGTACGGGATGGCGGTCGCCCGAGCGGCTGACGGCCGGCAGGCTATCGAAGCACTCAGCGCCGGGCACTTTGACGTGGTGCTGATGGACATCATGATGCCCCAGCTAGACGGGCACGAGACCATCCGGGCGATCCGGCGGATGGCACGATTCGCGCAGCTGCCCGTGATCGCCGTGACGGCGCGGGCCATGCAGGGAGACCGGGACAAGAGCATCGCCGCCGGAGCTACCGACTACGTCACCAAGCCGGTGGACATCGAGGAACTACTCGGCTGCATCGAGAGATGGCTCCGGCCGGCCAGCTAGGCGGCGGCGGACCGCAGCGCCGAGGCCGGCCGTCGCCGGCTGCCCGGGCGGTCCGCCAGCGGCCAGGGCCACCGCCGGCCGGCTACCGCGCCGCGGAGCTTGCGGACAACTGCCACGGCGGTTCCCACAGTGGCGAGCGCAGGTCCCCGCTGCTCAGCTGATCGCGAGGGTCAGCGCAAGCCAGTGCCGTAGCGCAGGCAGGCGACGCCAGCACGGTATCCCCCCGGTCACTATCAGCCTGCCGGCTCAATCCTGGCTGGGCGTGCGCTGGCCTGCCGGGTCGGCTAGCGCTCGGTCGAGAGTCGCGTAAACCGGGATGAGCTGGTCGATTCCGACCAGCTCCATGATGCGGCGGACCGCGGTGGCGACTATCCGGAGCTCCGTCCGGTTCGCGGCACGCTGATTGCCCGCGTCGACGAGGTTGTAGGCCTCGATGATTGCCTGCACACCGACCGAATCGCAGAATGTCGTCTCGCTCATATCAATGATCAGCCGCGCCGGCCCGTGGCTCGCGGCAGTGCTGAGCCGCGCGCTGACCTCGCCCGCATTGGTGACGTCGATCTCGGCGGGCATGCTCACAACGGCCGCCTCCCCCACCCAGCGCAGGTGGTCGTCTGCGGCCCTCATGACGGTGCGGCCCTCATGACGGTGCGGCCATCGGGCGGCATCGGAGCATCACTGCGGCGATGTCGTCCAAGGCCGCTTCGCTGCCTACCCGATCCAGCCGCCGCCCCGGCCCCCCTGTTCGCACGGAATCACTCCCTCGGCCGCCCGCGCGTAACCTCTCAGAACGCGAGGTACTGCCGCCAGGCCGGGCGTCGAATGACACGATCGGTAATGGGCACAAGCGTAGCGATCGGGTGCAGGTCACGTGAGAACTGCCCGGGTCAGCTAAGGAGGGAGTCGGTGCGGGCAACACCGCAGGGTTCGTGGGCAGGCCAGCCGCTGAGCGCTCCCCCCCACGGGGCCGCAGTGCTCTCCTATGAGCGCAGCCTGACCGGGGTCCGGGCGTTCACGGCAGCCCATGCTCGCCAGGCAGGCCTTCCGCCGCGGCGAGTCGAGGACCTGGTCATCGCCGTCGCCGAGCTGGCCGCGAACACTCTGGCCCACACTAACGGTCCGGGAGCTGTCACCTTCTGGTCCACCCGTGACGAGATCGTTTGCCAGGTGCAGGACCAAGGGGAGATCAGCAATCCGCTGGCAGGCAAGGTCCGGCCCGCCCCGGATGCGCCCGGCGGCGGTCGCGGACTGTGGCTGGTGCACGAGGTCTGCGATCGGGTCGAGATCCGCACCGGCCCGGCTGGCACCACCGTGCGCGTGTACATGCAGCGCGGCGTCGAATCCCCCTGAACCCACCCGGCCCTGCCCGCATGGTGGTTCGCCCTGGCCGCTTGGGTGCTTGCGCAGCGGTCGCGGTAACCGAGGCGCTTGAGTCTTGTTTGCGGCGGAGGTAATCGGGTAGCCCGCTGGTGGCGCGCCGCACCGTAGTCGGGGGCCGGCGGAGCGCCACCAGCGGCTGGTTCTCACGCAAACGTGCCCTCGCGTTCTTGGGGGGGATGCGATGAATAGCGGAGCCCGCTTGGGCCTTGCCGTCGCGGCAGGCTACGCACTGGGCCGATTCCACAAGATGAAGTGGGCGCTAGCGGTAGCGGCGCTAGCTCGGCGCGGGCGCCTCGGCGGCCCGGCAGGCGGCCTGCTCCAGCAGGGGGCAAGGGCCCTGAGCTCGTCCCCCGAGTTCAGCCAGCTGACCGACGAGATGAAAGGCCGGCTCTTCGAGGCCGGCAAGGCTGCTGCCCTGGCTGCCGTCAGCGGCAAGATCAACGCGCTCAGCGACGGCCTGCGGGACCGGACCGAGGCAATGCGCGCGGGAGGGGCCGGCGGCGACGGATCGGCCGAAGGCAAGCCCGAGCGCGGCGAAGGCGCCGGTCAGCGCGACGAAGACCAGCGCCAGCGCGGCGAGGAGCAGCGCCAGCGCGGCGAAGACCGACAGCATGGCGAAGACCGACAGCATGGCGAGGACCAGCGCCAGCGCGACGAAGACCAGCGCCCGGCAGCATCGAGGCCGAGACGCCGCCAAGCCGAACGCGATGGCGATCGCGTCCCGGCGCCGCGCCGTCCGGCATCTCGCGCTGAATCGGACCGCGCACGCGCCAGCCGGCAGTCGCGCAGCAGGGAAGAGCGGGCGAACGCTCGCGCTGGCCAGTCATCGCAGCGCGACGACGATCGTGATGACGCAGGCAGCGAGCGGCACGGCGGCGACGGCGGACGATCGCGTCCGCAATCCGCGCCGTCCCGGAGCGGGGGTGACAGCGAATGAATCAGCAGACAGCGCAGGCCGAGCGGGAAGGCATGCTGCAGAGCTTTATCACCGAACTGCCAACCGGCCGGCTGAAGGAAGAACTCGGGTCATTCCTCGGGGCACTGACACAGCGCGCGACGGAGCGGCTCACTGACTACGCGCAGAACGGCGGCCCGGCCGCGAAGGCGCTTAAGGAGGGTGCACCCGATCTCCTCCAGGGCAAGCCGCTGCGCGGCCTGGCCAAGGCGGGCGCCTCGGGCCTCATGGGCAAGCTCGGCAAGGCCCTCGGCGGCGGCGGTGGCGGCAAAGGCGGCGGCAAGGGCCTGAAGGTGACCAACATCGTCGAGCACATCGACGTAGGTGCACCGCTCAACCTGACCTACAACGTCTGGACCCAGTTCCAGGACTTCCCGACCTTCATGAAGAAAGTCGAGACAGTCAACCAGGAGGATGACGCCAAGCTCAGCTGGAAGGCGCAGATCTTCTGGTCACACCGGAGCTGGCGTTCCACGATCATGGAGCAGATTCCCGGCAACCGGATCGTCTGGAAGTCCGAGGGCGACAAGGGCCACGTCGACGGCACAGTCACCTTCCACGCGCTCGGCGACCCGGAATTTACCCGGATCCTGGTCGTTCTCGAGTACCACCCAGGGGGCGTGATCGAGAACATCGGCAACCTCTGGCGAGCCCAGGGCCGGCGAGTGCGCCTGGAGCTCAAGCACTTCCGCCGGCACGTGATGACGCAGGTGCTGACCAATCCGGACGAGGTCACCGGCTGGCGTGGCGAGATTCGCGATGGCGAAGTAGTCAGCGACGGCGAAAGCGGAGAGCAGGAAGACGGTGGCCGGGAATCCCGCGCCAGCGCCGGGGAATCCGCTGGCCGGCGCGACGAGGACCGGGCAGGCGAGGACTATGACCAAGCCGGGTACTACGACGATGAGGACCGCGTAGCCGAGGAGGACGAAGAAGAAGACGAAGAAGAAGACGACGAAGGCGAGGACTACGACGAAGGCGACGATGAGGACTACGACGACCGCGACGACGAGGACGAGGACCATGACGAGAGCGACGGGGAGCGGCGCGAAGCGCGGCGCGGTGGAAGCGGCAGTGGCAGGTCGTCGCGTGGGCGCGAGCCGGTTAAGGCCCGGGCGAGATAGGGATGACAACTACGTCCACGATCACACGGCGGCAGCGTGGCGGCTACCTTGAGAGGCCGACGCCGAGCGGGCTCGCCGAAGTTATCGATCTCATCCTCGACAAGGGCCTCGTCATCGATGTCTACGTCCGGGTATCCCTGGTCGGCATCGAAGTCCTCACCATCGACGCTCGGATAGTCGTCGCGAGCGTGGATACCTACCTGCGGTTCGCCGAAGCTGTGAACCGCCTCGATCTGCGCGAGAACGGGCCGAAGGGCCTGCCAGATCTCCTGGGCAGCATCACCGAGGGCGGCGCCCGGCACAAGACCAAAGGGGCACTGGCAGGAGTCAGGGAGACGGCTCGGGAGGTAGCCGGCCGGCGCGACTCGGAGGGCAACGGATCCGGCGAGCGCCGCGCGCGGCCGCATCGACAGGACGACAACGAATGAGCATCGGCCTGCGGGGAACGCGGATCGCCTCAGCTAGCCGCCTCCCGAGGCGGGGCCGATCCAGGCGGCCTGGCACATCCGGATCTGCGCTCTACGTATACGGCATCATCCCCGCGGGTGTGCCGGTACCCGACGATCTGCATGGCATCGGCGACGCTCAGGTCCAGGTCGTCGCGGACGGCTCCGTCGCGGCGCTGGCCAGCCAGCTGTCGTTGTCGCGGCCGCTGGGCACCGGGGCCGACCTGCGCGCCCACGCTCGGGTAGTCGAGACAGTCCACCAGTCCTGTGCGGTGCTGCCGATGCGATTCGGCGGCGCGCTCGAGAACGCGGACGCCGTGGTAGCGGAGCTGCTGGAGCCGAATGCCGATGCCTTTGCCAGCGCCCTGCGGCGCATCGCCAATCATGAGCAGTTCGTCCTCAGGGGCAGGTATCTGAAGGGGGCAGCCCTGGCCGAAGTGCTGGCCGAGGACCCGCAGGTCGCGCGCCTGAGCGCCTGGCTGCGTGAACGCGACGCAGACACGCATCGCCTCGAGGCAATCCGGCTCGGCACGCTGGTCGCGCGCGCTCTGGAGCGCAAGCAGCAAGCCGACCTGGAGCTCATGAGAGAACTCCTGGAACCGCGTGTCACGGCCATCGCCGAGCGCGCGCCGGCATCGCCAGAGATCGCGGTTGACGCGGCGTTCCTGGTCAACCGCCCGGACCGGCCGGCCTTTGAGGAAGCCGCCGAGGAACTCGGGATGCGCTGGGACAACCGGATCCGGCTGCGTCTCGTCGGTCCGCTCCCGGCCTACGACTTCGCCCAGACAGTGGAGACCCAGCAGTGGGCCTGCTGAGCGGACTCATCTTGCTGCCGCTCGCGCCGGTCCGCGGCGTTGCCTGGCTGGGCGAGCAGGTGCTCGACCTGGCAACGCGGGAGGACTACGACCCGGCGGAGACCTACCAGCGGCTAGCGGAACTCGACGAGGCCCTGGAGGCCGGCGAGATGTCGGCGGAGGAGTGCGCGGCGGCAGAGGAAGATCTCATCGCCAGGCTCATGCGAGCGCGTGGCGGGGCGACAGGGATATCGGAGGCGTACCGTGACTGACCAGGCCACTACTCGAGCCCCGAGCCGGCCGGGTCGCTCTGGCGACGATTCCGAGCGCCCTAGCCGGCCACGCCGCTCGCGTGACGGTGAGGAGCGCCAGAGCCGGACCGAGCACCGCGCGGAAGACGATGGCCGCGAGCGCCGGCGGCCGCGCCGGCGGCAATCCGACGGAATCGAGGCCGCTCGCGCGGCCGCCCGGCATGTTCTGCAGCTCACCGGCCGGTGTCCGGAGAACGTCGTCTCGGTGGCAGGTGACGACGACGGCTGGCAGGTCGCGGTGGAAGTGCTGGAACTGCATCGCATACCGGAGACCACCGACATCATGGCCATCTACGAGGTCGCTCTCGACACCTATGGCGACCTGGTCCGTTGTGAACGGGGGCAGCGCTACCACCGCGGCCAGATCGAGGAAGACCTGTGATCGGGCCTAAGGGGGCGTATGAGCCGCGAATGGGGCCCGACGCCAGCTAGCCGCGAGCGGCTTCCCACCCACCCCGAACCCGCCAGCCTCGCCGACATCCTGGAACGCGTACTGGACAAGGGCATCGTCGTCGCCGGCGACATCCGGGTTGACCTGCTCGACATCGAGCTCCTCACCATCCGCTTGCGCCTGCTGATCGCGTCAGTCGAGCGCGCCAGGGAAATGGGGATCGACTGGTGGGAGCATGATCCCACGCTCTCGTCCGGGGCCCGTGACCTGGCAGCGGAGAACCAGCTGCTGCGAGAGCGCATCGGCGCGCTCGAGGCCGGCACCTCGGGCGCCAGCCGCCGTGCCGGCCACGATGGCGCACCTGCCGGGACAGCGCCGCGGCGCAGGAAGTCAGCCGGATGAGTCCGCCAGCCGGGGCGACCTGGGTCTACGCGCTGTCCGGCCGCCTGGGTCAGGCTGGCCTGGATGGCCTGGATGGCCTGGATGGCCTGCGGGGCATTGGCGGCGGGCAGGTCCGCGCACTGACCAGCGGTCCGCTGACAGCGGTCGTCGAGTCGGTAGACCCGGGCCTGTTCAGCGCGGAGAAGCTTCAGGACCGGCTGACCGACCCGGCCGACCTCGAGCTAGTCGCGCGACGTCACCACGACGTGGTCGTCGCCGTCGCAGCGCTCGGTGCGGCACTGCCATTCCGGCTGGCCACTGTCTACCTGAGCGACGAGCGCGTGCGCACCCTGCTTTCCGAGCGCTGCGACGAGTTCTGCCAGGCGCTCGGCTGGCTCGCCGACCGCACCGAGTGCGGGGTCAAGGCCTGGGCTGACGCGGAGGCCCTCAATCGCGCTCGCACGGCGCAGCCATCAGCTCGAAATCCTGGTGGACGGACGGCCAGGCCGGGACGTGCCGATCACTCCGGCGCAGCTTACCTGGCACGGCGACGCGCCGAACTGGCCGCCCGGGCGGAGGGCCAGCGCCTGGCTGCCCGATGTGGCGAGGAAATACACGCCTCCCTCGTCCCGCTCGCCGCTGCCTCGCGCCTGCACCCGCTGCACGACACGCGCGCAACAGGTGAGACCGGCCTGCAGGTGCTGAACGCGGCTTACCTGATCGACTCCGCAAGCTTGCCAGCGTTCGCCGAGAGCGCCAGAACGGTGGCGGCGCGGGCAGGAGCTTGCGAGGTCGCCGTGACCGGACCGTGGCCCGCCTACTCATTCGCCGACCAGCCGGACGCCTGATCATGTCGGCGCTCACCACCGGGGAACTGGCCGCCCGCACGCCCCATCCGCACGTAGCGCTCGTCGACCTGCTCGACCGCGTGCTCGCCGGCGGCGTCGTGATCGCCGGCGATGTGACCCTCTCGATCGCCGATGTCGAACTCGTGCGGATCTCGCTGCGCGCGCTCGTGCACTCGGTGACGGGCGGCATCGCGGCGCATGACGGCTTCTTGCCAACGGCACCGACGTGACCGGCGGCCACGGCGGACCGCACCGGCAACCGGTGCAGTCGGACGAGATGACCAGCCCCTTCTTCCCCGTTTCCGGTATATCGGGGCATATCCCGATGGATCGCGCCACTGTCGAACGCAGCCTGGCCACCCTGGTGCTGACGATCGTCGAGCTGCTCAGGCAGCTGATGGAGCGCCAGGCCATCCGCCGGGTGGACCAGGGTGACCTGACCGACGCTCAGATCGAGCAAATCGGGTCGACGCTGATGGCGCTCGATGACCGCATGTCCGGCCTCTGCGACTACTTCAATGTGACCAGGGAAGACCTGAACCTGGATCTCGGGCCGCTCGGGCCGCTACTCGGCCGCAGCTGACCTGTCGGCCGAGCCGGTCAGGGCACCTGCGAGCGCCCGGGCTGCCGGCGGAAGCGATCCGAAGGCTGGTGCGAGCACCCGGCCCGACATCGGCAGCAGCGGTCGATGGCCGGCGTCAGCAGCCGGCCGCACGTCGGCAGCAGCGCCGAGCCAGCAGTCGCCGCGCCGGCCGCCGTGGCGGCGATCGACCAGCCGACCGGGCCGATCGGGGTGCTGCCGAAGAACTGGCTGACACCGGGGGTCTGCACCACGCCCACCAGCACCCCCATGCTAGCCAGGCTCGCGGCAGCCACGGCTGGGCTCCGGCCGCCCACCAGCAGGGTCTGGCCAAGCTCGGCGCCGACCACGGTCGCCAGTCCGACCGTGCGCGCTCGAGCGGCCGAGCCGGTCATCCGGGCAGCGATCCACGCGACGCTGGCCGCCGCTCCGGTGGCCGCGGCTCGCACGGCGATCTCCCGGGTGAGCGCCGATCCGAGTGAAGTGTCCGGCCCTTCGGCGAGCAGGCTCTGCGCCGCCCCCGGCTGCGGCGTGCGCAGCGCGACGGTCACCGCCGGAAGAAGGTCGGTAAGCAAGTTGACGAGCAGGAGCTGCCGCGCCGACAGCGGTGAAGTGCCAGCCATCAGCGTGCCGAAGAGCGTGTAGCCGATCTCGCCGATGTTGCCGCCGACCAGGATGCCGATCGCCTCGCGGACCGAGCGCCACATGGCCCGGCCTTCAATGACGGCAGCGATGATCGTTTCCAGCCGGTCGTCGGTGACCACCAGGTCGGCAGCCGCGCGGGCGGCCGGCGTGCCGCGCTTGCCGAGCGCGATTCCGACATCAGCCAGCCGGATGGCCGCCGCGTCGTTGGCGCCGTCACCCGTCATCGCGACGACTCGGCCGGCTTGCTGGAAGCCGCGGACGACGCGGACCTTCTGCTCGGGCGTGCAGCGGGCGATGACCGTCGCGCCGCCGAGCGCCGCGGCGAGCGCAGCGTCGTCGAGCCGGTCGATCTCCGCGCCGGTTACTACCCCTCCCCCGGTCAGCACGCCCAGCTCGGCGGCGATCGCCGTAGCGGTGGCGGGATGATCGCCGGTGATCATGACCACGTCGACGCCGGCGTCGCGGAGCTCGCTGACCGATGCGCCAGCCGTGGGCCGGACCGGATCGCCGAAGCCGACCAGGCCGGCGAAAGTCATGTCGTCGACCGTGACGGATTGCTGACCGTCCGGGCTGACCTGATTCTCGGCCACCGCCAGCACCCGGTAACCCTGCTGGGCGAGCTTGCCGAGCGCCCTGTCGATCCGCCTGCGATCAGCCGGGCTGAGATCTCCTCCGCGCCATCTCGCGCAGTGCGGAAGTATCGCCTCCGGTGCACCCTTCACCGACAGGACAGGACGCTGGCTCGTCTCGGCAAGCGTGGCGTGAAAGGCCCGGCTGGGCTCGAAGGGCAGCGAGTCGATCTGCCGCCAGCCCGGCTGGCCGTCGCCTCGTCTGAGCCCCTCCGCGGCTGCGCCCTCGATGACGGCCTGGTCGGTCACATGCTCATGGCCGCGCCTGGACCTGGACCTGGGAGTCGCTCGCAGCGCCGCTGCCAGGACGTCGCGGTGCGCGGCTGGCAGCGCGGCGGCCCGGCGCGTCGTCGTCCCGTCGCAGACCGCCGCGACGGCCATCCGGCCTTGCGTCAGCGTTCCTGTCTTGTCGAAGCACAGCACGTTGGTCCGGCCGAGCGCCTCGATGGTCCGAGGACTGCGCACCAGCGTGGCGTGCCTGGCCAGACGGCGCGCCGATGCCAGCTGAGCGGCAGTCACCAGGAACGGCAGGCCTTCGGGGACCGAGGCGACGGCCAGCCCGACTGCCGCGCCAATCGTGTCCCTGGCCGGATGCCCGCGGATCAGCCCGGCTGCCACCACGGCTGCCGCCGAGCCGAGAGCCAGTGGCAGCGTCGTGCGGGTGATCTGGCTCAGCCTCGACTCCACGCCGGTCGGCGGTGCGGCTTGCGCGAGCGCCTTCAGGCTCTTGCCGAGCTCTGTGCCGCTGCCCGTCGCGACCACCACCGCCGTGGCGTATCCGGCAGACACCGTCGTGCCTTCGTACAGCATCGAGCGTCGGTCGGCCAGGGCCGGCGCGAACACCGGTGCGGCGGTCTTCTCAACCGGCGCCGACTCGCCGGTCAGCGATGACTCGTCGGCCTGCAGCGACCTAGTATCCAGCAGCCGGCAGTCGGCGGGAACGACGTCACCGCCGGCCAGCACAACGACATCGCCGCCGACCAGGCCGACTGCCGGGATGGTGCGCTCGGCGCCATCCCGGCGCACTCGCGCGGTGACCGCCGATTCCGTCAGCAGGCGGCGCATCGACTGCTCGGTATAGACGCGCTGACCGCCGCCGATGAGAGCCGATATCCCGGCCACTGCCGACACCACGATGGCATCGGCGACCGCGCCGATCGAGGCGGACAGGACCGCCCCGCCGCCGAGTATGGGCGTCAGCGGGTTGGCCAGCTCGCCAAGGAAGGCACGGGGCAGCGACAGCCGCGCGGGCGCGCGCTCATCAGGCCGCCAGCGCCTGCGGACCTCCCTGGTCGTCAGGCCGCCCGGCCGGCTGCGCAGCTTGGCCAGCGCGACCTCGGGCGGCATGGCATGCCAGGGCGGCGGTGGTGGCGGGGCGCTGGCCGGCAGCCGGGCCAGCTCCGATACCGACCAGGCACTGGCCGCGAGCGCGGCCGCCGCGGCGCCGTTGACCGCCAGCAAGCTGCGCCGTGCGGCGGTTCCCGGATCGCCCCCAGCCGCCAGCGCGCCGCCGAGCGCCGTGCCGCCCAGGGACAGGTTCATCGCCCGGCGGGCTGCCGCGCTGCCGGCCCGCACCGCCTCGACAGTGAGCGCGGCCGGGGCCAGTCCCGGGACTGCCAGAATATGGGCGCCCCAGGCAGGCCGGCCGTCAGCCGACGCAAGCCCGACGCCAACGTCCGCCGCGGCCAGGGCGCGGCGCCGGCCTGACACCAGCAGAACGACCGCCCCCGCTGCCTGCAGCCCGCGAACGGTCGCGACGAGGCGCCTGCCGCCCGGCACGACCAGCGACGGATCGGGCAGCGTCACCGCCGGAGTGGCCGACGCCGCCAGCAGGTACCTCACGCCGGATCGCTGCGCGGCGGCCAGCAGCATGTCCGCCGCCGCCGCCCGCTCGGCGGCAACTCCGATGACCGCGCGCAGGCGGCCCGCCTCGGCCAGTCCCAGCACCATTACAGCGCCACCGTCAGTGAGCCGGGCAGCGAGCCGCGACGCTGTTCTGGAGCTCACGCCCAGGGCATCAAGCGGGCCCATCACGAAGCCCCCGCCGGTGATGATGTCAGCCACCCGGCCCGGGTCGAACAGCGCCTGCGCGGCCGCGCCGAGGCTCGCGCTGTCCGCGCTGCCGACACCGACCACCTCCCCGACCTGCAGCGCACCGGTCAAAAGGACATCTTCGTCGATAACGATGGCGTCAACGCGATCGAGCAGGCGCAGCGCACGATGGTCGGTGACCACCACGCCCCGGCGGGCCAGCAGGCATCCGAGCGCTGCGGCGAAGCTTTCCCGGCCAACTCGCGCCGCCTTCGGGATTGTCGCCGCGGCCACGCCGCCCGCGCGCCGGGCACTGCCCGACATGGCCAGCACCCCGCCGAAGGCGGCAGCGGCGGACACCCCCATCGCATCGCTGAAATTCTCGGCGTTTCCGGGCGGCACTGCCCGGGGCCGTTCCGGGGTGACCGGCCGAGCCGCAGCGCGCGCGCGGGAGATGCACAGCTTCTGCTCAGCCAGGGCCCACGAGTTCCGCTCGAGCACGGCCTCGGCAAGCTGCAGCACGCGCTGTCCGGCGTCGACCGTCAGCCCGCTGATGCCCTGTGCCGCCGACTGCGCCGCCGAATTGCCGGCCGCCAGCAGCAGATCCGCGCGGTCCGAGCCGACAGCTCCGGCGAGTGCGCTGCGCAGCCGTGGCTGGGCGTCAACGAACTGGAAAAGCGAGCCGAGCTCGGCCGGAAGCCGTGCGACCCGGAACGCGCGACCCGCGCCCGCGAACGCCAGGCCCGCGGCGGTGGCCACCAGCGGCGCCACCGTGGCGGGAACCCGGTTCATCGGCCCCGGCTGCCCGTCGGCCCCCGCGCCAGGAACCTGCATGCTGTCCTCGAGCCGCTCGACGATCCCGGCAAGCTCGGCTTCGGGCACCTCTTTGTCGCATTGCACCACAACTGCGCCGAGCGCGGCATTCACGGCGGCCCAGCGGACCGCCTCGTGGCGTTCCAGGGCGGTTTCCACCGCCTCGGCTAGTTCGCTGCCGGCACCATGAGCAACACCGCTGACCCTGATGTGGATGCGCCCGCCCGAGCGGAACAGCACGCGCGGCGACTGCAGCGAACGGACGGTCCGCCCGGCTGCCGCGACGAGCCCGGCGAGTCGCGCCAGTCCGGGCGTGACCGTGACAATTCGACCGGACCCGGATCGCCCGTCCCGGTCAGGCCCGTCCCGGTCAGGCAGCCCGTCGGAATTCGGCGCAGCCGGCGCCGACCCGGAGTCAGCTGTGCGCATCCCGATATGGTGGGCCCGGCCCGGCCCGCCGGGCATCACCCTCGCCGGGTGAGGACGGTCCAGGCGAGCTGCCACCGGCGGCGCGCGGCAACCACCCCCGACGGATGGTGTATACCGGGCCGCAGTCGGGCAGCCTGTCTTGATGGACGCGAAGACCCAGGCGGGTACCCGCCACGGATCCTCGGCCGACGAGGCAAGGCACAACGGCGATCAGGACCGCCAGCCACGCCAGCACCTGCGCGAAGAGCCCGGCATCAACCTGCCCATCGTCGGCCATGTCGAGTACAAGAGCGCTGGCTTCCTAGCCGGCCTCGGCATCGCCGGGGTAGTCGGGGCCGTGGACTGGCCCGTCGCCGCGGCCATCGCCATCGGCTACGCGCTGTCCCGGCGGGATTAGGTCCGTGCCCGCTACCTCCGGCGGGGCGGCCAGGGCGGCTGATGGCCACCAGGCCGGGCGCCCTGCGGCCAAGGGCATTGTGCCAGCCCAGCGCCGGTCGTCAGCGGGACATGCGGGCGAGCGGGCAGCGGCCGAGGTGCTCGGCCGGCACACCATCGCTGTCACGCTGCCACAGCCCCTGGGCACTGTCCGGCTGCCAGAACCGCAGCGTCTTGCCTATTACGCGGGACTCGGGGCGCTGGCCGCATTCGGCATCCTGGACTGGCCGGTAGCGGCCGTGCTGGGAATCGGCCACCTGCTTGCCGAAGATCATCATCATCGGCTCCTGGCCGAATTCGGCGAGGCGCTTTCGGGCGCCTGAGCCAGGGCGGGAACGCCGGCTTGCGGGTCAGCCGCGAGCGGGCTCCTCACCCCCGGCCACGTCGACGCAGTTCAGGCCGCTAGCCTGGCTGGCGGTTGCGGGACTTCATCGCCGGCGCCGCCCGTGGCCAGCCCGGACGGGCCGGGCGCGGCGGCACGGATCTGGCCGGCGGCCCCGGCTGCGTTCCCCGGCCCGGCAGCCGACCTGTTGTGCTTCCATCGCGGGTGAGCGGCGGCGTGGGCCACCAGCAGCAGCCAGCTGGCGAGCGCGAGGCCCACCACGATCGGAATGACGACGAGAGCGGCGGTGGATCCGTCCATGGCCGGCACTTCCTTCCAGTTCACGTTCGGTCCTGATTCAAGGCTGCCCGCCGCCCGCCGCTGCCGGTAGCGGCCGCGCGCTTGGCGCGGTACAAGGCTGGCTTGTATCTGGCTATGCTGGCCGCATGCCCCTCAGCGCCCACGTCCCCGATCTCGGCGCGCTCGAAATGCTGCTCGGCGTCGCCCAGACCGGGAGCCTGAATAGCGCCGCCCAGCAGATCGGCGTCAGCCAGCAGGCGGTCTCGGCGCGCATCCGGGCCATGGAAGCGCAGACTGGCGTGCCGCTGGTGCTCCGCAGCCCGCGCGGTTCCAGCCTGACCCCGCAGGGCGCGGTTATCGCTGAATGGGCCTCCCGGCTGCTCGATGTGGCGGCAGGCCTGGACGCAGGGATCGCCGCGCTGCGCACCGACCGGCGCAGCCGGCTGCGGGTCAGCTCCAGCTCGACTATCGCTGAGCAGCTGCTGCCGACCTGGCTCGCGTCGTTCCGGGCGGCCGGCCATCCGGCTGGGCCCGCTCCCGATGTCGTGCTCACCGCGGTCAACTCCGAGACTGTCGTCGGCCACGTCGCCAAGGGCGCCGCGGATCTGGGCTTCATCGAGGGACCGCGACGGCCCGCCGGGCTGCGCAGCCGGGTCATCGGCCATGACCGGCTGGCAGTCGTCGTCGGTCCGGGCCATCCCTGGACCCGGCGCCGCAGCGGCATCAGCGCCGCGGAACTTGCCGCCGCTCCCCTGGTCAGCAGGGAAGGCGGCTCGGGGACCCGGGATACGCTGGCCGGGGCACTGACCGCTGCGCTCGGCGCTGGCTACGTCCAGGCTCCCGCCGCGCTGTCCGTCTCAACCACCGCCGCGGTCCGCGCGGCCGTGCTGGCCGGCGCGGCGCCCGCCGTCATCAGCGAGCTAGCCGTGGCCGATGACCTGGCCACGGGCCGGCTGATCGAAGTCCCGACACCCGAGCTTGAGCTGCGCCGGACCCTGCGCGTCATCTGGGCTGGCGCGGCGAGCCCGCCTGCGGGCGCGGCCAGGGACCTGATTGCGCATATCGCCAGCCGGGCGACCTCGCCCAGGCGAGTGGCTGGCGATGACCTCAGCGCCCGTCCGAGATCAGCGAGCACCTGACCGGCAAGCACTGGGCCAATCCGAAGAGCACTGGGCCGACTTGCAGCTTGCGGTCAGTGTTCACTGAAGACCCGGGAGAATAGTGTTAGATGCAACCGGCTGGAGCCAGTGACAAGCACCGGAAGGCGGCCTCTAATGAGCGCAAGAGTCCGGGTCAGGGCTGTGAGTGCTGGCCAGAGGAGTGCGCCGGATCTGTCGGGATCCGCGCAGTGGCCAACCGAGCGCGTGCGGCGCGCGGTCGGGCTCGTGCTGGTCGTGGCGATCACGATGGTCGCGGCGGCCGGGTACCTGATCCGGCCGGACCTCATGCCGGCCGCGTGGCTGGCGGTCGGCCCGCTGCTGGCCTCGCTCGTGCTGTCGCCTCGCGGCACCGCGCTGCTCGCGGGCTGGGCGGTCGTCCTGGGCATCGGGCTTGCCGTCGGCCAGCCGGGCCGGCTCGCGATGCTGGCCTCGCACCTGAGCGTGCTGTTGCTGCTCGCCGCATTCGCGGTAGTGAACTCGGTGCTCCGGGCCGCGGCCAAGCGCCGCATCAGCCAGGTCCGTGCTGTCGCGCGAGTCGCGCAAAGCGCCATACTGCCGGAAGTCCCTGCGACAGTAACCGCTGGCCGGCTGGCATCGCGATACGTCTCGGCATCGCCCGAGGCACGGGTTGGCGGTGACCTGCTCGAAGTCGTTCCCGGTCCGGGACACCCGCGCTGGCTCATCGGCGATACGCGCGGGAAGGGCCTGCCAGCGGTGCGACTGGCGAGCGTGGCGATGACTAGCTTCCGCGATGCGTGCGCGCAGCCTGGCCTCTCACTGCCGGAGGTCGCGCGCGTTGTTGACGGGTCAGTCAGCCGGGCGGCCGGCGAGGAAGACTTCGTTACCGCCGTCTTCGCCGAGCTGGACCCGCACGGCTGGCTTCAGCTTGTGGTGTGCGGGCATCCGCCGCCGCTGCGGCTCACCGCGGACGGTGACCTGCGGCCGCTGACGCCTTCGATATTCGCGACGCCGCTCGGCCTGCATCCCGACATCCAGGCATCCACGTTCACGGTCAGCGCCGGCGACCGGCTGGTCTTCTACACCGACGGCCTGCTGGAGGCACGTGACCGGGCGGGGCGATACTTCCGGCTGGAAGACTGGGTCGACACGCTGCGCCAGCCGGACCTGCAGGCAGCGGCGGACCAGCTGCTCAGCCGGCTGATCGCGCACGCCAGGCGCAAACTGGACGACGACGTCGCCCTGCTCCTTCTGGAGGTCACGCCTTCGCCGGTCTCGCCGGATGACGATCTGGCCCGCGGCCTCGTTACGGCCGGACCCGCCGGGATGCTGGACAGCGCGCTGGCAGCCGCTGGGTCGCCTGGCTTGGCTGCCTCGCCGCCGGCGAGGTAGCCGCCACATCGATCATCGCGGCGGAACTTCTGCATGAGCCCCGCGGTAATGCGCGGCGAGAATGTCCGCGCCGAAATCTCCGCCTGGCCGGCGCAGCACCGTATGCGCGTGGTTGGCATCGGTCTTGTCGAACTCGATGAGAAGGTCGGCTGCTTGCACCCGGTAGTAGTACCGGTCGTCCCGCGTCAGCGGGCCTTCCCAGGCGAAGTACAGCTCGCTGCCAGCGACCTTCGCGGCCTCCCGCGCGGCCATAGCGGCCGGCAGCCGGTCTAGGTAGAGAGCCACCATCTGGCCGAGCAGTGCCCGCGCCGTCGGCCCGACCGTGGCTGCGGCAACCCCGAGCGGCTTGACCTGCGCGGCCCGAGCCGAGGTGGCCGAATAGATGTCGGCGGGCGCCTGATCAGCGACGATGGCCGTCAGGCGGCCAGCTATCCCGAGCGCGTCGAGCAACGCGTGCCCGAGGTCCTCCTCGGGCCCGAGCGGCCGGGACACCGCTCGCCCCGCATAGCTCACGGACGCCGGGCTGGCGCCCAGGAAAACGGGAGCCGGGGACACCTCGTCGCCGGTGACGGTCATCGTCACGGACAGGTGGTGACCCTCGAACCGCCAGGCCCACACATCGTCCGCGGCCGGATCGCCGAACACGGTCACGAAGTAGCCGCCGCTGTGCCGGTTCATCACGCGCTGCTCTTGCAGGTCGAGCACTTCCTCGAGGGCGACGATCCCCATCGCCTGGGCGAAGCAGTGCTCGCTCAGCCCGGCGGACAGCAACCGGTGCGCGGCCTTCCGGCCGGCGACGCCCAGCAAAGCCAGGCATCCGCCCGGCCGGGGGTTCGGCCGGTACTCGATCCACCGCCGCGCCGCGTCGTCGCTGAACCGCAGCGCCGCGCGCTGGCGCTGCTCGTCATCGAGTTCTCGCAGCAGCGCGCCTGCGTCGTGCCGCATCTGCGCCGCGATCTCTTCACCCGCCATGCCTCCGGTATACCAGCGCCGCCCGGCACCGCGGGGCCCTCGACCGGGTTCATCTACTGGGCGCTGGCCGCCCTGGCCCGACTGCTCAAATCATGGCAAAGCCACGGCAGTGCCACGCCGATCTGCGCGTCAAGCGCGGGTTTCCTGGCTGACCCAGTTGTTAGGTTTGCCGGGTGAGCATTTCTTCTGGAAATTACGTGCTAGGGCCGGAATCTGGCCGGCTACTGGTTAAGACGGCCCGGACCGGCCTCGGCGCGAAGGCCGGTCACGACCTCACCATCGAGGTGACGCGCTGGCGCGGGAAGGCAGTCATCGACGCCACCCACGCTGGCGGCAGTTCGGTGACCCTTGAGGCCGACGTTGACTCCTTCGAGGTCCGCGAGGGTACCGGCGGAGTCAAGCCGCTAACCGATGCCGACCGTGCGGACATCAAGAACACACTGCGCACGAAGGTTCTCCGCGCTGACCGCTACCCGGTTATCGTCTTCGCCTCGAATGATGTCAGCGGGACACCGGAGTCGTTCCGCGTGGCAGGCGACCTCAGCATCGCGGGAGTCACCCAGCCCGTCACGGTGGAGGGCCGGATCGATGCAGGCCGCGCCGCGGGCTCGGCGGTCGTCGTGCAGACACGGTGGGGCATCAAGCCCTACTCGGCGTTCCTCGGCGCTCTCAAGCTGCGCGACGAGGTTGAGGTGTACTTCGATATCGGCCTCACGCCAGGCACCTGACTCGACGTCTACTTGACGTGCGGGACCGGGGCTGTCAGCGGAGCCTGTCCTGGCCCGGAGCACTTGCCGGTCGCCATGCGGTCGGCAAGAAGGCGGGCCTGATTGTCGATGGCGTTGACCTGATCGATGGAGGAGTTCGCGCTCGCGATCGCCTGCGCCATGCTGGTGTCGGCGGTCGCGATAAGCGCCGGGGCTGAGGCCGGCGCTGGCAGCCCGGCCCTGCTCAGGCGCCGCAGGTCAGCGTCCGCTGTGTGGATGTCCATCCTGATCGCGGTGAGGTCCGCGGTCAGGGACTCGCTGGCGCCCGTTACCGCCAGGACCGCGCCGCTCACTCCGCGCGAGTCCCCGACGACCGTAGCGGTGGCCGCGCAGTAATGGTTGTCGCCGGAGGCATTCTGCTTCTCAGCCGCCAGGCGAGATCGCGCGATCGCGGCGTCCCTGGCGAAGCTCTCCACGTCGGCCGCGAGCTTGCCCTGCGGCGCCAGGCTGGAGGCCTGGTACAGCGCGGCGAGATCTAGCTGCGCATTGCGCTGCTGAGCCCTGCTATTGGCGGAAGGGTCGCTGCCCGCCCGTGCGGCCAGCAGGTTCTCGTGCGCAGCGGTGCTGCCCAGCGCGGCGGCAGCCCTGGTGTAGCCGGAACGGCTGGCGTGGGTGAACGTCGTGCGCTGGCTTGTTCCGTCAGCATCCGGGACGGCCAGCGTCAGGCTGCTGCCGGTGAGCCGCCCCGTCGCATCGCCGTGCAGGAACAGCGGGTGAGCGAAGGCCAGGCTGACCGAAGTGCCATGGACGGTGCCGGTGAACGGCACACTGGTCACCACGACCGAGGCCGACGGCGGCACGCCGCCGATGGTGTTCGCCGTGAGCGTACCCCGTACCTGACCGCCCCTCGTGGTCCGCCACTGGATGAAGGCGATCTCCGCTTTGCCGTTCGCCAGGTAGCTGGCGCGGCCGGGCGACCTGGCGGAGCCGGCGGACCCCGAGCAGCCCGCCACGGCAAGGAGCATGGCGGCTGCCGTGCACGGAAGAACGAAGCGTTTCATCGCGTCAGCCTGGGCTTAGTGACACTCGAGACACTAGGGACGGTAGGTGGCGGTGAGCAGAGCCAGTCGGCCCCCGAGGCAACTCCGGGTTGCTACCCATCCTGTGGCTGGCCAACCCGGCCGGCCGGATGAGCTCTCGCAGCTACCCTGTGACGCGCGCGACCTGGCCTGCTTCGTGTCGCGGCGGGTGACCTCCGTCGGCATCTGCGGCTCGGACCTGCACTGGTGGAACGAGTCCGGCATCGGGGACACTCAGCTAGGCAGGCCGCTGGTGCTCGGGCACGAGATCGCCGGCGTCGTCGCTGCCGGCCCGCGCAGCGGCCAGCCGGTGGCACTGGACCCGTCAGTCCGCCGCACCGGAACGCGCGTTCCGGCAACGCCCGGCTGGAACGCTAGGCGTTCCGGTACCCGCTTGGCGCTATGATAACAAAGACTTATCATGGTGATATCACATTTCTATTTTCGCGACAGCTGCTGGGGAGAAAGGCATGGACCACGAGAGTTCGCCCGGCGTCCCGCCGGCCACCGAGTTGCCCCGCTTCCGGGCGGAACAGGGCCGGCCGGCCGGCGGGCCCGCGGTCGTGGTGCGCGGGCTCCGGAAGACGTTCGGCGAGAAGGAAGCAGTGGCGGGCATCGACCTGGAGATCGCGGCGGGTTCACTCGCCGGGCTGGTCGGGCCGAACGGAGCCGGGAAGACCACGTCGCTGTCGATGATGACCGGACTGCTGCGGCCTGACGGCGGGCAGGTCGTCGTTGACGGACTGGACGTGTGGGAGGATCCGCCGGCCGCCAAGGCGATCATCGGCGTGGTTCCCTCAGAGGTCAGGCTGTTCGAGCGGCTGAGTGGCGAAGAGCTGCTTGAGTACTCCGGGCGGCTGCGCGGCCTGCCGGCCGGCGAGGCGCGCTCACGCGCCGCGCAGCTTCTCGACGTCCTGGACATGACCGAAGACGCCAACCGGCTGGTCGCCGACTACTCCACCGGCATGCGCAAGAAGGCCGCACTTGGCTGCGCGCTGATTCACAACCCGAAGATCTTGTTCCTTGACGAGCCGCTGGAAGGCGTGGACCCGGTGTCCGCCGACGTGATCCGCCGGCTGCTGACGCGGTTCACCGCCTCCGGCTCGACCGTGCTGTTCTCCAGCCACGTCATGGAGCTGGTGGAGCAGGTCTGCGATCACGTGTCGATCATCGACAAGGGCACGATCGTGGTGAGCGGTACCACGGACCAGGTGCGCGGCGGCAAGACGCTGCAGCGCGCCTTCATCGACCTGGTCGGCCCCCGTGCACGCGACGAGGAGGTGCTGTCATGGCTCGGCTCTTCGTCCAGCTGAAGCTGCGCCTGCTGCTCAACGCGCTGCGGTCGTCCAACGCCGCCAAGATTACCTTCCTCATCAGCACGATCTTCGCCGCGGCGCTGGCGTTCTTCACCTTCCTCGTGCTGGCTTCGTTCAGCGGTAAGAGCACGTCAGTGGACCTGACCGCGGTCATCTTCACGGTGTTCGCATTCGGCTGGCTGATAGCCCCGATCATGGTCTTCGGCGTGGACAGCACGCTCGACCCGTCGGTGCTCGCCCTCTACCCGCTGCGCACCCGCAAGCTCACCGCCGGGTTGCTGGCGGCTTCGGCTACCGGTGCCTGGCCATTGGCGAACATGATCGGCCTGCTCGGCGTCACCGTCGGACTGGCACGCGGCGCGCTTGGCCTGACGGTCGCGGTGGTCGCCGTGGCGCTGCAGGTCCTGTTCTGCATCGCCCTTTCCCGGTTCGTGACGACCTCGCTAGCTGGCCTGCTGCGCTCACGGCGCGGCCGGGACCTGGCGGCGTTCCTGGTCATTCCGCTGTTCGCGCTGTATGAGTTCTTCGCCCAGGTGGTGCCGAGGGCGGCCGCCGAGGGCAAGATCACCGCAGCGAGCTTCACCGGATTCGACTCGTGGATGCGCTGGCTGCCGCCAGGCCTGGCGGCACACTCGATCCAGGATGCCTCGGACGGGCGCCCTGCCGTGGCGTTCGCCCGCCTTGCAGCGCTGGCCGTCGCCACTTCCGTGCTCGGCTGGCTCTGGGTCTCCGCGCTCGACCGGGCACTGGTGACGGCCGACACGACAACCCAGTCGGCACGGGTCCGCGGCGCGAAACTGCCGCTGTCAGGGCTCGGCTTGCGCGGTGCCGTAGCCTCCCGCTTCTGGCTCTACCAGCGCCGCGAGCCGGCGTCGCTGGTCTACTGGGCGGTGGTTGCGGTCATAACGGCCGCCGTGTCGGCGAGTTCTATCCTCGGCAAGCAGCATCATCCGGCGGTCATCCTGGGCAGTGCCATCTTCGGCGCCGCGTTCGTGGGGATCTTCCACGCCAACTCCGCAGGGCTGACGGGTCCGCCATTCGTGCTCGAAGGGATGGCCCTGGCCAGGGTGCGCGACCTGCGCGCCTACTTCTCCGGCCAGAACATCGTGCTCGGCGTGATCGGCGCGCCGCTGGTCGTCGCGGTGTGCTTCGCGCTGGCCTTCGCAGTCGGCCGGCCCGGAATCGGGCTTGAGGCGGCGCCGGTCGCGCTGGCCGGCCTCGGCGCTGCCCTGGGGCTGAGCAACTTGTTCACCGTGGGGTTGCCGCACCCGATGGCTAAGCGAGCCAGCAGCCCGATGCTCGTGCCCGCGCAGGGATACGGCGGTTACCGGCTCGGCATCACCCTCGGCACCCTGGCAGGCACCGCCGCTGCGGCAGCGCCGGTGATCGTCGCCGCACTGCTGACCGCCACCGACCCGGTTGCCATCCGGGTCGGCGTGCTGCTCCCGTGCTCGGCACTTTACGGCTTCGCGCTGGCGTTTGCGGGCGTTCGGCTGGCTGCCGCCGCCGGTGTTGGCAAGATGCCGGAGCTGTGCCAGGTCGCTCTCCGCAGTGCCATGTCATGAGCTGATCCGCATGTCCCACCGGTCAGGGCCTGGTACCGGTCAGGGGCTGGCACCGGTCAGGGTCCGGTTGCCGGTCCTGCCCGCCCGCCTGGCTTTAGGGATGATCGCCACCGGGCACTTGCTGTGATGCGCGCAGGCATTGCCCACTGAACCGAGCGTCAGGCGGAGGAAACCCCCGTGACCGCGTGATCCGACAACCAGCAGGTCAGCATCCGCCGACCGCTCGCACAAGATCTGCGCTGGGTCGTCGCCCTGGAGGAGGACCGGGACGACATCGAGGCCGGGATGACGGGCCGCCGTCTCCGCGACGGTCGCGGCCAGCCGCGCTTCGGCCCGCTCGAGCAAGACGATGCGCTCCGCGCGGAAGTGCTCCATGTGGAGCTCCAGGCTCATGTCGCCGCCGTACGGATCCGCCCATACCTCGACTGCCTCGACCGACGCGCCGCGCAGCGCGGCCTCGTCCGCCGCCCAGGCAAGTGCCCGGCGCGACCCATCCGACACGTCGGTGCCCGTCAGTATCCGCCTGATCTGGCTGTGGTCATCCTCGGCTCTGCCTTCCCGGACGATGATCAGCGGGCATCGGCTATGGTGGGCGCACTTGTGGCTCACCGAGCCCAGCATCAGGCCCGCGAAGCCGCCAAGACCGCGGGACCCGACCACCAGCAGGTCCGCGCTAGCCGACCGGTCGCACAGCACCCGCGCCGGGTCCCCGCGCACCACCTGGGGGTCCGCTACTGTCACTGGAGCCTGGCTGGCCACATCCTCGAGCACCTGTCCGAGCTGTTCTCTTGCCGCCTCCTCGGCAAGCTGCTCATCGCTGACCGGGAGATGACGCGTATCGCCGTGCTCAGCCGGGCTTTGCCAGACGATCACGGGCTGCAGGATCGTCTCCCGCGCCGCCGCCTCCCGCGCCGCCGCCTCCCGCACCGCCCAGGTAAGCGCCTTGCGCGAGCCCTGCGACCCGTCAATCCCCGCGACGATCCGGCCCATGCCTGACCCTCCTTTGTGCCGACTATGCCGCCGCCGCCTGCCATCTGCCATGGCCGAAAGTCCCGGCGTAGCCCTGACCAGGCAGCTGGCGGCGGGGCGGGACCTTCGCCACTATCGGGGCCGGGCCCGGCCGGGCGAAGCTGGAGCGTGGCGGAGGGCGGAGCGCCGGGCGCCGGGGGCCTGACCGGAGCGGAGGCGGCAGCGCGGCTGGCGCAGTACGGGCCGAACGAGATCGGCCAGGAGCGCCGGCACCGGATCCGGGAGCTGGCAGGCAAGCTGTCCGGGCCGGTGCCGTGGATGCTGGAGGCGGCGATCGTGCTGGAGATCGCCGCGGGCAAGGCGGCCGAGGCCGTGATCATCGCGCTGCTGGTGGTGTTCAACGCCGTGCTCAGTTTCGTCCAGGAGGACAAGGCGCACGGCGCGCTGGCCCTGCTGCGGCAGCGGCTGCAGGTACGCGCCAGGGTCCGCCGGGACGGACGCTGGCAGGTGACCGACGCCCGCGATCTGGTACCCGGCGACCTGGTGCACGTACGGCTCGGGGACGTCGTTCCAGCGGACGTGACGGTGACCGACGGGACCGTGCGAGCCGACCAGTCGGTGCTGACCGGCGAGTCGGCGCAGGCGGAGGCGGGTCCGGGCGGACGGCTATTCGCCGGGTCGCTGCTGCGCCGCGGCGAAGCCACCGGCACCGTGACCGCGACCGGGGCGGCGACCTACTACGGGCGGACCGCCGAGCTGGTCCGCACCGCCAGGACAGTCAGCCACCTGGAGCAGACGATCTTCCGGGTGGTATGGGCACTGCTGGCCCTCGACGGAGCCCTGGTGGTAGCCATCGGCGCTTACGGCATCGTCACGAACCTGCCGCTGGCGGAACTGCTGCCCTTCGTGCTGATCCTGGTCGTGGCCTCGGTGCCGGTGGCACTGCCGGCCACCTTCACGCTCGCGACCGCGCTGGGCGCGGCGGAACTTGCCCATGCCGGGGTGCTGGCCACCCGTCTGTCGGCGATCGAGGAAGCCGCGGCGATGGACCTGCTGTGCACTGACAAGACCGGCACCATCACCGCCAACAAGCTCGCTGTGGCCACGGTGCGCCCGTACCGCGGTGCGGAGGTGAGCCAGGTGCTCGCGCTGGCCGCCGCCGCGTCCGACGACGCCACTCAGGACCCGATCGACCTGGCGGTGCTGGCTGCCGCCCGATCGGCCGGGGTGGCCGGGCCAGCCGCGCGGCTGTCGTTCACCCCGTTCGACCCGGCCACCAAGCGCTCCGAGGCTGTGATCAGGCAGGACGGCAGCCGGGTCCGGGTGGTCAAGGGCGCACCGCAGGTGGTCGCCGCTCTCGCCGAGGCCTCGCCCGCGGTGAGCCAGGACGTGGCGGCGATGGCAGACGGCGGCGCCCGCGTGCTGGCCGTGGCCTCCGGCGCACCGCCCGGACCCGGCGGGCCCGGGCTGGAACTGGCCGGCCTGATCAGCCTGGCCGACCCGCCACGCCCGGACTCCGCCGTGCTGATCGCCCGCCTGACCGAGCTCGGCATCCGGGTAATCATGGTCACCGGCGACACCGCGGCCACCGCCACGGCCGTAGCCCGCCAGGTAGGCATCGGCACGCGCATCGGCCACGCCGCCACAGTGCAGGAACCGGCCGCGCCTCGGGCGCGCCCGGCGGTGCCCGCGACGGGCCCCGCCGAGCCCGAGGATGGCCTCGGATTCGACGTCCTGGCCGGGGTGCTGCCCGAGGACAAGCTCCGCCTGGTGGAACGGGCACAACGGGCCGGCCACGTCACCGGCATGACCGGCGACGGGGTCAACGACGCGCCCGCCCTGCGCCGCGCCGAGGTCGGCATCGCGGTCGCCACCGCCACCGACGTAGCCAAGTCGGCAGCCAGCATCGTGCTCACCGACCCCGGCCTGGCCAACATCGTGGCCGCGGTGGAGACCGGCCGCCGGGTCTATCAGCGGATGCTCACCTACACCCTGAACAAGATCGTCAAGACGTTCCAGATCGCCCTGTTCCTCGCCGTCGGCCTGCTGGTCACCCGGCAGTTCGTCACCACCCCGCGGCTGGTGCTGCTGCTGCTGTTCGCCAACGACTTCGTGACAATGTCGCTGGCCGCCGACCACGTCAGCTTCTCCCCCCGCCCGGACCGGTGGCGGGTGCCCGCGCTGTCACTGGCCGCGCTGGGCATCGCGGTGCCCTGGCTCGCGGTCTCCTTCGCCACCTTCTACGCCGGCCGCGACGTGCTGCACCTCGGCCTGCCCGCCACCCAGACGCTGGTGTTCGTCATGCTGGTCGCCACCGGCCAGGCCACCGTGTACCTGGTGCGCGAACGCCGCCACCTGTGGCACTCCCGGCCCAGCACCTGGATGCTCACCGCCACCGCCGCCGACCTCGTGGTCGTGCTGATCCTCGCGTCTCTCGGCATCCTGATGGCACCGGTGCCGCTCGGCTACCTCCTGGTCCTGCTCGGCGCGGTCGGCGCCGCCACCCTCATCCTCGACGCGGTGAAGGTGCCGCTGCTACGGCGGATCGCCGTCCGTTGACAGGGCATCGCCTCCGTCGTCCTGCCGCCGCAGGCGGCAGAGTCAGTTCTCGGCCGCGGGCAGCGCGGCGGCCTCAGCAGTTTCCGGTGCTTCCGCACGACCACCGCGCGAGGTGAAGAAGGTCTCGTTGCGCGCCTTCGCCCTGACCGCGAAGCCGAGCACGATGCAGGCCACCACGCCGACGGCCGCGACCACAGCGATCGTGGTGCCCTGGGTTTTCAGCCCGTAGGCGAAGATGACCAGGTTGAAGAGCCCGCCCAGCAACGGCAGCAGGCCGGCCGTGATCAGCATCCGGCCCCTGCTGGCTATCAGCTCGCGGCGGTAGAACCATACGCTGCTCAGCGCGATCACCGCGTACATGATGAGGTAGAGCAGGCCGGACGCGCTGATCACATAGCCGATCGCCTTGTTGGCCGAGGTACTGGCCAGATAGGAAATCAGCGCGATCGGCGGGATGACGCCCAGGATCCCGATCGCCCACCACGGGGTTTGGTGGCCGCTGTGAATACGGCCGAATATCGCCGGGATCAGCTTGTCGCGTGCCATCGCGTAGAGGATCCGGCTTGGCTCAGTCATCTGCATCTGGGTCGTCCCGATGACTGCTACCAGGACCGCCAGCGGCAGGGCGCGGCCAAGGAAGCCTGGCACCAGCAGCTGGCCCGCGTAGGCAAGGACGTCCGCACCGTGCGCGACCAGGTCCGGCTGACTGGAGACGCCCTGGAACACGACCATCAGGAACGTGTACCAGATGGCGAGGAAGGCCGTGCCGAGGATCGCGGCCCGGCCCGGGTTGATCTTTGCGTCCGTCGACTCCTCGCCGAGCACGAGCGGGGCCTCCCACCCGGCGTAGAGGAACCCGCAGACCACGGCGGCCTCGGCCAGGCCCTTGAAGCCGCCCACTCCGCCGCCGATCGTGAAATACGACCAAGACGGCCCGTGCACCCCGGCCGACGGGCTGGACAGCTCGTGAATCAGCGCCAGGATCACGAACGAGATCACCGCGCCGTACTCGATCACGATGAAGATAGTCTGCACGAGAATGGAGGGCCGGATCCCGCGGATCGACAGCCATACCAGGAACACCATGATCGCGGTCGCGACGAGCCAGGTCACCACCTTGGGAAACGTGCTGCTCGGAAACAGCACGAACAGGAAGTACGCGCCGGCCAGAGTGATGTTCCCGATGTTGGCCACGGTGGAGGCCACCACCGACAGCAATCCGGTCCCGATCCCGGCGGTCGGGGAAACTGCCCGGCCCACCCACACATAGGGGGCTCCGGCATGCGGCTTCCACCGGTTCAGCTGGGCGTAGCCGAAAGCTACGAACAGCATCGCGACGCCGACCACGAGCACGGCCAGCGGCGTGGCCAGGCCGGCGAAGCCAAGCAGCAGCGCCAACGTGAATGCGACGCTGGATGACGGCGCGACGGTGGCCACCGACGCCACGAAATCCCCGCCCAGGCTGATTGCCCCTGCCTTCAGGCCGACATGGCCCGCGTCCTGATCTGCCATCGACGGCCTCCCGGCAGCTGCTTCCACCGCTCAGGCCGACCGTAACACCGGGCGCAGCCGCCTCAGCCTTTCATAATGGCTAGAATGTACTACCATAAATTACATTCTGTAATGGCTTAGTTCTGCCACAGAACTAGCCAGCGGAGACCGTTACTCCCGGGCGAGCATGGCGGCGGACGCGCGCTCGAGATCCAGGTAGGGCTGCCCGCTGACGTCGACGGCGACTAGGCTGATCGTGCCGCCGGTGAATGGCCATGGCCGTGTGCCAGGGCAGTCCTCGGTCACGACCTCGCCGAGGTTGCGCCCGACGAAGAGCCCCTTGCCGGCGAGCCCGAAGGCGGCCGACTGCGTCTTGATGCGGCCCTCGCCGATCTTGCGGTCCCCGTAGTAGAGCGACAGGATGCCGGTGGCGACGCCCGGCGCGTCCTCGCCGTCCTTGTCGAAGGCGGCGGACAGGATGAGATTCTCCCGGCCGTCACGTCCGCGGCGGCGTCGACTTGCTGCTCCACCACCCCGACGAAGTTGTAGACGTAGCGCAGCCGGTTGTCCTTGACATACAGGGCATGCCCGCCGAATCGCGAGCCGTGCGAACAGCACGCCCTGAGCGCCGGGAGTCCTGAACACACGCCGACCGGATCCCCGATTAAGCGGATCAGCGGGAACCCTAGGCCAGATGAGACACGCGATCATGCGGACGCGGTCACTGCGGACAGAAACTTGCGCAGCGTCTCCGCGCTGCCGATACCCAGCCGCCTGGCGACCTCGCCGATCGCCGCCCACTCCGACGGGTAATCTCCTGAATGCTCCCGCACCAGGCGGACCGCCTTCGCCTTCATCTCCGTGCTGTACTTGGTACCCGGCATGTCGACTCAGCCTTCCCGCTATCCGCGGTACGCAAGCTCGCCGGGGCGCTTCACTCCTCGGTCTGGGGCCTACCAGGACGTGATGAGGCGCTGCAGTTCGGTGAAATCTGCTTCTGACAGGATCGCGGCGTGCCGGAGGGGCGCTCCGCTCTCGTCTCGGACGATTCGCCCTCGCTGCGTTGTGACGCCGCGCAACGACTCGCTGCGGAGAACCTTCATCAAGCCGGTCACGGTCAGACCGGCCTCCTCAGCGACACGCGATATCGGCTCACCGGAGCAGATCTGGCTAAACGCTACGCGGATAAGCCGTGCCTCGTCCTCGTGGATCCGCACGATCTGCACACCGTTATTCAGTTCGGCCCGGTAGCCAAACGGAGTCGCGCCTGAGTAATACATATCTGCCTTCACTACCCGGACGCCGATCCCGCGCTGCTCGTGCCGGGGTCGCTGGTGTTCCGGCGCACCGCCGGGCCGGCCGACCTGCGCGACTTCCGCCAGTGGTGGGCGTTCCTGCCCGGCGCGAACTGGCGGCGGCCCGACGGGCCCGGCAGTTCGGTGCGTGACCGGGGCCGTCGTCCGGTCACGCACGTCGCCTACCCCGACGCGCAGGCCTACGCGGCGTGGGCGGGCAAGTCACTGCCGACGGAGGCGGAGTGGGAATTCGCCGCCCGCGGCGGGCTGGACGGCGCGGTGTACGTGTGGGGCGACGAGTTCACCCCCGGCGGGCGGCACCTGGCGAACACCTGGCAGGGCGAGTTCCCCTGGCAGAACCTGCTGCTGGACGGGTACGAGGGGACATCGCCCGTCGGCGCCTTCCCGGCCAACGGGTACGGGCTGTACAACATGGCTGGCAACGTGTGGGAATGGACGTCGGACTACTTCCGGCCGCGGCATGCTGGAGCCGGCGCAGCACCGGTAGCCGCCGGTCAGCCGGCGGAGCCCGCGCCCGGCTGCTGCGCGCCGCGCAACCCGATGGTCACCGAGCCGGGGCGAGACCTGGCCTCGGCGATCCCGCGCAAGGTGATCAAGGGCGGGTCCTACCTATGCGCCCCTAACTACTGCATGCGCTACCGGCCGGCCGCCCGGCAGGGCGAGGCGATCGACACCTCCACCGGGCATCTCGGCTTCCGCTGCGTGGTGCGCGATGCCTGGACGCCGGGCTAGCGCGGACTCCGGCTGCGCTGACTAGTCCGGCGGCCTGCGCCTGGTTACCCGGCATCTGCCGGGGACAGCAGATAGACGCGGGCGCTGAGTTTGCCGATCATGCGGTAGATGTGCCACAGGCAGTCGGCTAGCGCGATGTCATAGTTCGCCTGGCCGAAACGGCGTATGTACCGGCTGGGATCGCGCAGCAACCGTGCGGCGTGCAGCAGTTGGCGGCCGCCCGCTCCCGAGGATTCTTGTGCGTATTCTCCCCACTCGCTGTCGAGAACGATGCGCCGGGCAATCCGCAGCCTCGCGGCCTCGATCGCGGCCTCAGCGTGGTCTGGGCGCATGCTAGGCGCGGCGCAGCCCAGAACGGGCAGAAGCCGCGCCGCCTCCGCTGGCTCCAGCCGCGATGTGGCGAACATCTGATAGACCAGCGCCCAGCCGCCCGGCCGCAGCACGCGCGCGAACTCGCGATACGCGCTGCCGAAGTCATCAGAATGCACCAGGACATCCCGGCACCACACCAGGTCTACTGAATCGCTTCCGGCGGGCAGGTCTTCGGCTTTCCCCCGGGCGAAGCGCACCACCTGGCTCAGGCCGGGCTGGTTACTGGCCGCATCAGCCAGGTGCTGCTGTGCGATCTCGATCTGGCGGCGCACCGGATCAACGCCGAGGACCTGCAGCCCGAACCGCCTGGCCAGCTCGATCGCGTCGCCGCCCTCACCACAGCCGACATCCAGCGCCGCGGCGCCCGCTGGCAACCCGAGCCCGGCGACCATGTCGGCGAGCATGCCCGGCCCGCGCGGATGCAGGCTCTCGTCCATGACCTGCTGAAACTCGCTCTCGACCTGGGAGTAGGCGTCATAGCTCTGCTCCAGGAAGGCGCTGTCTGCCACGGCCGGAACCATACAGCGTTCAGGCCCGCCGGGCGCCATCGCGCACCATGCGGAGCTCCCGCACCCCGTCTTCCACCCGGGTTGTCCCGTCGGCAACGAAACCGTGCTTGCGGTAGAACGCCTGCGCGCGTGGGTTGGGATCGGCGACCCAAAGCGCCACCGACTCCGCGGGGTCGATGACGGCCTCGAGCAACGCTCGCCCGGCTCCCGTACCGTGGTCGGCTGCGTACACATAAAGCACGTACAGGTGCCTGGTCCATGACGCTGCCGCATCCTCGGGCAGGCCGGACATGGCGATCCCGACTAACTCGCCATCTCGCTCGGCGACAGCCGCGCGGTTCTGGCGATAACGCTCATCGGTCAAGACGACAGTCCACATCCGCTCCCGGGCAGCCGGGAAGTCCGGGTCGAAGAGCACTTTGTCCGACATGAGACCGCGATACGTTTCCTGCCAGCACCGCACATGCACGCGCGCCATCTGCGCGACGTCCTCGACCTGGGCCGTGCGCACGATCAGCGGGGAACCCACCACCACATCGTAGGTGACGATGAGGTGCTCGCCACACCGGATTCCCAGCAGTTCCGGCAATCGTCGAGATCGAGCGGTCCGGTGTCCTGGCCTGGCCTAGTCTCCTCAGCGCGCCGTGTAGCCGCCGTCGATGTAGAGCTCGAGGCCGGTCACGAAGGAGGCCGCGCAGTGCAGCGCGATGTTCTTGGTCAGGGTGCGCACTGCGCCCTTGGCGGCGTGATAGGCCGGCGAGGTACCGAACCCGCCGCTGGTGCCGAAGATCGAGCTGATGTTGATCACGGAGCCGTGCCCGGAGGCGGCCAGCGCTGCGGCCGCCGCCTTCATCCCCAGGAACACGCCGGTCTGGTTGACCCCGATCGTGCGGGTCCAGTCCGCGAGCGAGGTGTCCTCGATGACTGCCATGTCACCAATGCCGGCATTGTTGACCAGGATGTCCAGGCCGCCGAAGTCGCGGACCGCCAGCGCGACGGCTGCCTCCCAGTCATTCTCTGATGTCACGTCCAGGTGCGCGAATGCCGCCCGCCCGCCGGTGTCCTTGATCTCGGCCGCCACTTGCGCCCCCGCCTGGTCCTGGATGTCGGTGACCAGGACGGCCGCGCCCTCGCTCGCGAGCCGCCTGGCGGTGGCCGCGCCGATGCCGCTGCCTGAGCCGGATACCAGGGCCGCCCGCCCAGTCAGCCTGGCCACCTTGCCAGCCCCCTTGCCCCTTGTGCTCCGCGGGCCCCGGTCAACCCTGACCGCGGAAAGCCACCTGACCTTCACGTGGACACTTGTTTTAAACTATTGGCTTAGTCTCAACTATTGTCTAGAGATAAGGGAGAGCGCGATGACCTACGTGATCGGCGAGACGTGCGTCGACGTGCTGGACCGGGCGTGCGTGCAAGAGTGCCCGGTGGACTGCATCTATGAGGGCGAGCGGATGCTGTACATCCACCCGGATGAGTGCGTCGACTGCGGCGCGTGCGAGCCGGTGTGCCCGGTCGAGGCGATCTACTACGAGGACGACCTGCCCGCCGACTGGCAGGCGTACACCGGAGAGAACGCCCGGTTCTTTGCCGAGCCGCTGGCTGGCCGTGGCGAGCCGCTCGGCTCACCGGGCGGGGCGGCGAGGCTTGGCGTGGTGGGCGCCGATACTCCGTTCGTCGCCGCACTGCCGCGCCGTGACGTCGCGGAGACGAGGCAGTAGCGCTCGCTCCGGCACAGGCAGCACTCAGCGCAGCGGATCCGGAGGAGGCTGTCATGGCAGTCATCATCTACGGGGACTTCAACTGCCCGTACTGCTATCTGGCCAGCCAGCGCGCTGACCTGCTCGGCCGCACGGGGACCGAGGTGCACTGGCGGGCGGTCGAGCATGACCGCAGCCTGCCGCTGACCGGCCGCCGGCCCGACACTGACCGGGCCGCATGGGATCGGGAACGGGCCGAGGTCGCGTCGCTCGCCCTGCCCGGCGAGCACGTGCCGGCTAGCCCGCCGGCACTGATCAGCAACACCCAGGCCGCCGTGGCCGCCTACGCTGAGGCGGTCAGCGACGGGATAGCCGGCGAAATGCGCCGCCGCCTGTTCGCCGCAATCTGGGCGCAGGGGATGCACCTGAGCAGCGCCGCCGAGGTACGGCGCCTGGTCACTGCCCTGATGTGGCCGCCAGAAGACATCACCAGCCGGCTGGCCAGCCCGGAGATCCCCAGCCTGCTGATCCGCGACCCCGATCCGGTCCGGATCGGCCGCCGCTCGGGCGGCACAATCGCCCAGGACGGCGGAGCGCTGACCACTATCGGCTGGCAGCGGATCAGGCAATGGCAGCAGGAGTGGCTCGCACTGCCCAGCCCGGTCATCCCCGCACTCACCGGCCCGGACCAGGCCGTGCGATCCGGGGTAGCCGCGCTGCATTACCTGGCAGACCTGGCCCGGTCCGCCGTCCCGGTGCCGCAGCCGCAGCCGGGCGCGGGCGCGGGCCTGGGACGGGCGGCCAGCCTGGACGGCGCCGTCACAGCGGGCAGTGCGGCGGCACCTGCCAATCATGAGCACCCGCCGGTCGGCCAGTTTCTACTAACGTTTGTGAGATAAAATAAGGCCATGAATGCCGGGCAGCTTCTGGCACCCGAGGAGAGCACGCCGCTCGGCCGCAGCCGCGCCGACGTTCTGGACATGCTGCGCGCCGCTGACGGCCCGCTCGGTGTCCGCGAGGTCGCGCAGCGGATGGGGCTGCATCCCAACACCGCCCGGTTCCACCTCGAGGCGCTGGTGGAGGCCGGGCTGGCGGTCCGCGAGACCGAGGACCGCCAGACCCCGGGCCGGCCGAGGATCGGCTACCGCGCAGCCCCGGACGGTCCGGGCGGGCGGCGCCGGTACCGGCTGCTGGCCGAGATGCTGACCAGCATGATCGCCGGGACCATGCCCGAGCCGGGCGGTGCCACCGAGGAGGCCGGCCGGCAGTGGGGCGCCTACCTGGCTGAGCAGCCGCCGCCCTATCAGCAGCCCAGTGCCGCCGAGGCGGTCAGCAGGCTCGCCGCCATCATGGAAGGCCTCGGTTTCGCGCCGCAGGCAGAAGCCGCCGATGACGGCCGGCAGTTCCTGCTGAACCTGCGCCAGTGCCCGTTCCGAGAGGTGGCCGAGCGCCACCGGGACGTGATCTGCTCACTGCACCTGGGGCTGATGCGCGGTGCCCTGCACCGGATGCGGGCCCCGGTGACCGCGGACCGGCTGGACCCGCTGGTGGAGCCCAGCCTGTGCATCGCCCGGCTGACAGCCAGCGAGGGTCCCGGCGCCCGCGAGCCCGCGGCGGCTGAAGCGCAATAGCCGGCCCGACCATCCGGATCCGGGTCTGCGTCAGGGCGGCCTCAGGAGTCGCGACGGAGCAACTCGGCGAGCACCGCGGCCTGACTGAGGCTCAGGTCCCTGGTGGCGGTCAGCAGGGTTACCGGCCCGTTGGCGGCCAGGCCGCGTATCCTGGTCAGGGCCTCCCGCGGCCCCGGCGCCGCCAGCTCGGCGGTGTACCGGCGGCGGAACTCACCGAACTTGGCCGGCTCGTGCTGGTACCAGGCCCGCAGCCCGGCCGACGGCGCGACGTCTTTCGCCCACTCATCCAGCCGGGCGGCGTCCTTGCGCATCCCGCGCGGCCACACCCGGTCCACCAGGACTCGAGCGCCATCCTCCGGCGAGGGTTCCTCATACACGCGGCGGGCGCGGATCTCGACGCTCATGCAGACCTCCTTCGTTCAGACAGCGAGCGCGAGTACCACGGCCATCGCCATGACGGCTAGCTCACCCGCGGCGAGCGTGGAGTTCTGGTCGTTCATGATGCCCTCCGGCGGCTTCAGCAACCTTCGCCCGCGGCGGCTGGCCCGGCGGCGAGCGCGGTCTGCATGTCAGTGAGCAGGCCGGCGAGATCTGCGCCGGAGCTGAGGAGCGCGGGCAGCAGCAGGTCATTCTCCTTGGCGGCATGCGCGGCGAACAGGGTCGCGATCGACTCCGCGGTCCAGGCGGCCTCCGCGCCTTCGGCCGGCCCCTGCAGCCGGGCGACAAGGCCTGCCAGGTCGCGGTGCTCGGCGACCAGCGCGCGGACCAGTTCGCTGCCGCGGGCCTGGCTGGCTGCGGCCTGGTAGAGGGTGCGTTCCTCGGCCCCGGCATGGGGCAGGATCTCCGCATCCAGGTAAGCACGCAGGTCGGCGAGCGGCCGGCCGAAGGGCGCGCCGCTGCCCGCCGCGCCGCAGAGCGCGCCGGTGCGCTGTTCCAGTCCCCGCCGCAGGACCGCGTGATGGTGAATGATCTGCCTGGCCGCCTCGGTGGCGCCGTCGTGAGGAATGGCCGTCATCAGGGCACCTCCTCCCTCTTGGTGCCTCTCATTCAGTGGCTAGTTTATACTATGCGCCATAGGTAAAATAGGGTCTAGCCATCAGAACCAGCCACCCGTCGCGGGACGGCAGTCCCTGATTCGCGCCCCGCGAGATCGGGAGGCTAGCTGCCTGATGACAGACGAGATACCCGATGGCGGAACGAGAGGACAGCATGGAGACCGAGTCGCTGGCGCAGGCTCTCCAACGAGAGCACCAGGAGATCGACGCGGGAATCGCGGCGTTCGCAGCCTCACCCGGCGACCGGCAGCCGCTGACACGCGCCATCCGCGCCCTGCGCCGCCACATCTACCTGGAAGAGGAGTTCCTGTTCCCGCTGCTGTGCCGGGCCGAGCCCGGACTGGCGGCACCGACATCGGTCATGCTGGGCGAACACGCCCGGATCTGGGCCATTCTCGAGTTGCTGGAACAGGCGCCTGACTCCAGAGCACGGCTCGCCCTCGGCAAACAGCTGACCAGCCACCTCCTGCACCACAACCTGAAGGAGGAGAAAGTCCTGTATCCGCCTGCCGATGACATCCTGCCGCCTGCGGCGGCCGGCCAGCTGCGGGCGTTCATCAGCCGCGGAGACCTGCCCGAGGGATGGGTCTGCCTGAAGGCGCGGCCTGCGGCATCCGATGCTGGCCGTTAGCTGGGACACGATCCGGCTGTTCCTGCACGTTCTCGCCGCGACCGTGTGGGTTGGCGGACAGCTCACGCTCGCCGTGCTGGTCCCGGCGCTGCGCCGCCTCGGCGCCGAGATCCCCCGCGCTGCCGCCCGCCGGTTCAATCAGGTCGCCTGGCCTGCCTTCGCCGTGCTCATCCTCACCGGCGTCTGGAACGTGATCGCCGTCCGGTCGCAGATCACCGGAAGCTACGAAACGACGCTCGTCGTGAAGCTCGCCGTCGTCGCCGTCTCCGGGGTCACGGCAGCACTGCATGCTCGTGCGCGCAGCGCCGCGGGACTCGCGGTGTTCGGCGCACTGACCGGCCTGAGCGCCCTCGCCGCGCTGTTCCTCGGCGTCCTGCTCGCCGGGTAGCTCAGTCAGCCGGGCTGGCTCTGTCGCAATGGCGCCACGACAAGGTGGTCCGCTCGACCTGGGCTCCGGTAAGCCCGCTCACGACACTCGAAGCATCTGGGACGTACTCCCACGTCCAGTCGCTCACGCGGTGGCTGCCTCGGCTTGCCGCAGAATCTGGCTGATCTCGGCCGCTGCCACCCGGTAGCGCCGTGCCGTGACAGAGGAGCTCAGCCGGTACGCCGAGGTGTCGATCGGCTTCAATCAGGTCGAGGACCTCGACGACGCCATGCCCCGCCGAGGACTTCCGGCGAGAGGAACTGCCGTCGGGCTTCCTGGCCGGCAAGGCCTCGTTAGCCGCAGAGATTTAACAGCCGCAGTTTTGTCGGCCCGCCAATGCTGAAGCCGCGACCGGGGGCACTCAGCGCGCCGGGTCGCTGCCGGCGTAGTGACTGGCGTGCTCGGCACGCAGCCTGTACTTGAGAACCTTGCCGCCTACCGTCTCGGGGAGATCGGGGGCGAACACGATCGACTTCGGCGTCTCATATCCGGCCAGGCTGGCCCGGCAGTGCTTGATCAGGTCGTCCCCGGCAGGCGAGGCACCCGGCCGCGGCACGACCACCGCGGTGACGGCCTCGCCCCACCGCTCGTGCGGCAGGCCGATGACCGCGACCTTGGCCACGTCCGGATGCTGGGCCAGCACCGCCTCGACCCGCAGGCTGGACACGTTCTCGCCGCCGGTCTTCACGATGTCCTTGTACCGGTCGAGCATGACCCGCAGGCCCTGGTCGTCGTAGGCGCAGCTGTCGCCGGAGTGGAACCAGCCGAACCGGAATGCCCGCCGGGTCGCTTCCTCGTCCCGGTAGTAGCCGGCCATCACCGCGGGCGAGCGGTATACCGCTTCCCCGGCCGCCCCTGGCTGCCCGGCAAGGTCGTTGCCGTCGGGGTCGAAGACGGTGGCGGCGAGAATAGGGCTCGGGATGCCGACGTAGTTCTGCTGCGGCGCGGTCGCCACGTACAGTTCCGGCCACTCCCCCGGCCAAAAGCGGTGGCAGGGAATGCACTCGGTCTGGCCGAAGATCTCGAACGCGCACAGGTCCTCGCCGCAGTGCGCCTTCAGCGACGCCAGCGTCGCCGGCGGTAGCGCTGCCCAGCCGTACACGATGACGGTGAGGCTGCTGGCGTCCAGGTCCGGCCGCGCAGTCAGCACCTCGTCGAGCGCGCGAACCATGGCGGGCGAGCCGGCCCACAACGCGGTGACCTGCTCTTGCGCGATCATCTCGGCGATGTGCTCGGGGTTCGGCCGACGGCCCAGCACGAGCGTCCCCCCGGAGAGGAACGCGGAGAAAGTGAATGGCTGATCACCCACGTGGTAGATCAGCGGCAGGTAGGTGCCCACCCGCAGGTCGGACTCGAGCCTGAGACCGCGCGTCAGCGACAGCCCGAACCCGAACCCGGCCGCATAACTGCACCCGTGCGAGATCATCACGCCCTTGGGGAGCGCCGTGGTACCCGAGGTGAACAGGATCTCCCAGATATCGTCGACGTGGATCTCCACGTCGGGCTCGGTCACCGGCTGCCCGTCGAGCAACTCGCTGAAAGACACGCTGCCGGGCACCGGCGGGCCGCCGATGGCAATGGTGACCGCCGCCGGGAGGCCCCTGGCCGCGAATGGCCGCTCTGCCCGCGGCCACAACTCGGCGTCCACTATCGCCAGCTTCGGCTCGACCAGGTCGATCATCGCCTCGACCAGGTCCGGCGCCATCATCGGGTTGACCGGCGCGGCCACCAGCCCGGCCTTGGCGATGCCGAGCTTGGCCAGGCAGGCCTCGGCGGAGTTCTCGCAGAACAGCAGCACCACGTCGGACCGCCGCAGGCCGCGCGCAAGTAGCGCGTGCGCGACCTGGTTGGATGCCTCGTCCGCCTGCCGGTAAGTCAGTGAGGCGAACCGCTCATCGGCGTAGGCGCCCGGCCGGCTCGCTATGGCCACCTTGTCCGGGCGGCTCCAGGTCACCCGCTCCAGCAGGTCGCCGACGCTCATCCGCTCCCACCGCCGCACGGCACGGCGATGGTGCAGGCTGGTCACATCGAAGTCCACTGCAGCCCCTCAGGCCGGTGCGATAGTGAACGGCAGTTCACTAGGTGCTACTCTACGGGCAGCGGTCACCGATGTGAAGTGCCGCCGGAGAGGGGACAGCGCTCGTGCCCGTGCTGCGCTCGTCGGTCGACACCGGCAGCGACTCTTACCAGCGCAACCGGCAGGTCCAGCTCGCCGCCGTCGCAGCGCTGACGCAGCAGCTGGAGCTGGCCATTGCGGGCGGCGGGGAAGCCTATGCGGCCAGGCACCACGCTCGCGGCAAGCTGCTGGCCCGGGAGCGGATCGAACTGCTGGTCGACAGGGACTCACCGCTGCTCGAGCTGTCCGGGCTGGCCGCCTGGGGCACCGAGTTCTCGGTCGGCGGCAGCATCATCACCTGCATCGGCGTGGTGTCGGGGGTGGAGTGCGTGCTGATCGCGCACGACCCGACGGTCCGCGGCGGCGCGATGAATCCGTACACGCTTCGGAAGAACCTGCGCGCCCTGGAGATCGCCCGGCGCAACCGGCTGCCGGTGCTCAACCTGGTCGAGTCGGGCGGTGCCGACTTGCCCACTCAGGCGGACATCTTCGTGCCTGCCGGGAAGATCTTCCACGACCTGACCGAGCTGTCGGCGATGAGCATCCCGACGCTCGCGCTGGTTTTCGGGAACTCGACCGCCGGCGGCGCCTACGTGCCCGGCATGTGCGACTACGCGGTGCTGATCGACAACCGGGCCAAGGTCTTCCTCGGCGGGCCGCCGCTAGTGAAGATGGCGACCGGCGAGGACTCCGACGACGAGTCGCTCGGCGGCGCGGACATGCACACCAGCGTCTCCGGACTTGGCGACTACTTCGCGCGCGACGAGCTTGACTGCATCCGGATCGGCCGTCAGATTGTGGCGGACCTGCACTGGCGCAAGCTCGGCCCGGCCCCGGCGGCCTCCCCCGCTGAGCCGCTGTATGACCGCGACGAATTGCTGGGCATCGTGTCCGGCGACACGCGCGTGCCGTTCGACCCGCGCGAGGTGCTGGCCCGAGTGCTCGACGGCTCGGAGTTCAGCGAATACAAGGAGCGCTACGGTACCAGCCTGATCACCGGCTGGGGCTCGATCCACGGCTACCGCGCGGGGATCCTCGCCAACGCCCGCGGCGTGCTGTTCAGCGAGGAGGCCAAGAAGGCGAGCGAGTTCATCCTGCTGGCCAACCAGTCCGACATGCCGCTGGTGTTCCTGCAGAACACCACCGGCTACATGGTCGGCGCCGCCTACGAGCAGGGCGGCATCATCAAGGACGGCGCGAAGATGATCAACGCGGTCACCAACTCCGCGGTGCCGCACATCACCCTCAACATGAGCGCCTCGTTCGGGGCCGGCAACTACGGCATGTCCGGCCGCGCCTATGACCCGCGCTTCATGTTCGCCTGGCCCAACGCCAAGCTTGCCGTCATGGGGGCGCAGCAGCTGGCCGGCGTGCTGTCCATCGTGGCCCGTGAATCCGCCCGGGCCCGCGGCACCGAGTTCGACGCTGCCGCAGACGACCGCCGGAGAGCGGCGATCGAGGATCAGATCGACCGGGAATCGCACGCGTTCTTCGTGACCGCGCGGCTGTACGACGACGGCGTGATCGACCCGCGTGACACCAGGACCGTGCTCGGCATCGCCCTGTCGGCGGCCCACTCGGCGCCGGTCCAGGGTCGCCGCGGCTTCGGCGTGTTCCGGATGTGATGGCCGTGCCCATTCGCAAGCTGCTCGTCGCCAACCGGGCCGAGATCGCGGCCCGCGTGTTCCGCAGCGCGCGCGCGATGGACATCGCCACCGTCGCGGTCTACTCCGACCCCGACGCCGGGCTGCCGTACGTGCGCGAGGCCGGAGAGTCGGTCCGGCTGCCCGGTGCCGCGCCCGCGGACACCTACCTGAACGCGGCGGCGATCATCGCCGCCGCGCGGGCTGCAGGGGCCGACGCGATCCATCCCGGCTACGGGTTCCTGTCGGAGAACGCCGCCTTCGCGACTGCGTGCGCGCAGGCGGGGCTCACGTTCGCCGGCCCGCGGCCAGCCGCGATCGCGGCCATGGGCTCCAAGATCGCAGCCAGGGAATTGATGGCGCGGGCCGGCGTCCCGGTACTACCCGGCGTCCCGGTCGGCACCGGGCCAGCCGGGTCCGAACAGGACCTCGCGGAGCGCGTGGCCCGCATCGGCTACCCGGTCCTGGTGAAGGCCGCGTTCGGTGGTGGCGGCCGGGGAATGCGGATCGTGACCGGGCCGGGCGACCTGGCCGCCGCTGTGGCGACCGCCCAGCGCGAGGCGGCGTCGGCATTCGGCGACGGCACGGTGTTCGTCGAGCGATTTGTCGACAACCCGCGTCACGTCGAGGTCCAGATCCTCGGCGACGAGCACGGCACTGTGATCGCGCTGTTCGAGCGGGAGTGCTCGATCCAGCGGCGTTACCAGAAGATCATCGAGGAGGCGCCCTCCCCCGCGGTCGATGCCGGCCTGCGCGCCAGGCTGTCGGCGGCCGCGGTCGCGGCCGGCCAGGCGATCGGCTACACCGGAGCGGGCACGGTGGAGTTCGTGCTGGATCCTGCCGGGAAGTTCTACTTCCTCGAGGTGAACACCAGGCTGCAGGTCGAGCACCCGGTCACTGAGCTGATCACCGGGCTCGACCTGGTGGAACTGCAGCTGCGGATCGCGCAGGGCGAACCGGTCCCCCGGCAGGCACGCGACGCCGTGATCACCGGGCATGCGATCGAGGCCCGGCTGTACGCCGAGGACACTGCGGCCGGTTACCTGCCGGTCAGCGGCGCGATCGAGGCACTCGAGATCCCGGTCGGCCCGGGCCCGGCTGGCGCGGCATCTATCAGGGTCGATGCTGGCTATGCCGTCGGCAGCAGCGTCAGCATCCACTATGACTCCATGCTGGCCAAGGTCATCGCGCACGCGCCGAGCCGGGACGGTGCCCGCCGGGCACTGGCGAGCGCACTGGACCGGGCGACCATTCACGGCGTCACCACCAACCGCGACCTGCTCGTCGCCGTGCTGCGCCACCCCGAGTTCGCGGCCGGCGCGATCGACACCGGCTTCCTCACCCGGCATCCCCCCGCGGCCCTGGCGCCGCCGGGCCCGGTCCCGGCGGCGCACGTGCTGGCTGCAGCGCTGACCGGGCAGGCACTGCGCCGCCGGGATGTCACGGCCCTTTCGACGTTCCCGTCCGGATGGCGCAACAGCCCGTCAGCGCCGCAGCAGGCGAGCTTCGGCGGCCAGCCGGTTCGGTACCGCATCCTCGGCGCGGAGGTGCGGGCCAAGGTCGGCGGCGAGGAGCTGCCGCCGGCACGCATCTGCTCGCTCACCCCTGGCGAGGCCGACCTGGACATCGGCGGCGTGCGCCGGCTGATCACGGTGCGGCGCAGCGGCGATGTCCACTACGTCGACAGCGCGCTCGGGCATAGCGTGCTCATCGAGGATCCCCGCTTCGCCGAGCCAGGCACCGCTGCGGCCGAGGGGTCACTCGTCGCGCCGATGCCCGGCACCGTCGTCCGGGTCGGGGCCGCGCCTGGTGAGCAGGTGAAGTCCGGCCAGGTGATCGTCTCGATCGAGGCCATGAAGATGGAGCACGCGATCAGCGCCCCGGTCGCCGGCGAACTGGCCGAGCTTCGGGTAGCCGTCGGCGACCAGGTCGACGCCGGCACGGTGATCGCTGTAGTGCGCGAATTCGCCGGCGGGTACGAGCCCGTTACCCCGAGCGGAGCGGCACAGGCGGCGGACGGGACGCAGGAGGCGGACGGGATGCAGGAGGCGGACGGGATGCAGGAGGCAGCGGCACCATGACCGAGGCAGTCAGCTACGCGACCGAGCGCGGCGTCGCCTGGCTCACCATCCAGCGCCCCGAGGCGCGCAACGCGCTCAACGCGGCCGTGCGCGAGGGGCTGTTCGCCGGCGCGCGCCGGTTCGATGCCGACGACGACGCGAAGGTCATGGTCCTGACCGGCGCCGGGGATAAGGCATTCTGCGCCGGCGGCGACCTGAAGGAGATGGCGGACACCGCGCTGCGCGTGCCGCCGCCGGACTTCGTGCCGCAGTTCGGGCGTAACATACAGCTCGGCAAGCCGGTCATCGCCGCGGTGAACGGGATCGCCTGGGCTGGCGGCTTCCTGCTCGCACAGTGCTGCGACCTGGTGATCGCGGCTGAGCACGCGACATTCGCGATCAGCGAGGCCACGGTCGGCCGTGGCGCGCCCTGGGCCGCCCAGCTGTCGTGGCTGATCCCCCCCAAGGTCGCGATGCAGATCCTGCTCACCGGGGAACCGATCACCGCGCTGCGAGCCCACGAGGTCGGATTCGTCAATGACGTAGTCCCGGCCGGCCTGCTGCGCCAGCGAACGCAGGCGCTGGCCGAGCGCATCGCCGCCAACGCGCCGCTGTCGGTCAGGGCCGCCAAGAAGACGGTGTACCTGTCCAGGCCGGACGTGTTCGACGAGGCAGAGCGGATCTGGGCACCGGTGTATCTGAGCGACGACGCTCAAGAAGGCCCGGCCGCGTTCCGGGACAAGCGCCAGCCCGTCTGGACCGGCCGCTGATGCCCGCCGATATGGCGGTGCTGCTCGCCGACCTGGACGCCGAGTCCGCGGCCTTCGACGCGATGCTCGCCCGGCTGCGCCCGGCGGACTACCTGCTGCCCACTCCCGCACAGGGCTGGTGCATCGCCGACCAGGTCTCGCACCTGGCGTTCTTCGACGAGGCGGCACTGCTGGCCGCGACCGATCCCGGCCGATTCCAAGCGCAGGCCGCGGAGCTGGCCGCTGCCGGCCCCGGCTTCCCGGACGAGGTCGCCGCGCGTCACCGGGAAATACCGGGGCCGCAGTTGCGGGCCTGGCTCACCGCGGCGCGACGCGCGCTCATCGACGGTTTCGCCGCGATCGAGCCCGGTCGCCGGCTGCCGTGGTACGGACCGGACATGAGCGCAGCGTCGTCGGTCACCGCCCGGCTGATGGAAACCTGGGCGCACGGTCAGGACGTGGCAGACGCCCTCGGCATCGACCGGGTGGCCAGCGCCCGGCTCCGCCACGTCGCGCACATCGGCGTGCGCACCATCGGCTTCAGCCACGCGCTGCGCGGGCTGCCACCGCCGGACGCGCCGATCCGGATCGAGCTGACCGCACCCGACGGCGGTACCTGGACCTGGGGCCCGGAGGACGCGTCCGACGTGGTCCGCGCACCCGCTGTGGACTTCTGCCTGGTGGTCACCCAGCGGCGCCACCCGGCCGACACGGCGCTGGCGGTCGCCGGCGACGCGGCCCGGCGCTGGATTTCCATCGCCCAGGCGTTCGCCGGCGCGGCCGGTCCCGGCCGCCCGCCCGCTGCTAAGGGAACGGGCTTGCCGCCGGGCCAGTCAGCAGATCGGAGCGGGTCATGACCAGGCCAGTGCGCATCGGCAATTCGTCCGGGTTCTACGGCGACCGGGACGCGGCGACCCGCGAGATGGTCGAGGGCGGCCCGATCGACGTGCTGACCGGCGACTATCTCGCCGAGCTCACCATGCTCATCCTGTGGAAGGCCCGGCAGAAAGATCCGTCGGCCGGCTACGCCCGCACCGTGCTCGGCCAGCTTGAGCAGGTTCTCGGTACCTGCATGGATCGCGGCATCAAGATCGTGAATAACGCCGGCGGGCTGAATCCGGCCGGCCTGGCCGGCCAGCTGGCAGCGCTCGCCGAGCGGCTCGGCCTGCATCCGAAGATCGCCTACGTCACCGGCGACGACCTGCTCCCCCGGCTGGACGAACTGCGGGCAGCCGGGCACCCGCTCACCCATCTCGACACCGGCGAGCCGCTCAGCGCGGCCGCGTCCAGGCCGCTCACCGCCAACGCCTACCTGGGCGGCTGGGGCATCACCGCGGCGCTCGCGGCCGGCGCGGACATCGTCGTGTGCCCGCGAGTCACCGACGCCTCCCTCGTCACCGGGCCAGCCGCCTGGTGGCACCACTGGCAGCGGGACGACTTCGACGCGCTCGCCGGCGCGGTGCTGGCCGGCCACGTCATCGAGTGCGGGCCGCAGGCGACCGGCGGGAACTACGCGTTCCTCGCCGAGATCACCGACCGCCGCTACCCCGGCTTCCCGATCGTCGAGGTCGCCGCCGACGGCAGCGCAGTCATCACCAAGCACCCGGGCACCGGCGGCCTCGTATCGACCGGGACCGTCACCGCGCAGCTGCTGTATGAGATCGGCGCGCCAGCCTACGCCAACCCCGACGTCATCGCGCACTTCGACACCGCCAGGCTCAGTCAGCAAGCCCCGGACCGGGTACTGATCTCCGGCACCAGGGGCAGCCCGCCGCCGTCGTCCGCCAAGGTGGCGATGAACCTGATTGGCGGGTTCCGCAACACGATGACGCTGGTGCTCACCGGCCTGGACATCGAGGAAAAGGCCGCCTGGGCCCGGCAGGAGCTATTCGGCGTGCTCGGCGGCGAGGACCAGTTCGAGGACGTCGACGTGCGGCTGCTGCGGTACGACACGCCGGACGCGCCGGCCAACGAGCAGGCGACCGCGCACCTGCGGATCACTGTCAAGGACGCCGACCGGCGCAAGGTAGGCCGGAGGTTCTCCAACGCCACGATGGAGCTCGCGCTGGGCGGTTACGCCGGTTTCCACACCACCTCGCCGCCCACCGCTGAGACAGAGTTCGGGGTGTACTGGCCAGCATTGATCCCCGCGGAACTGGTGGACCACGCCGTGGTGCTGCCCGACGGCAGCACCAGATCGATCGCCCCTACGCCGCCCGGTCCAGCCCGCTGGCCAGCTGGCAAGCCGACGGGCACAGCGACGACCGACCAGGCCGGCGTCGGCCCGGCGGGAACCGACCAGGCCGGGACCGGCGAGTGCCGCCGGGTGCCGCTCGGGCTGGTGTGCGGCGCCCGCTCGGGCGACAAGGGCGGCAACGCCAACGTCGGCCTGTGGGCACGCGACCCGACCGCCTACCCGTGGCTGCGCGACTACCTGACCGTCGGCCGACTCCGCCAACTGCTGCCCGAGGCAGCCGGGCTGGAAATCACCCGCTACGAGCTACCGATCCTGTCCGCGCTGAACTTCGTCATCGCCGGGCTGCTCGGCGCCGGGGTCGCCGCGTCCACCCGGCCCGACCCGCAGGCCAAAGGGCTCGGCGAGTACGTCCGGTCCCGGCTAGCCGACGTGCCGGCCCGGTTCCTGCCGGATCCGGCCACTGCCGGCCAGCGGGGCGAGCGGCCGTGACCGGCGCCGTGCCCGGCGCCGTGCCCGCCCGGCGGCGGGACCCGGACCGGCGAGAGCGAATCCTGGAAGCCGCGGCCGGCCTGGTGGCGCAGCGCGGCTATCACGACGTCGGGATGACCGACATCGGCGCTGCGGCAGGCATCACCGGGTCGGCTATCTACCGGCACTTCGATGGCAAGTCCGACGTGCTGGTCACCATGTTCGAGCGCGTCATCGACGAACTCGCCGCCAGCGCGGCCGCGATCGCCGAGATGCAGACCGACCCGCTCACCGCGCTGCGCACGCTGATAGCGGGCCAGCTCCGGTTCGTGATCGACGACCGCGACGTGGCACAGGTGTACTACCACGAGATCGCCAACCTGCCAGCTGAGGACCGCCGGCGGCTGCGCCGGAAGCAGCGGCTCTACCTGGAGGAGTGGGTGCACCAGCTCAGCGCGCTGCACCCGGGTGCAACCGACGCGGAACTGCGGGCCCGGGTGCACGCGGCCATCGGCGCCATTCAGTCGGTGCTGCGCTACCGCAGCGGACTGGCCGCGCAGCGGCTGGAGGCACTCATCGCCGACGCCGCAGAACGCGTGCTGACCGGGGCGGAAGGGTAGCCGCGATGGACTTCTCCGGCAGCGCGGAGCACGCGGACCTGCGCGCCGCGGTCAGCGCGGTGACCCGCTCGTTCGGCGCCGCCTACTTCAACAAGCGGGCGCAGCTCCGCGAGCCCACCACCGAGCTGTGGCATGCGCTCGGCACGCAGGGCTTCGTCGGCATCAACATGCCGGCCGAGTTCGGCGGCGGCGGCGCGGGACTTGCCGAGCTCGCCATCGTGGTCGAGCAGTCCGCGGCCGAGGGCTGCCCGCTGCTGCTGCTGCTGGTCTCCAGCGCCATCTGCGGCGAGATGATCGCCCGGTACGGGACCGGCGAGCAGCGCGCGCGCTGGCTGCCGGCGCTAGCCGACGGCAGCATCAAGATGGCGTTCGCGATCACCGAGCCGGACGCGGGCTCCAACTCGCACCGGCTCGCCACGACCGCGCGCCGCGATGGCGACCAGTGGCTGCTGAACGGCACCAAGTACTACATCTCCGGGGCTGACGAGGCCGCGGCGATCCTGGTCGTCACTCGCTCCGGCACCGACGAGGCGACGGGCGACGGGCTGCTGTCGCTGTTCATCGTGCCGACGGACGCGCCCGGTCTCACGCTGCAGCCGCTGCCGGTCGCGGCGATGATGCCCGAGAAGCAGTTCACCGTGTTCCTCTCCGACGTGCGGATGGGCGATGGCGACCTGCTCGGCACCGAGCACGGGGGATTCGCCCAGGTGTTTCACGGACTCAACCCGGAGCGGATCACGGGCGCGGCCCTGTGCCTCGGCATCGGCCGGTTCGCGCTCGCGCGGGGCGCGCAGTACGCCCGCGGCCGGCAGGTCTGGGGCGCGCCGATCGGCGCGCACCAGGGCGTCGCGCACGCGCTGGCGAAGGCGCTGATCGAGGTGGAGGCGGCAGCGCTGCTGACCGCCAGGGCCGCCTGGCTGCACGACCACGGTCAGCCGGCCGGCGAGGCAGCCAACATGGCCAAGTACGCCGCGGCCGAGGCAGCGCTCGCCGCCGTGGACGCGGCCATCCAGACCCACGGCGGCAACGGCATGAGCGCCGAGTACGGACTCGTCCCGCTCTGGGGCATCGCCCGGCTGCTGCGCATCGCGCCGGTGAACAGCGAGATGATCCTCAACTACGTCGCCCAGCACAGCCTGCGGCTGCCCCGGTCCTATTAGCCGCGGATCGCGGATTAAGGAGTCACCATGGACCTGTCCCGCAACCTCATCGGCCGCATCAACGTCGGCGATTCGCTCACCCGGTCGGCCGCGGCGCGCCCCGGTCAGCTCGCGCTTGTGGACGGCGCCCGGCGCTGGACCTACGCCGAGCTCAACGGCTGGGTGAACCGGCTCGCCCACGGGCTGGCCGGGCTCGGCTACGGTCGCGGCGATGCGCTCGGGCTGGCCTCCGGCAACAGCGCCGAGTTCCTCGCCGTCTACTACGCCTGCGCCAAGCTCGGAGTGGCGTGCGTGCCGGTCAACCTCGGCTGGCGGTCCGACGAGGTCGCGTACGTACTTGGCCATGCCCGTGCCCGCGGCCTCGCAGTGGAGACCCAGCTCGCGGCTGCGATGCAGGACGCGATCGCCAAGTGTGCCGATGTCGCGGACGTGATCGTGCTGCCGGGGCTCGGCGCACAGTACGCCGCCGAGCCGGCCGACCGGGACTGGACCACCATCGAGGCACTGGCAACTTCCGGCGCGGCCGAGGCCGAGTGCTTTGTGGCGGACGACGATCCGCTGTCCTACCTGTATACGTCGGGTACCACCTCGTTCCCGAAAGGCGTCACGGGAACCCACAAGGCGATCTACCTGGAGTCGATGTCGGCTGCGCTGGACTCGGGCTGGCGGTCAGACGACCGGTTCGCCGCCATGATGCCAATGTTCCACACCGCGCAGCTGAACGCGTTCTGCACGCCCGCGATCATGGTCGGCGCCACCATCCACGTGCTGCGCGGCTTCGACCCGGCGGTGTTCCTCGAGGTCATTGAGCGCGAGCAGATCACCCAGGTGTTCGGGTTGCCGATGATGTACCGGGCGGCGCTGGATGACCCGGACTTCGCCCGCCGGGATGTCTCCAGCCTGCGCCGCGCGGTCTACGCGATGGCGCCGATGCCGGACGAGTTGATCCGCCGCTGCCTGACCGAGTTCGGCTGCGACTTCGCGCTGCTGTTCGGCCAGACTGAGATGAGCCCGATCACCACCCTGTTCCGGCCCGAGCACCAGCTCAGCCACATCGGCGCGGTCGGCACCCCGCTGACCGGCGTGCAAGTCGCGATCATGGGTCCGGACGGCACGCTGCTGCCGCCGGGCGAGCACGGCGAGATCGTCTACCGGGGACCCTCGACCATGGCCGGCTACCTGCGCGACCCTGATGCGACCGAGGCGGCATTCGCCCGCGGCTGGTTCCATTCCGGGGACGTCGGCTGGTTCGGCGACGACGGCGTGCTGTGGTTCGCCGACCGGTACAAGGACGTGATCAAGACCGGCGGCGAGAACGTCGCCTCCATCGAGGTGGAGAAGGCTGTCTACGCCGCCGACCCGCGCATCGCCGAGGCCGTCGTCGTCGGACTGCCGCACGATCGCTGGACCGAGGCCATCACCGCGATCGTGGTACCCAAGCCCGGCTTGAGCATCGACCAGGCCGCGCTGATCGCCGCCGTGAAACTGCGGCTGGACGCCTACAAGGTGCCCAAGTCGGTCATCGTTGTGGATGAGCTGCCCAAGACGTCCACCGGCAAGATCCAGAAGAACGTCCTGCGCGACCGGCACGCCCGGCACTACGAGTGTCCTTGATCGCGGCGACTATGCCTCTTACC
>DAHVAR010000155.1 GCA_027314515.1 Actinomycetota bacterium
GATGACCGGCGAGCCAGACGAGCGCGCCCGGATCGGCGCCGCGATGGACCGCATCCTCGCCGGCACCCCCGAGCGCTCCAACGGCGCGCTGACCGTGGTCGCCCTCGCCACCGAGGCCGGCGTCCCGCGCAACGCGCTCACCCAGCGCCACACCGACCTGAAAGACGAGTTCTACCAGCGCATCCGCGACCGCAGAGCCGACAACGGCGACGAAGCCCGCCTCCGCGCCACCATCGCGAAGCTCCGGCAGACGATCGCCGGCAAGAACAGGGAACTCGCCCAGCTCCGCGCCGACGTCCCCGCGCTCGTCCGCGCCGTCAACCAGCTCACCCTGGAACTACAGCAGGCACGAGACGAGATCGCCGCGCTCAGCCACGTCACCCGGCTCGACAGCCGGCGCGGCCCCGCCCGGCACAAGGACAACCAGTGAAGGCCCTCCTCATCCCCGTCGACGGGCCGCCCCGGGAAGTGGACCTGCCCGACGGCGGCACGCGGTTCATGCGCTCCCTCAAGGCGCTCATCGGCACCGGCTGCGCCGAGCGGATCCAGGTCACCAGCCGCTGGGAAGCCTGGCTGGACGAGGACGGCGCAGCCAAGGGAAAGCCGGTCAACCAGGCCGCCACCCTGATCGCGCAGTCCTTCGGCTTCGAGTTCAGCCTCCTCGGACCGGTCGTCATCGTCGGAGTAGACAAGGACACGGCGGAACCGGCGGCCATGTCGCCAGCCCAGGCCGGGGCCATCCTCGAGAAGATCGCCGCGCGATCCCGGTAATTCCGTTGCGCGGCCTGCGGCCGATGGCCTATTACGTGACTCGTGGACCAGACGACGTACTCGCCAGTGCCCGAGGACGGCTCGCGGCGAGAGCTGCGCGGCGGGTTCGACGCCGACGCCGAGGCGTATGACCGGACCCGGCCAGTACTGCCGGGCGCCTTGTTCGACGACCTGCTCCGGACGGCCGGCCTCAGACAGGGCGACCGGGTCATCGAGATCGGCTGCGGGACCGGGCAGGCCACGGTGCCGCTGGCCGAGCGAGGGCTCGCGGTCACGGCGGTGGAACTGGGCGCGGCCCTGGCAGCCCAGGCGCGGGCCAGGACCACCGGGTTCCCTCTCGTCAGCATCGTCACGTCCTCGTTCGAGGACTGGCAGGACACCAGCGCCGTCCCGGTTCGCGCGGTGACGGCGTTCAACGCGCTGCACTGGATCGACCCGGGCGTGCGCTACGCCAAGCCGACCGCGGTCCTGGCCCGCGGAGGCGTCATGGCGGTCGGCTCGTGCCGGTGGGCGCGGCCGGCTGACGCGGAACCGTTCTGGTTCGAGGTGCAAGAGGACTACCGGGCGATGGGGGTCGCCGGGGAGCCGCCTCCTCCGCCGGAGCAGATCGGCAAGTGGCACTTCCCCGATGAGGCACGGGCCTATTTCGATGAGGTCGCCAGCTTCCGGTATCCCTTGCGGTGGTCATACACCGCTGCGGACTACCTCGCGCAGCTGTCCACCCAGTCCGGGACCCGCGCGATGGGACCCGCGCGCGCCGGCGAGTTCCTCACCCGGGTACGGGACCGGCTCGACGCGATGGGATCGCCGCATCTCACCGCCACCTTCGTCGGCCAGCTCGCGATCGCCGTGCGGCGCTCACCAAGATAGAAGCCGAGGCAGGCCGACCTGCCATCTGGCCTCTCACCGCAACTGTCCCCGGACCCGAAAAATAGCGTCCAAAACTTCAACACATTGACTTGACAGGGAACGACACGCCGCCGACCACATCCATGTCGTCGCGACGCTGGCCCGCCAGGACGGCAACCGGCCGCGGATCTGGAAGGACTTCTACCGGGTCCGCGAAGCCTGTCAGCAAGCAGAACGCGACCTCGGCCTCCGCGTCACAGCTCCCGCGGATCGTACCGCCGCCCGGCGCGCTAGCCGCGCCGAGACGGAGAAATCGGCCAGGCGCGGCTGGGACGAGCCGCCCCGAGTCGTGCTGCGCCGCGAGGTCAGCACCGCGGCGGCCGGGGCACGGACGGAGCAGGACTTCTACGCCCGCCTCGAGCAGGCCGGCGTGCTGGTGCGGCTGCGCCGCAGCAGTATCGAGCCGGGTGCGGTGACCGGGTACGCGGTCGGCCTGCCGCAGCACACGGCCAGCGGCGGCGGGGTGATCTGGTACGGCGGCGGGAAGCTTGCCGCCGACCTGACCCTGCCGAAACTGCGCGCCCGGTGGAACGCCCGTTCCGGAGCCGATCCCTTCTCCGGAACAGGGCTGTCGCAGTCCGCGGCGCGGGCGGTACTCCGGAACCTGGTCACTGCCGCGGCGGGCCAGGCACCGGATGAGGCCGGATTCTTCGCCCGGTTGCGGGAGCAGGGCGTGCAGGTACGGCTACGGTTCAGCGACGCCGATGCGGGGCAGGTCACCGGCTACTCCGTCACGCTTCCGGGGCATGCGGGACACGACGGAGCGGCCGTCTGGTACGGCGGTGGCCGGCTCGCGTCCGGCCTGACCTTGCCGCGGCTCCGCGATTGCTGGGACCGGGAACGGCGTCCCGGTCCGGAGCGTGGCGCGGCGTTCCGGTTCACCGCCCCGGAACGCGACGCGATTTACCGACACGCGTCCCGCCAGGCTGTGGCCGCTGCGGAGCACATCCGCCGCTGCGCGGACAGTGATCCCGCCGGGGCAGCTGATGCGGCATGGGCGGTGGCCGACACCTTGCACGTCGCGGCGCGGGCGCTGCGCAACCCGGCGCTGCGGTGCGCCGCGGACGCATACGATCGTGCCGCCCGCGCGCCGCACGGCAGCCCGCCGCACCGAACCTGTCACGGTGATCAGTTGCGCGCCACGGCCCGGCTAGTGGCACTGCTGAGGGACGCCGCCGGAGACCGGACGCTAGCGTCCCTCGCGCTGATCGCGAATCTCGTCGCGCTGACGGCCGCCGTCGCGGAACTGCGGGAGGCCCAGGAGCACGCTGCGCAGTCCGCAGCGGCCCGCGCCGCAGCCGCGCAGCTGTACGCCATGGTGAAGCACGCCCGCCCGGCCGAGGCACGGCTGGGCCAGTCGTGCGTACCTCGTCGTTCCGGGCCAAGCGCCGCAGATAGCCCGCCCGGCCACCTCCTGGGGCGGCTGGTCCTGACAGCGGCGGTGTCAGTTCAGCCGGGCCGGGCCGGTTCCCAGATGGTTCCCCGGCACGGGCCGCTGCCTGCCCGGCCTGCCGGGCCAGCGGCTTGACAGCAGCGAACCGTGCCCGGCTACCGGGCACACGGCCAGCGCGGCTGAAGTAGTCCACAACCGCGGTTTGCGGCGGTGCAGGAGGCGGCCGGAACATGCATGCGAGCCCGCGTGGTTTGTGCCCTTGAGCCTTAGGCCGGGCGGGCGACGGTGAAGGGAGAACGACTTGATGAAAGCCCTCGCGAACAGCGCCGAGTTCTGGGTACTGCTCATCCTGGTGCTGTGCGCCGCGTACCTGCTGCCCACGATCATCGGGGCGGCCCGCGGGGTGGACCGGCTAGCCCTCGTTTTCCTGGTGAACCTGATCGGCGGCACGACGGGCGTAGGCTGGCTCGCGGCCCTGATCCTGGCGTTCGGGCCACGACGACTCGATTCCTTCGCGCGGCCCGTGTCCGGGCGGCGGGCCGATGAGCTGTGCATCCCATGGCCACCGCAGAGGCTAGCCGAGACTCGCGGCTTGATGGCCATGCGTACGGATGCGGAGCAACCCGATCACTTCGGTTGCGCTGAGGTCACCGGCAGGGAGACTCGGCACGAGAATCCGGTCTCGTGCCGAGTGTGACGAGTATGTCCGGGCCGTTGACTGGGCTGATAGCAGCAGCGTCGATAGGCAGATGGCGAGGCGCGTGGCGTCGAGTCCGCCACAGAGCCCAGGACTGAAGCAGCAGCGATCGTCAGTACGCCTATGCCGCTGGTCCCACATTGCCGAGGGCTGGCGCTCATGCCCAGAACTTGGACGATAGCAAGTCCGTGTGCTCAATCGGCGGCAAGCCATCATCGAGTCCACGTAGCCGGTTGTAGGTATCGCGCGTGGCCGCCCGATCGGGCAGGTGCTGGCCACCGGCCGCTCGCCCCAGGATCGTCAGGGTGCTCGCCAACGTGATGGACCCGACCGGGTGGCCGTTTGAAGCTAGCCGTTGCAATCGGCTGATTTCGGATGTGGCAATCCTGGCTCCAGGCCCGTCATCCATGAGTATTGTCACCGAATGCCCGGACTCGGCGGCCACGACGGCGTGAGCGATCACCATGGTCTCGCCCAAGTCCTTTGGTTGTTTCCTGC
>DAHVAR010000235.1 GCA_027314515.1 Actinomycetota bacterium
CGCCGACGCCGCTGGCGGCGTGACCGACGAGGCCTGGGCGACCGCGGCGAAGCACTATGACGCCGACCAGCTCGCCGCGCTGGTGTGCCTGATCGCCGGGATCAACGCGTGGAACCGGCTGAACGTCATCTGCCGCAACCAAGGCGGTGACTACGAGCCCGGGCAGTGGGGCTGAGCATTGCAGCCGCAGCGTGGCCGCCGAGGGCCGCTTGGTGGTCGGGTAGCTGGTCGAGCACGTCGATGTCCGCGACGCGGCGCCACTTGCACGATCCCAGTAGCGCGTAGCGGTGGCGGCTGGTTCCCGCGACGTCGATCTCGGTCTGGCCGTCCCGTGACCAGAAGGAGCCGATCGTGCGCGGCGCGCCGGTGATGTTCTCGTCGGCGTATACGGCGGCCCAGCGGCGGCAGCAGCGTTCGACGGCCCAGCCCCATGGTTGTCCAGGCCGGCGCGGATCTCCTCGCTGACCTCGGCGACGCGGTGTCGTTCGAGGCGGCTCCGGTTGCTGGCGACGTAACGGAACCAGAAGCGGGAAAATGGGTCCTCGATGTGGTGGCCGGGCCGCTGCTCGCGTCCGTCAGGAGTTAGCGGATGGCGGCGCTCGATGTAGCCGAGGTCTTCAAGCCGGGCAAGCTTCGGCGCGAGGCTGGCGGATGTTGCCTTGGCCTGCCGGGCGCGCGCTGCCGGCGAGGATCAGGGTCACAGGCAGTGCTCGGCGGTCCAGGCCATCAATCTATGGATAACCAACCTGTGGGTTGGCGAGTTATAGATATCAGCTGTGCCGGGAGCGGATCCGGCCGGCCAGCGCGCCGCGGAGGCTGCCGTCGGCGCTGGCCAGTGCGCTCGCCGCGGCTTCGGGTGCCAGGCCGGAGAGCAGGCACAGCAGCGCCAGCCGGAGATCACCGTCGCACGCGGTCAACTGGGCCTGACAGGTTTCCTGGTCCAGCCCGGTAGCCTCCGTCAGGATCGTCAGCTGCCGGCTCCGGAGCTTGGCGTTCGTGCCTGACAGGGCGACCATCAGGTTCGAGTAGGTACGGCCGAGCCGCACCATCACGGCCGTGGACAAGGCATTGAGCAGCAGCTTCTGCGCGGTCGCGGCCTTAAGCCTGGTCGACCCGGCAATCGCTTCTGGCCCGGTGTCGGCGACCACGAGATAGTCGGCCAGCCCGGCCAGCGGCGCCGCCGGGTTACTGCTGATCAGCACCGTGGCGGCGCCTGCCAGCCGGGCCGTGCGCAGCGCGCCGGCTACATACGGAGTCCGGCCGCTCGCGGTGATGCCGACGGCAACGTCGGCCGCCGATACCGCGCCCGCGTCCCTGGCGCCGAGCGCGACATCGTCCTCTGCGCCCTCGACGGCCGCTACGAGCGCGCGGCTGCCGCCGGCATGGTGCGCCACGAAAACGTCCCGGGCCACGCCGAATGTCGGGACGACCTCGGCGGCGTCCAGCACCGCCATCCGGCCGGAGGTGCCGGCCCCGAAGTAATGCACCAGGCCGCCGGCGCCGACGCACTCGACGACCTTGTCCACCACCGCGGCGAGTACCGGAAGCGCTCCGGCGACCGCCGCGGGAACCGTCGCATCCTCGGCATTGAGCAGCCGCAGTACCTCCTCGGTGGGCACGATATCGATGTCCGCCGTTCTCGGATTCCGCTGCTCGGTCGGTGCGAGTGACGAGGCTGGCATGACGGCGCCAGGCTGGTACGGCCATGATTCTGCTGACATCAGCGGCAGCCTACGGCACGTCCGCAGGGCGCCCTGCGCGCTGGTACCGCAGGAAGGGCAAGGATGACCGTCCGGCAGGAAACGGGGTGGACGCCGCAGCCGATCGACGACGCCATCGCCCGTGGCGTCATTCCCGGTGCGGTGCTGGCGGCGGGCATCGGCGGCGGCAGGCCAGCGATCCGCTATGTGGCCGGCCACGCCCAGCGCGATCGGCACGGCCAGCGGGCCATGTCGGCCGACACGATCTTTGACCTGGCATCCCTGACGAAGGTGGTCGCCACCACGCCGTGCGCCTTGCGGCTCGTCGCCGCCGGTGACATCGGGCTAGACGACCAGGTGCAGCGCTACCTGCCGGACTTCGACGGTCCCGGCAAAGACCGCGTCACCGTCCGGCAGTTGCTGGCGCACACCTCGGGCCTGCCGGCCTTCCGGCCCTACCACGGCTGCGTGCCCAAGCCCGATCCGGCGCAAGCCCGCGCAGCAGCGCTGGCCGAGCCGCTGATCAGCGCGCCAGGCAGCACATGCTGCTATTCCGACGTCGGCTTCATCGCTCTTGGCGAGCTCTGCGCCGCGGTGGCCCGGTGCGGGCTCGGCCAGCTGGTGCGCGAGCTTGTCCTCGAACCGCTTGGCATGGACGGGGCCGGCTACCGGCCGGCCGCCGGGCTGGCAGGCCGGATCGCCGCCACCGAGCCCGTCGGCGGCGTGGCCAAGGTCGGTGTCGTGCACGACGAGAACGCCGCGGCGCTCGGTGGCATCGGCGGTCACGCCGGACTGTTCGGCACCGTGACCGACCTGGCCAAGTACGCGGCGGCGTGGGCGGCAGGGGAGTCCGGGCCGGCCGAGGCGCTGCGGCTCCCCGGCTGGCTCAGGGCCGAGGCGCTCCGCTGCCAGACCGATGGCCTGGCGGGTCGCCGTGGCCTCGGCTGGGGGCTTCGCCGGGACCGGTGGGACAACATGGGTGACGGCTGGCCTGCCACCGGCGCCGGTCATACCGGCTTCACCGGAACCAGCCTGTCGATCGATCCCGGGAGCGGCATGTGGGCCGTCTTGCTGACCAACGCCGTGCACTTCGGCCGCGGGCCGGAGCATTCGGTAGTCGGCCTGCGCGGGCAAGTGCACGCTTCGATCGCTGCCGCGCTGCTTGGCGGCGCAGCACCGGTGACACGGTGACGACACGATCGCTGCCTCCGGCCGCTTGCCCGCGCCCGGAATTCAGTCCTGCGGTGGCCCGGCCGCGGCGGCTGCGGCCAGCCGGACGGCACCCGCGACCGGCGGTTCGCTGAGCACCTGCACCGGGCTGGCCGGCAGCCTCTCCGCGAGTGCCAGGCGGGTCGCCGCGAGCAGTCGCTCGTTCCTGAGCGCCCCGCCGGCCAGCACCACCGGCATGCCCGCGGGCGCCATGAGCCGCTCGGCCACCAGCGCCGCCAGATCGCTGAGCGCGCGTGCGGCGGCGCTGGCGATGCGGTCAGCCTCGGGATCGCCGCAGTCCAGGACAGCGGGCGCGTGCCTGGCCCAGTGCCGGGGAGCCGGCTGCCGGTAGAACTCGGCTCGCAGCGCAGCCAGGGTCTCGGCGCTGGCGGCGGCGAGCAGGCAGTCACCGAGCGGCCCGGCCGGCTGACCGTGAGCCTGGCGAACCAGCAGGGCGCGGATCGCCGCTCGCACCACCCAGTAACCGCTGCCCTCGTCGCCGAGCAGGTATCCCCACCCGCCGGCCCGTTCGGCCCGGCCACGCCAGCTGCCGGTAGCTATCGAACCGGTGCCGCTGATGATGGCGAGGCCGTCGGTCAGGCCGGCTGCCGGCAGGATCAGCGAAGCGTCATCGACGACGACAACACGGCCAGAAGTGGTCAGCGGAGCGAGTTTCGCGTGCAGGAAGCTGCGCGTCTGCTGAGCCGTGATGGCCCCGGCGGCACCGGCGCAGACGGCGTCGAGGCTGCCGGTCAGGCGGGGCAGCTGGGCGAGGAGGCCGGCCAGCGCGCTCACGGCCTGCGCCGGCCCGGCTGCTGTCATGCTGGCGCTGCCGGCGCTGACCTCGGCCACGACTTCGCCGTCGGCAACCAGGCGTGCCCTCGTGGTGCTCCCGCCGATGTCCAGGCCGAGAAGCCGGGTCACTGTCAGCCGAGCCGGGCAAGCCGGCCGAGCCGGGCAAGCCGGGCAAGCCGGGCAAGCCGGCCGAGCCGGGCGCTGTCGGCCAGGATGTAGGTCACGGCGATCGTGCCGACGGCGAACGTGACGGCGATGACCGAGGCTAGCTGCCCGCCGTCGGCCATGACGACGATCCCCGCGGTCCCGCTGACCAGTGCGGCGCGCGCGAACGGGGCGGACCGCCGGAACCTGGCCGCGAACCTGGCCGAGCTGGCGGCGCCGCGGACCTCGCGCAGCCCGCCAGCGGGCAGGGCGCCGAGGTCGATCCGGACCACGACGGCCGGGTCGAGCAGCGTCAGCAGTGCGTCGAGGTCCCGGTCGTCGGGCATCGGTCGGAAATCTTCGTCGCGATCCGTCATAGCAGTGACACTACGACTGTAGAAGAGACCCGCGAAGCCCTGGAAAGGACACCTCAATGAAGGACGGGCAACAGCCAGGCCGAAGCAGTACCGCTCGGAGGTCCGGGGGGTTCACCCCCGAGGAACGCGCGGCGATGAAGGAGCGCGCCAGGGAACTGAAGGCGGCCGCGGCCAGGGCAGACGGGGAGAGCGAGGTTCGGGCGAAGATCGCCGAGATGGCCGAACCAGACCGGGCGCTGGCCGAGCGGCTGCATGCGCTCATCGCCGCCAGCGCGCCGGCCCTGTCGCCGCGGACCTGGTACGGGATGCCCGCCTATGCGCTGGACGGCACTGTCGTCTGTTTCTTCCGGCCGGCCGAGAAGTTCAAGACCAGGTACGCCACCTTCGGCTTCAGTGACAAGGCCAGCCTCGATGAGGGCACCATGTGGCCGACCGACTTCGCTATCACCACGGACCTGACGGCCGCCGACGAGGCCCGGATCGGCGCGCTGGTGGCGAAAGCAGTGAGCTAATTTCACATGATCCTTGAGAGTTAGGCATGCCCTGACCTACCTAACTCTCCAGGATCATGGCCGGGAACGGGC
>DAHVAR010000247.1 GCA_027314515.1 Actinomycetota bacterium
GAGCCGTGCGAGGCGGCGAGATGACCGAGCCGTGGTCTTCTGGTGACCTGCCGCCAGGCCGGGGCGCGTGCAGCCCGGTGACGCTGATCGAGGGCTCGACGTTCTGCATCAGCGAGGATGGCGGCGACGTCATGCCCGACCGGTCGCAGGGCCTGTTCGTGCGCGACACCCGGATGCTGTCGCGCTGGGAGCTGACGATCGACGGTATCGAGCCGCAGCCGCTGTCGGTGCAGCAGGACGAGCCCTACGGTGCCACCTTCCTCGGCCGGATGCCGCCGGCCGCCGGGAAGGCGGACAGCACGCTGCTGGTCATCCGGCGCCGTTACGTCGGGGACGGCATGCGCGAGGACATTACGCTGCGCAACACCTCGCCAGGGGCGCGGCGGTTCCGGGTCACGCTGGTCGCTGAGGCAGACTTCGCCGACCTGTTCGAGGTCAAGGGCCGGTCCAGGCCCAGGGCAGCGGCCACCGCGGCAATGGCTGACTCCACCCTTGTTATCACCAGCGGTCGGCGGGAGCGCCGCCAGGAGCTGCAGATCATCGGAGACCTGAACCCGTCGGTGACCGGCAGCGGCGCGCTGGAGTGGCGCCTGTCGGTGCCCGGCCACAACGAGCGCACCGTCACGGTGGAGGCGGTACCCGTCGACGACGGCGTCGCGATGCAGCTCAGGTATCCGCGCGGGCACGCGATCGAGCGAACGCGTCCAGCCAAGCGGATGCGTAAGTGGCGGCAGCGTGGCCCGCAGGTCCGTACCCCGGACCGGAACCTGGCCGAGCTAGTCAGCCGCAGTGTCGAGGATCTCGGCGCGCTGCGCATCTTCGACCCTGAGCACCCAAGGTGGCCAGTGGTGGCCGCGGGTGCGCCCTGGTTCATGGCGCTGTTCGGCCGCGACTCGCTGCTCACGGCGTGGATGCTGCTGCCCTGGGATCCCGCCCTCGCGCTGGGCACGCTCCGCACCCTGGCGGCGTGGCAGGGCAGCGATTTCGACCCGGCCGCAGAAGAAGAGCCCGGCAAGATCCTGCACGAGGTGCGGTTCGGTCCCGCCGCGTCGTTCGCGCTCGGCGGTCGCGCCGCGTACTTCGGTAGCGCGGACGCCACGCCGCTGTTTGTGATGCTGCTCGGCGAACTGCAGCGCTGGGGTGGCAAGGACAGCGCGATCGCCGGGCTGCTGCCGCACGCCGACCGGGGCCTGGAGTGGATCGAGACGTGCGGCGACGCCGACGGCGACGGCTTCGTCGAATACTGCCGCAAGACCAGCCACGGTCTGGCCAATCAGGGCTGGAAGGACTCCTGGGACGGGATCAACTTCGCGGACGGCAGCATCGCCGAGCCGCCCATCGCGCTGGCCGAGGTGCAGGCATACGTCTACGGGGCGTACCGGTCGAGGGCGCAGCTCGCCATGCACGCCGGCGACGAGGCCGGCTCGGCGTACTGGCGCAAGAAGGCCAAGCAGCTCAAGCGGGACTTCAACGAGCGGTTCTGGCTGCCGGACCAGGGCTGGTACGCCGTGGGACTAGACGGGCAGAAGAGGCCGATCGACGCGCTGACCTCCAACATGGGTCACTGCCTGTGGACCGGCATCGCCGACAAGGACAAGGCGGCGGTGGTGGCCAGGCGGCTCATGTCGCCGGAGCTGTTCAGCGGCTGGGGCATTCGCACGCTGGCCCGCTCGATGGCCGCCTACAACCCGATGAGCTACCACAACGGCTCGGTGTGGCCGCACGACAATGCGATCTGCGCTGCTGGCCTGTTGCGCTACGGGTACGTCGATCACGCGCAGCGGATCATGGACGCGATCGTTGACGCCGCGGCCTGCTTCGGGTATCGGCTGCCGGAGCTGTACTGCGGCTTCGACCGCGCGGACTTCGGCGCGCCGGTGCCATACCCCACCTCGTGCTCGCCGCAGGCGTGGGCCGCGGCGGCGCCGCTGCTGCTCCTGCACAGCCTGCTCCGGTTCGCGCCCGACGTGGACGGCGGACGGCTCTGGTGCGCGCCGGAACTGCCGGACCGGTACCTGCCGCTACGGGTCAGCGGGCTGCGGGTCGCTAAGTCGAGGCTGGCCGTCGACATCTCGCACGGCAACTTCGAGATCACCGGTATCGAGCCGGTGACCATCGAGGTCATCCCCACGCCCCCTCCGGCCCGGTCAGGCTAGCCACCAGCCAGGCACCAGCGAGCTGCGGTCAGCCGCTGACTTCCTCGACGAACATCCGCGAGCCAGGCGGTGCGATCTTGCCGTAGTCCGCGGCCGTGGCCTCGCCCTCCGGCGAGCCGAATGCGGCGTCCATCGCCGTGCGGTCGGCGAAGTACAGCTCGGCGATCCGGCAGTAGGGGAGCTCGCCGCCGTCGAGCGCGAGCGTGAGCGTGCCGGTCTCGAACCTTTGCAGGCCGGGCAGCTTGTCGACCAGCGGCGCGTGCACGGCCGTGTAGTGCTCGTCGAAGCTGGCCGGGTCATCCGGATGGGTGTACAGCACCACGAGCTTGACTGTCATGGCTGCGACCCTACCGTTGGCATAGTTCCAGCGTCCAGACGACAGCCGGCGACGGGGATCCTGGCCGCCGGTGAACCCTGGATGGCGACAGGATCAGCGGTTAGCCGGATCCTGCAGACTGCGGGCAGCGGGCAGCGAGTCCGCGGCCGGCCGGACGAGCGGCATCCGGCGCGCGGCGCGCCGCTCGCGCCAGTAGGTATTCGCGATGACCCTGGCGTAGCGCAGGCCGTAGAGCACGTTGTGGCCCTTCCGGCTCGTCCCGGAGATCCGCCGGCGCATGACGGTCGGTACCTCGGCCACCCGGTAGCCCTGGAGCAGCGCGCCGATCAGCAGTTCTGAGGTCTGGTACTGCGGCTGAGTCTGGGTGACCGTGCCGGTGAGCCCGGCTCGCATGAGCCGCAGCCCGCTGGACGTGTCGGTAAGCTCGGTCCGGGTCAGCCGGCTGACCACGCGGGCGAAGAACCGGACGCCCGTGTTGCGCAGCAGCGCCTCGGTGTTCTCGGTCTGGCCAAGCTGCCGGGAGCCGATCACGAAGTCGGCGTCGCCGGACTCCAGCAGCTTCACCATGCCGGGCAGGTCGGCCGGGTCCCACTGGCCGTCGGCGTCGAGGGTCGCGATGTACTGAGCGCCGGCTTCCCGCGCGATCTTGTAGCCAAGGCGGAGCGCCACGCCATGGCCGCGGTTAGCCCGCAGCGTACAGACCAGCGCGCCGTGCCGCTCCGCCACTGCCGTGGTGTCGTCCGTGCTGCCGTCATCGATCACCAGCAGCGATACCGGGACGTCGGCGATCTGCTGCGGCACCTCGTCGAGGACGAAGCCGATGTTGTCCGCCTCGTTGTAGGCGGCGATGACGATGACCAGCGGCTGCAGCTTGAGGTCCGGCTGGGTAGCAACGAAGGCCGCCCGGGCCTGCGTGGTGATGGCAGTGGTGTCGGGCGCTTCCCGCAGGCCGTGGTAGGTCTCGGCCGCTGGGCGCTGTCGCCTCGGCATGAGTTCTGTCTTCTCCCGGGTCAGGCCAGCGATTATGACGGCCCACAATAGCCGCAACTTGGGACTCGCCGACATCATTGACTTGGTTTGCATGCCGGCTCGCGGGTGGGCCGGTCCCGGTTCCGAGCTCAGCCTGCCCGATCTGGCTGACCGGTAGCCGTGAGTTTCCTGGCTATCCGCTGTGAAGCCGCGGTGGGAATGTGACGACGACGCAGCGTGCTCAATCTCTCCACGACCGTGATGCGGGGTAACGGGACTACGCGCCCTGGTGCCCGGATCGAACTCCCGGCGCTTTCCCGGTAAGCTTAGTCAGCCTGGGCTGTCGCCGGGATCTGGTCAGGGCGGTGTTCCCAGGGCAGCGTTTCCAGGGCAGTGGTCTTTAGGGCAGTGGTCCCTAGGGCAGGGCGGAGTAGCTCAGTCAGGCAGAGCAAGCGGCTCATAATCGCTGTGTCGCCGGTTCAAGTCCGGCCTCCGCTACGGAGACTTGCTGGCATCCAGGCGCCCGGGCTCGCCCGAGGCCGTGCTGTCCTGGCGGGTTCCGATGATTGGACGAGAGAAAGGCGCGCCACGTGGCTGCGACTGACGTCAGGCCGAAGATCACTCTGGCCTGCCAGGAATGCAAGCATCGCAACTACATCACGCGAAAGAACCGGCGCAATGACCCCGACCGGCTTGAGCTGAGCAAGTACTGCCCGTTCTGCCGCAAGCACCAGCCGCACCGCGAGACGCGCTAGCGGTCGGCCGGCCGTCACCCGCATGGCCATCAACCGTGAGTACGCTGGCCGGGTCTTCCCGGCTTCGCAGCCGTATGAGGTATCCCGGGTAAAGATCGCCGAGTTCGCCGCGGCGATCGGCGATGCCAATCCGGTTTACCGGGATCCCGCGGCGGCCCGCGCGGCCGGCCACGCGGACGTGATCGCGCCGCCGACCTTCGCCATCGTCATCAGCATGGCTGGTTCCGGCGCCGCGCTGGCCGACCCTGGCCTCGGTCTCAATTACGCCATGGTGGTGCACGGTGAACAGCGATTCGAGTACACCAGGCCGATCATGGCCGGCGACGTCGTGACCGCTCAGGTCACGCTCACTGACATCCGGGACGCGGGCCGTAACGTGATGCTGACGACGAGTACCGAGATCAGGACGGCGGCCGGCGAGCACGTCTGCACTGCGGTCTCGACGATCGTGGAGCGAGGCGCGTGAGCGGGCAGATCAGCTACGACAGCGTCCAGGCTGGCACGCAGATTCCGGCCGTCAGCTACCCGGTCACCAGGCTCAGCCTGATCAAGTACTGCGGCGCATCGGGCGATTTCAACGTGATTCACTGGAACGAGCGCGTCGCCAGGGCAGTCGGCCTGCCGGACGTGATCGCGCACGGAATGTTCACGATGGCACAGGCGGGCCGGCTTGTCACCGACTGGGCTGGCCCGGCGGCGGTGGTAACCGAGTTCGGCGTCCGGTTCTCCTCGATGGTCGTGGTTCCCGATCCTGACGCCGGGGCCTTCATCGAGGTCAGCGGGCAGGTCGAGGAGAAGCTCGAGGGCAACAGGGTGGCCATCGCGCTCACCGCGCGGGCGGCCGGTACCAAAGTACTGACCCGAGCGCGCGCGGTCGTCAGGCTGCCCTGAGCGGCTGCCACGTAGCCGGCCGGACCGGGTGCACGCCGGGGCACGGCCTGGCGACGCTCAGCCGGACCGTAGCGCGGTTAGCCGGCTGCCCGGGTGCTGCTGGCAGGAGCCGGGCTGTTGCTGCTGGCGGGCGCGGGAGAGCTGCTGGCGGGCGCCGGCGAACTGCTGGCGGGCGCGGGGGAACTGCTCGCCGGTGCCGGGCTGCTGGTCGTCGGCGCGGGGGAGCTGCTGGCGGGTGCGGGGCTGCTGGTGGGAGACGGCGAGCTGGACGTCGGGGTCGGCTTGGGCGCCGGGCGGTGCGGCTGGCCGGTGGCGTGCTTGGGTGCCGTCACGAGCTGCGGCGGCTGTACCGGGTGGGCGCTCGGCGTGAGCATCAGCGCGACCGCTGCCGCGACGACGCAACCGACCGTGACGAGGCCGCCGACCGCCGCCCCGCGGACGACCGCGCGACGGTGCCTCGACCGTTTCCATTCCATCGTGCGCCACGCGGTCAGATCCGCGGGCAGGGCGGCACGCTGGGCTGCCCAGCTGTTGAAGGGCGCGGCGGCCATGCCGAGCGTGGGGAACAGCAGCAGGCCGGCCAGCAGCATGCCGGCGAGCTCGGTTGCCTTGCTCAGCGCGAAGCCCATGCCGACCAACCCGAGCAAGGCGAGGGTGGATTCGGCCCAGTTGGCCCGCAGTGCCTCCCACCAGCGCTGCTTCTCGCTGGTCTTCGGAGTGCGCAGGAAGGCGGCCTTGCGAGCGAACAATGCCAGCACCGAAGCGCGCGCTACGACCAGCGAGGTGGATTGCCAGATGAAGAACGCTCCGAGCGCGTCCCGCCAGGAGGCCCCGGTGCCGCGGCGCAGCAACGCGACCGCGCGGACCAGCCCGAGCAGGACCAGCACCGGGACAGTGGCGACCAGGAACGCGGTGAGCTTACGGAACAGCTCGCCGCCGCCGGTGGCCAGGTTCGCCGCCCCGGCCAGCAGGAACACCAGGAACAGCAGGCCGAGCAGGTCGCCATACCATTGCAGGCCGCCGGAGAGGTAGGACCAGCGCTGGCCGGTGGTCATCCGGTTCTGCGCCGATGCCCGGCCCGGCAGCAGCGAGCGCCAGTGCATGCGCAGGATCTGGATGCCGCCGAAGCACCACCGGTACCGCTGGCCCTTCAGCGCCTCGAAGGTGAGGGGCATGATCCCCTTGCCCCACGATTCGTCCACGTGCAGCCCCGACCAGCCCGCGCGCGCCAGGCGCAGCGACAGTTCGGCATCCTCGGTGATGCACCATTCGTCCCAGCCGCCGAGCTGCTCCAGCGCGACCCGCCGGATCAGGCCCATGGTGCCGGCGAAGATCGCTCCGTCGCGCTCGTTCCTTGACGGCTGAGAGACGGCGAAGAAGTAGCTGTAGGAGTAATAAAGCCGCCGGTAGTAGCGCGCCCGGTGCCAGCCACGGTAGTCCTGCGGCGCCTGGGTGAAGCCGACCCACGGATCTGCGAACAGCGGCGCGCACCGGCGCAGGAAGCCGGGTTCAAGCTGGTAGTCGGAATCGATCACGCCGATGATCTCGGCGCGCGGGTCCGTCATCTCGCGCAGCGCGTAGTTCAGCGCGCCGGATTTGTAACCTGGCCAGTTTTCCAGGTGCTTGAACTTAGCGCTGTGCCGCGCGCACCACGCCTCGAGCGGTCGCCAGAGCGCCTCCTCGTCGGTGTTGTCATCGATCACGATTACCTCGAAATTCGGGTAATCAAGGCGCAGCAGCGCACGGAGCGTGTCCAGCACCATGTCCGGCGGCTCGTTGTGCGCGGGCACGTGCAGGCTGATGAACGGCAGGTCACTGTCGCGGACGCTGGCTGGCTGCGGCCGGCTCAGCCGCCTGCGCCAGTGTTCTGAGCCGAGCGCATCGCAGATCTCCCACAGGTAGGCGCAGGCGAGGATCGCGGCGAACAGCTCGAACAGCCACAGCAGCAGTCCGCCGGCTGTGCTCGCCGGGCCGAGGTGGCTCTTGAACGTCCACTGCAGCACGAACGCCAGGTACACCACGAACAGGAAGATCGTCGATGACCAGCACAAGTGACCGCGCGCGTTCCATCGCCTCGTGACAGGCAGCCAGACCAGGCTTGACACGGCGAGGCCGGCCGCGCCGTCGACGGCGAGCTGCTCGGAGTCGCCGAGCGCGCGAAGCGCCGCGACGACCACGGCGGCGAGGACGACGGTTCCGCCGACGGCAAGGACGAAACGCCGGATTGACGGCCAGGTGCCGGACGTCCTGACCCGGCGGCGGGCCTGAACGAGGAGTCCGGCTGTGCCGATCGGCGCCGCGACGATGCCGGCCAGTACAAGCGCAGCGAGCACTGCGTCCTCTCCGTTGGCTGGAAGATACCCGGCTACCCAGTTAAGCCGGCTCTATCCGCACTTCGACCACGACAAGTCCCTGACCTGACTGTTTGCGGTCAATCATGTGGGCAGGGCCACATGAGCAAATCGTGATCAGACAGACTTATGCGCCATGGGAGGACGCCATGTCCCGATTGTCGCGGACGCTCATCCGTGCCCGGCGCCGGGGGAAGAGGCCGCCAGCTGGCCGTCCCTGGCCGCTTTCCTGGCGTCGATCCAGGAGTCCACGATCGCCCAGTGCAGCCGCAACCACGCCCGTCGGTCAACGTCGGCCTCGGGGACCGTTCCGGCAGGCTCATACCACCAGCGGACGGTCATCGGCCGGCTGGTCAGCGGCAGCGCGCGCCAGATCCTCGCCGCGTTCACCAGGTCTTCCAGGCCGGTGTGGGCCACGACCGCGACGCCCAGCTCCGGCCGGCCAGCCAGGCAGGCAAGAACGCCCGGCGACCGTGGCGGCAGCACGTTCGGGTTGCTCTCGGCGTCGGCCGCCGCCTGCTTCCGGCCCGCTCGCCGGAGCCGGACAATCGCGTGCCGGTGCCGCCTCGGAGTCCAGTTGCCTCCCTCGGGGAACAGCAGGATCGCATCGTCGCCGTCCATGCTGCGGGCAAGCTCGGTCAGGCGACTGGCCATCCTGGCCCCGTTTCCCTGCCGGATGAAGCAGCAGGGCAGTCGGCCGAGCATCACGTCGAGCCCTGGATCCCACCGGAGCGCCTCCTTCGCCGCGATCAGCGGCCGCCGCTGATAGCGCGACATCAGCAGGTGGACAAGCGCGAATGAGTCGCCTGGCCCGCCGTGCCTGGCCAAAACCAGCAGCGGAGACCCGGCGATCAGCTCGGTGTCCGGCGGCTCCTGCACCTCGACACTGAAGCCGAGCAGCGGGCCGGCGGCGGCGATGAGCACCGACAGGGCCCGGCGAAGCAGCCCGCGGTGCAACCGGGACCAGCGGGCCTGGTCGCGCAGGACTGCCACCGGATACCGCAGCCAGAGCGCCGCGCAGCCGGCGACCAGGCCGGCGTCGATGGCCAGGTAGAGCGCGCCGAACAGGGCCAGCCGCAGCAGCCGGCGGCGGCGGGTCAGCGGCGCGGCCACCGCGGCCACCGCGGCCGTGGTCAGCAGCAGCACAGCCGTCGCCGTTGCGAGCGGCAGCCAGACCGGGTCGAGCACCGCTCGCCGGAGCAGGGTCGGCGGCGGTCTCACGCGAGTTCCGGCAGGCTGGACAGATACTCCGTGGCGGCCTGATAACCGCGCTGGATGCGGCTGGCTACCGACCTGGCGTTCCGGTAGCGCATGGATATCAGCGGCAGTTTCTCCTCGCCGCTTGGCAGTACGTGCACTCGCACCTGCGTCGGCAGATTCGCCATCTCCTCCACGAACCGGTGCCGCCGCGCTAGCTCGAAGGAGGTAAGGCAGACGTCCCACAGCGACCGCGGTGGCTTCAGCGGCTGCTCGATGCGCCCGACATGAACGACGTAGATCTCGGTCGCGCCGAGCGCAAGCGCGCGCCCGACTGGGATGGAGTGAACCAGGCCGCCATCCAGGAAGTGCTCGCCGTCGATCACGGCCGGCGGCAGCAGGCCAGGTACCGCAGCCGACGCCAGGATCGCGTCGGCAAGGTTGCCGTGGCTGAACCAGCGCGCGCCGGCCGTCTCGATGCTCGCCGCGACGCACTGGAACTCGAGCGCCAGTTCCTCGAACGTCGCTGGCAGGTGAGCCGACAGCAGCCTGCGCAGCGGCGCCGCGGAGTACAGGTGGGTCCGGTATTTAGCCAGGGTCCCGGCTCTGGCCAGCACGTTGTCGGTGAACATTCCCGATTCGGCCAGCGACCCCCACAGCTCAGCGAGAGCCTCGACGCCTTCGGCCGTCGGATCGGCGGCAATGGCCGCGCCGTTGATCGCGCCAACGCTGGTGCCGACAACCAGGCGCGGCTGGACGCCGGACTCGAGCAGCGCGCGCAGCATCCCCACCTGGGTAGCGCCGAGTACTCCGCCGCCGCCGAGCACTATCGCCGTGCGGCCTCCCGGCGGCGCATCAGCGTGCATCTGCCTCACCATCGAGTCCGAGCGCCGATAGCCTTCCCGGCACTGCCGGGCGTAAACCGTTACGCTGCGGGCACGCGGCGGCAGCCCTGGATCTCAGCCGCCGGCCGGCGCGGCGCCTACTCTGAGCACGAGCATCGTCAGGTCGTCGGCGAGGACCCCGTGGCAGAAGTCGAGCACGGCGGTGCGGATGCCGGAGACGACCTCGGCCGAGCGCCTGCCGGGAAGCTGGGCAAGGGAGTCGGCGAGTCTGTCCTCGAAGTAGGTCGCCTCCGGACTGCGCGCGTCAGCGAGGCCGTCGGTGAAGAAGAACAGCAGGTCCCCGTTCGACAGGCTGAGTTCCAGCGTGGCCGGCTCAGGGTCTGGAAAGATCCCGAGCGGAACGCCGCCGCCCGGCAGCACCTGCACGGTGCCGTCAGGCTTGACCAGAAGCGGGGCAGGGTGGCCGGCCGTGGCGAGCACGACGCGCAGCACATCCTGCTGCCAGCTGAGGTGCGCAGCGCTGGCGGTGACAAACCGTCCGCCGAACTCCTCGGCGAGCATGATGTCGTTAGCGCGACGCAGCACGTCGGCGGGGTCACCATTCCAGTGCGCGAGCACCCGTATCGCATGCCGGGCGGCCGCAGTCGCTGCCGCTGCGTCCTCGCCCTTACCGCAAACGTCCCCGATAGCCACGCCGGAGCCGCCGGGCGTCGGGTAGACGTCGTAGAAATCGCCACCTACCTCCCGGCCGCTTGTCGGCGGGAGATGCGCGGATGCGATCTCGACTCCCGGCACTGGCTTGAGGGCCGGCGGCAGCAGGCTCGCCCGCAGGGCGTCCACGGCCTCGGTCCGCCGTCGCAGTACCCGGCGCCCGGAAAGGGCCCTGCCCAGCAGCGCGCCCACCTCCTCGGCGAGTGCCCCGTCGGCGAGGCCGAACTGGCCATCGCCAGCTCGCCGCACCACCGTGAGCGCGCCATGGCGGTGAGTGCCATCGGTGATCGGCACGCAGACCAGCGACGTCGCGCCGAGCAAGGTAACGAAGGGCAGGCCGTCCGCAGCAGTGCCGAGCGCGCTCTCATCGGCGAGGTGGGTGAGCAGCAGCGTCTGCCCGGACTCGCTGACCCGGTCGGGCACGGATCCGGGGGCAGGGCCGGCCGTCGCGATCGCGTGCGCCAGGCCCGATGACTCAGGGTCGTCAGGCCCTGCCACGTAGTGCCGCCGGAGCTGTCCGCGGCGGCGCAGGTCGACAATGACCCAGGTGGCCAGGCCTGCAGAGAGCAGCCGGGTACATCGCTGCAGCAGCACCGACTCGCTGACAGTCGCGCTCTCCAGCAGCAGCCTGGCCGCGTCCGCGAGCAGGTCAAGCCGGCGGGCCGCGGCAGCCACCGCTGCGTCGGCAGCCTCGCCATCGTCGGCGGCCTCGCCCTTGGCCGCCCTGGCATCCTTCGCTGCCGCGGCCAGGCGGGCATTCCCGGCCGGGCGCTCGGGGGTGAGGGCGACAAGCAGCCGGTCGGCGTCGCCGCGGACGCGGACTCGCCGGATCGCCATGTTGCAGCGGACCACGCCGGTAGCGGCGGACAGGCCGCACGTCAGGCTGGCTGACTTCCCGGTCCGGGCGACCGCGGCCAGCTGAGATTGCAGCGCCGCTCTGGCAGCCGGCTCGATCAGTGCAGCCAGAGCTTTCCCGCTCGCATAGCCAGGGCTGACGCCGAGCACTTCGCAGCCGGCCGCGTTCGCCCGCAAGACGGTCCCCTCGGTGTCCGCTACGTACAACGGCACCGGGGCCTCGGCGAAGACGGCATGCAGCAGCCGGCGCTCGGAGTGCAAGCCGCTCAGCGCGCGGCCGTCGCCGGATCCGCCGTCGCCGGATCCGCCGTCGGCGCCGTCCGCCTCGGCGAGCGCCTCGATGGCGCCGTCCAGTTCTGCGAGCGCTGCGGCCAGCAGCATCGCCGGGTCAGCTCGCGGCAACTCGGCCGCTTGCCGCAGCGCGGCTACCCTGCTTGCAAACCCGGCAATCTCACCGCCGGGCGCTGACCGGCCCGGATCCGGCATGGGTTACCAATCCTCTCGGTGATCATCGCACTGCAGTCCCCGGCTGGCCGCCGAAGCCGAACGACCGTTCACCCGTCGGCCTGGCGCGGCTGGCCGCCCAGCGCCGCTAGCTTGCCAAGCTCCTTGCGGCCGCCTGGCCGGCTGTGCGCGTCGATTACCCGCCTCGCCACTTCGGTCGCGCGCAGGTTACTGCGCTGGGACACCGCTCGCATCCGGTCCAGCGCCTCGTCCGCACTGCAGCCGAGCGCATGCATCAGGATGCCCTTGGCCTGGTCAACAACGGCCCTGGCGGCGCTCGCGTCGCGTAGCTGTGTTGCCACCCGGCGGGAGTCGTCGTATTCGGAGATGGCGCCGATCAGCGCGCCGCCATAGGCCACGAGCAACTCGGCAAGCTGGACCTGGTCGGCTCCGATGGCCCTCGGCCGCAGGCCGGAAAGCGACAGCGTGATCACGGCGTCGCCGCTGTAGCTCACCGTGACCGAACTACGGACGCCCGCGCGCAGTGCCGCACGGGCGTATTCCGGCCAGCGTGACTCGGTCAGCGTGTCCGGGCAGTTCGCCGGGCTGCCGTCGGCGATGACGTCGATCAGGGGCCCGCGACCGCTGGCTACCTGTACCTCCACCAGGCGTGCTGGCTCGGGATGGCTGGACGCCTGGGCAGCCAGCTCGCCGTCACGCCAGACAGTTACGTCCGCCGCAGCGCAGCCGGGCACCTGGCTGGCGGCAAGCGCGGTGAGCTGGCTGAGTGATCGTTCCTGCGTGGCGGCGAGGCTGAGCAGGGCGGCAGCGCGGTCGGCGAGATCAGGGCCGGGCACCTGCAGCACCTCCAGTCACTGCCGGGGCTGGTCGGCCGCCTTTTTCAGCGCGAGAACTCCCTCGTCGACTGTGTCGTACATGACGAGCTTGTCCGCCAGCCCCGTGATCCACAATGTCTTGGTGTAGCGGTAGCGCGCTCCGGCCAGCGCCAGAATCCCGCCGACCGCCTCCGCCTGCTTCCAATGGCCGACGATTACCGCCAGGGCGCTGGTGTCGAGGAAGTCCACCTCGGCCAGGTCCAGGATAAGCCGGTTATGGGTCTGCTCGGCTGCGGTCAGGCACTCGTCAAGCTGCGGGCTCGTCACGACGTCCAGGTCGCCGCGGATCGTGATGACCGTGCAGTCACCACGGCTCTGCGCGGATAGCCAGGCTTGTTCCACACCGCACCCCAGGCGCAACTGTTCTGACCTCAACGATATGCCGCCCGGCGGCGGAAGTCTTCAATGCCGAGCTGCCAGGTCATGGGCAGCCAGGTCATGGACCGCCAGGAACCCGGTCACGCCGGTGATGGCGCCCGGCCGGATAGTGCAACCGCTCCAGAGCTGCCTGTCGCAGATGCAGCTCTCGGAAGACCGGTGCCCTGGCCACCAGGATGACGCCGCCGACCATCGCCGCGATGGCGGCGAGCTGGAGCACCAGCAGTACCGGGGTGACGTGCACGACGTCACCGAAGACCACGACGCCGAGCACTATCCCGGCGGCTGGCTCGGCAGCGGTGACGGCCGGAAGCGAGGCATGCAGCTGCGCCGCGGTAAACGCGTTCTGCATGAGCCACAGGCCGATGATGCTGGCGAGCACGGTCGCGTACCCTGGCCAGTGGACGAGCAGGCCAAGCGGGTGCTTGCCGTCGATCTCCTGCACGCTCAGCCGCGTGAAGGCATCCGCGATACCGAGGAACAAGCCTGCCGCCGTGCCGATGAGGGTAGCCCGTGCGGTACCCGATCGGCGCCGGCCGAACTGGACCAGCACCAGCGCGATCAGGGCAATGACGCCCGCGGCCGGCCAGTGTGAGAAGGAGCCGAACGACTCGCCGGGCGCGCGCACCGAGCGAGTCAGCGAGAGCGCGGCCACGCCAGCGGTCAGCAGGGCGGCGCCGGCGATCTCGGTCCGGCGAAGTGCCTGCCCGGACAGCGGTACCGCAAGGACCAGCGCGAAGATGAGGGTAGTAGTCAGCAGCGGTTCGCTCACCGTCAGGTCAAGATGGCCCAGCGTCCAGGCGGACAGCACGTCGCCAGCGACCAGCACCGCGATTCCAGCCAGCCACCGGCGATTATGAATGAGCCGGGCAATGAGCCCTAGCCGCAAGAACTGGCTACTGCGGACCTGCTCAGCCGCGTGCTGCTGGAGGACGAAACCGAACCCCGACAGCATGGCCGCCACCAGGGTGACCGCAATGTACACCGCGGTTCCTATCGTCTCGGCGCGGCAGGACCGCGGCCCGGGCTGGGATCTGCCGACTGCATGCCTGTCCAACGAGCTTGGTGCAGCCGGCGTTCGCTGGGGTGCGAGTATTTAGCAAAACTGTGCCAGGAAACACGTCCGCGCGTGCGCCCTCTCGTCAAAACGGATGAAACGGGCTTATAACCGTAACGCCGTCTATCCGCGACGCAGGTACCGAGGGCCGGATTCTTGTTTGCGGCCGGTCAGCACGGCAATTGACCTGATTATGAACCGGAGCGCAGCCGCCAGCCGCAGGCACTGCCGGAGTCAGCCGTGAAGCGTGACCGGGCTTACTTCGTCCTCATGGGCAGCTGCATTGGTGCCGTCATCCTGGCCTGGACAGTGGTCCGGATGTTCTCAGTGACGGCCGCGGTCGTGATCTCAGTCTGCGCCGGGCTGGTTCCGCCGATCGCCGCCATCGTCGCTAACGCTGGCGATGAGGGCTTCCGGCGCCGCTAGCTGCCGGTGACCCGGTAATCCGGACTGCGAGAGCCAGCTACCTGCTCGGTCGTGGCACCGTGCAGTGAACCTTCGGGTTCGCGCCGAGGTAATTGAGCGGGCCGGCGGCAATGGTCGCTGCCACCGTGCCGGCCCTCGCGCAGCTCACCTGTCCGCTGTAGTAGTGCCGCTGGAAGCCGGCAACCAGGCCGATGACCAGCCAGGCAACGACCAGTACTCCGACAATACGCATTGCTGCCTCCGGTCCCGATGCGGTATTCGCCGGAACTGGAGCTACCGCAGATGTCCGGAGCTAAACGGTGGCCAACGCGGATGCCGCCCGGAGCGCCGCAAGCCGGGCGCTTAGAGCCTGTTGATAAAGGGCGGGCGGCAGGCATGGCGTAAGGCATAAATCGTATCGATCTGGTCACCGGCGGCGTGGTGGCGTGGATATTGAAGGGACCCCTGGTAGCGGGGAGGTGTCGAAGCCATCCCGAACCG
>DAHVAR010000253.1 GCA_027314515.1 Actinomycetota bacterium
ACCCGGACTCGTACCGCCTGCACGTGCGCGGTCAGGTCCTCCGCGCCGCCGAGCGCGTCGATGTGCGCAGCCACGGCCGCGAGGGCCGGCTCATCGCACTCCACCACGTGCACGCAGCGCAGGAAGGACAGTACCGACAGGCCGCCGCGGCGCCGTGCCGTCCCGCCGGTGGGCAGCACGTGGTTAGAGCCGGCCAGGTAGTCGCCGAGCGACACCGGCGCCCACGGGCCGACGAAGATCGCCCCCGCGTTGCGGACCCGGCGGGCCAGGATCGCCGCGTCCCTCGCCTGGATCTCCAGGTGCTCGGGCGCCCAGGCGTCGCAGACGGCGAGCGCGGCATCCGCGTCGCCGACGATCACGCACGCTGATTGCCCGGCCAGCGCGGCCTGGACCCGCTCGGCGTGCTTAGCCTGCGCGGCCGCCTTCGCCAGCTCGATCTCGACCCGGTCGGCCAGCGCGGCGCTGGTGCTGATCAGCAGGCAGGCTGCCAGCGGATCGTGCTCGGCCTGAGCGACCAGGTCGGCGGCGATGAACCTGGCGTCCGCGCCGTCGTCAGCGATGATCGCGATCTCCGTCGGGCCGGCCTCGGCGTCGATGGCTACCCGGTCGCTCAGCAGCCGTTTCGCCGCGGCCACATAGACGTTGCCAGGACCAGTGATGACGTCGGCCGGCTCGCACTGCGATGTCCCGTAGCCGAGCATCGCGATGGCCTGCGCGCCGCCGGCCGCGTGCACTTCGGTGACGCCGAGCAGGGCGCATGCCGCCAGGATGGCCGGGTGCGGCAGGCCGCCATGCTCGGATTGCGGCGGCGAGGCCACCGCGATCCCGGTCACTCCGGCCACCTGGGCCGGGATGACGTTCATCAGCACCGACGAGGGGTAGGCGACCAGGCCGCCGGGCACGTAGACGCCGGCCCTGCGGACCGGCAGGTACCGCTCGGTGACGGTGGACCCGGCCGCGACGGCCGTCCAGGTCTCGGCCGGGCGCTGAGCCTGATGGACCAGCCTGGCGCGCCTGGCGGCCTCGGTGAGCGCCGCGCGCACGGCCGGATCGAGGTCCGCCAGCGCCGCCGTCAGCGCCTCCCGCGGAACGACGGTACTGGCCAGGTCGACGCCGTCGAACCGGGCCGAGTACTCCCGGACGGCTGCCGCGCCGCGCTGCCGCACGTCTTCGCAGACCGGCCGGATGCGGTCGATGGCCGCGACGACGTCCAGGGTGGCGCGCGGCAGTAGCGCGGCCAGGTCGGCGGCGGGCATCATGCCTGGCACCTGGCCGCGCAGGTCAACTCGCCTGAGCATTGTGTTATCCGGCAATCTGGGCCTAGTTGACAATCTGCGCTACTCGACAATCTTGCTGATCGGGATCTCCAGGATGTCTCGCCCGCCGGCTGCCTTGAGCGCCGGGATCAGCCGGTTCACCCCGCGCTTGGGGACGACCGCCTCGACCGCGTGCATGTCGCCGCGGGCCAGTGAGGTCACCGTCGGCGAGGACATGGCCGGCAGGATCGCCGAGACCGCGGCCAGGTCGGCCGCGCTCACGTTGAGCTTGAGCAGCACACTGCCGCGGGCACTGATGGCACCGCGCAGCAGCAGGGCAACGTCCTCCATCGCGTCCCGCTTGGCCGGATCGGCGTACGCGGCCGGGTTCGCCACCAACTCGGTGTAGCTGGTCAGCAGGGTGTCCAGGATGCGCAGGCCGTTACGGGCCAGGGAGGCTCCGGTCTCGGTAAGGTCCACGATCGCGTCCACGATGTCGGGCACTTTGGCCTCGGTCGCCCCGTAGGACGGGATCACCACCGCCTTGACACCGTGTGCTTCCAGGAACCTGCGGGTCAGCGCGGGGAACTCGGTCGAGATGCGCACGCCCTCGGGCAGGTCGGAGACCGACCTCCAGGGCACGGCTGCGGGCACGGCGAGCACCACCCGGACCGGGTCGGCGGTGGCCTTGGAGTACTGCAGTTCGCCCAGGGATGCCACGTCGGCACCGGTCTCGGTGATCCAGTCCCGGCCGGTGATGCCGAAGTCGAACAGCCCCTGCTCGACATAGGAGGGAATCTCCTGCGGGCGAAGGAACCGGACCCGCTCGATGCGCGGATCGTCGATGCTCGCGTGGTAGTCACGGTCCGAGGACCGGCGCACCGTCAGGTCGGCAGCGTCGAACAGCTCAAGCGTGGCGCGCTCAAGCGAGCCCTTCGGTATTACCAGCGATAGCACTGTGCAGCCCTTCAAGCGCGGATCCCCGTGCCTGTCCCCCGCGCAAGACTACCGTGGGCTCGGTGACCAGCAGATCGCGCCGTCAGCGGCCGGCCGTGACAGGGCAGCCTGCCGACCTGGGCGCGCGGCTGGAACTCAATCTCGCCGAGCATGCCTGTCACCTGCACCGCCAGACGCCGGGCATGGCCGTCAGCGAGGCGCCGGACCTGCTGGTCGCCGACAGCGGGCTGGATGACGACACTTTCAACTTCGTCGGCGCCGCGCGGTTCACCTCGGCGTCCGCGCCCGTACGGGTGGCGCAGACCGTCGCGGAGCTCTCCGCAACCGGGCGGCGGTTTGCCTGGCGGGTCGGTCCGGCCTCGACCCCGGACGACCTCGCGGCGGTGCTGGCCGCTGCCGGGCGGCCGGCCGCGGGCGCCGAACCGGCCATGTGGCGGCACCTCTCAGACCTGCCCGGCGAGACGGCACCCGGGGGGACGGGCAGCCCGGTGACAGCCAGCCTGCCATCCGGCTCCGGCCTGGACATCAGGCTGGCGACCGAGCCAGCCGAGTTGCGCGACTGGTCCTGGGTGCTGGCCGCGAACTGGGATCCGCTCGCGCCCACCGTGATCGAGTTCTTCGCCCGGACCGCTGGCCCGGCGCTGTCGCGGACCAGCCGGGCCCGCTACCTGACTGGCTACCGGGACGGCCGCCCGGTATGCACGGCGGAGGTCTTCAGCCGCGCGGGCGTGGCCGGCCTTTACAACATCTCGACGCTGGCAAGTCATCAGCGGAGCGGCTTCGGCACCGCGATCACCTGGGCCTGCCTGCACACCGCCCGCACGATGGGCGCGGACATCGCCGTGCTGGCGGCATCGGCCCAGGGCGAGCCGGTCTACCGGCGGCTCGGCTTCCAGCCGTTCGCCGTGATCACCGAGCACCTGCTGCCGTGACTTCCCCGCTGCGCTAGCTGGGACGCGTGACACGCGCCTAGGCTGGCGGGATGAGCGAAGCAGCCGACGTCATCGTGGTCGGCGCCGGCCTGGCCGGGCTGGCCGCCGCTCGTGACCTGGCTGCTGCCGGACGGTCGGTCGTGGTGCTCGAGGCCAGGGACCGGGTAGGCGGCCGCATCGTCAACGAGGCGATCGGCGACGGAAAGATCGCCGAGATGGGCGGCCAGTGGGCGGGGCCGACGCAGGACCGGCTGTACGCGCTGGCCGAGGACCTCGGCGTAGCCACGTTCCCGACCTACGACACCGGCCGCAAGGTACTGCACTTCAACGGCAGGCGCGGCACCTACACCGGCGCGATACCGCGGATCAACCCGCTCGTGCTGGCTGACGTCGGCCGGGCCCAGGCCCGGCTGGAGGCACTCGCCAGGAAGGTGCCGGCCGAGGCGCCCTGGACCGCCGCCAGGGCCGAGCAACTGGACGGCCAGACGTTCCGGACCTGGGTGCGCAGGAACACCGCGAGCAGCAGCGCCAGGAAGCTGCTCGCACTCGGCATCGAGGCCGTGTTCGCCGCCGAGCCGGGTGATGTCTCGCTGCTGCACGTGCTGTTCTACTCGCACTCCGGGGGGTCGTTCCAGCGGCTCATCGACACCACCGGCGGTGCGCAGCAGGACCGGTTCGCCGGCGGCTCGGCAGTGCTCGCCGAGCGCCTCGCCGCCCGCCTCGGGGATGCCGTCCGGCTGGCGGCGCCGGTCAGCCGGATCGAGGTGCGCGGTGACGCGGTGACTGCCAGCACGCCGGCGGGCCAGTTCGGGGCCAGGCGCATCATCGTGACCGCGCCGCCGCTGCTGGCTGGCCGGATCGAGTACGTCCCGGCGCTGCCGGCCTGGCGCGAGCAGCTGACCCAGCGCAGCCCGATGGGCTCGGTGATCAAGTGCCAGGTGATCTACGACGACCCGTTCTGGCGCGGCGAGGGCCTCTCCGGGCAGGCGACCGGAGACGGCGAGGGAGCGCGGGTGGTATTCGACAACTCCCCGCCGGATGGCACCCCCGGCATCCTGCTGGCATTCCTGGAGGGAGACGAGGCACGCCGGCTCGGCCGCGAGCCGGCCGAGGTCAGGCGCCAGGCGGTGGTCGGCTCGCTGGTGCGCTACTTCGGCCCGCGGGCCGCCAGGCCGGCCGGATACCTGGAACTGGACTGGCAGCAGGAGCGGTGGAGCGGCGGCTGTTACGGCACCCTGTTCGGGCCGAACGTGTGGACCAGGTACGGGCCCGCGCTGCGCGAGCCGGCCGGACCGATCCACTGGGCCGGCACCGAGACCGCCTCGGTGTGGGCCGGCTACATGGACGGTGCGATCCGCTCCGGCGAGCGCGCGGCCGTCGAAGTGCTTGCCGCCCTTTAGACGCCCGTGCCAGCAAGGCTTCGCCGCGTGCCGGGGGATGTTCGGGCTCTGACCACGATCACCGGCATAATGCCCTGGTGAGCGAGTACCCGCAAGTGCTGCACACCGCCATCGACACGACGGACGTCCGGCAGCTGGCCGAGTTCTACCGGCAGTTCCTCGGACTGCAGTACCGGGCAGGCGACGAGCCGCCGGCCGACGGGGCTGCAGATGATGCCGGCTGGCTCGCGCTGGTGGACTCGGACGGCCGCAGGAAGATGGCGTTCCAGCAGGTCGAACGGCTGGAGCGGCCCACCTGGCCGGAGCATGACGTCCCGATGCAGATGCACATCGACTTCACCGTCTCCAGCCTGACCGAGCTGCACCGGCAACGGCAGCGGGCAAAGGCGCTCGGAGCGGAGCTTCTGCTGGACCGGACACACGACCCGGACGAGCCGCTGTACGTCCTGGCGGACCTCGCTGGACATCCGTTCTGCATCTTCGTTGCCGGCTAGCCGGCCGCGTCCGCGGCAGCCGCAGCGACTAAGTCCCGCCAGCCGGGTACATACTGCGGCGTCATGGGCGTGCACCAGCAAACCGGTAAAGGCCGGCTGGCCAAGGCAAGCGGCTTGATCAAGACCGTCGACCGGGCTCAGCAAGACCGGCCGTGGATCGCTATCGCGGTCGCGACCGTGCAGAAGTTCAGCGACGACCGCGCCAGTTACCTCGCCGTTCTTGTCGCCTACTACGCCTTCGCCTCGGTCTTCCCGCTGCTGCTGATCGCCGTGACCATCCTCGGCATCATCGCGAGCAAGAACCCGGCGGTGGGCAAGCACCTGCTGGCTGCGCTGCATAGCTACCCCGTCATCGGCACCGAGCTGAGCGACAGCATGAAACACGGGCTGAGCGGCACGGGCATCGCGCTGGCGGTCGGCGTCCTGCTGACGCTGTACGGCGCCAGGGGCATCGCCAACGCCATGCAGAACGCGCTGAACAGCGCATGGGAGGTGCCGCAGTTCCGGCGCCCCCGCTTCCCGAAGAAGCTGCTGCGCAGCCTTGGCCTGATCGCCGTGATCGGCCCTGGCCAGGTCATTACGATCGCGCTGTCCACGGTGGCGGGCGGTGCGGGTCACTTCGGCGGGATCGGCCAGATCGCCGCTGTGGTGGTGTCCCTGATCCTGAACATCGGGCTGTTCTGGCTCGGATTCCGGATCGCGACCGCCGCCGAGGTCGCCACCCGTGATCTGCGGCTGAGCGCGATCCTGGCCGCGGTCGCCTGGCAGATCCTGCAACTGACCGGCGGGTTGATCGTCAAGCATGCCAGCAACTCCGCCTACGGCACGTTCGGCGTCGTGCTCGGCCTGCTTGCCTGGTTCTATCTGCAGGCGCAGATCACGCTCATCGTGACGGAGCTGAATGTGGTGCGCGTGCGGAGGCTGTGGCCCCGGGCGCTCGACCCGCCGCCGCTTACCGACGCGGACTGGCGGGCTTACCAGCTCTACGCCGAGTCCCGGCTGGTCCGTCCGGACCTGGAGGTCGAGGTGCGCCAGCCCGCGGCACCGGGCGACGCGACGAGCCCGCCGGCCCCGAAGTAGGCACCGCCCGGCGGTCACGCACTAGGCTGCAGGTGCTACCAGCAGCAGAGCCGGGAGGCGCAGTGCCGCTATTTTCCAGCCAGTCCAGCCAGAGCACCGCGACCTGGGAGCCGCAGGCCGCCGATAGCCGGCTCGCGCAGACGGCCGGCGCCAGCCCCGGCGGCGTATTCACCTCCGACCTGTCGGTCTCGGAGTACGTGCTGCTCGGCGAGGCAGGGTTCGAGCCGCTCGGCTTCGTCGTCGGCTCCTCGATCTACCACGTCGGCCTCCAGGTCGGTCGCTGGAACCAGAACCAGGAACTTCAGGTCCTCACTCAGGCCATGTACAACGCGCGCGAGCTCGCCATGGCCCGGATGCGCTCGGAGGCCGACCACCTGGTCGCTGACGGCATCGTCGGCGTGCAGCTGCGGATGCAGATGTACGCCTGGGGTCAGGGCTGCCTGGAATTCGTCGCGACCGGCACGGCAGTCAGGCACCTGGCCGGCACCGGCGCACACCGGGCGCCGGACGGCGGGGCGTTCACCTCCGACCTGTCGGCGCAGGATTTTTTCCGGCTGCTGGCAGCCGGGGCGGTGCCGGTAGCGTTCGTGCTCGGCACCTGCGTTTATCACATCGCGCATCAGGGCGTGATGCAGTCGCTGCGGCAGACCGGCCAGAACCAGGAGATGGTGCAGTTCACCCAGGGCGTCTACGAGGCGCGCGAACTGGCGCTTGAGCGCATGCAGGCCGAGGCCACGCAGGCCCAGTCGTCCGGCATCGTCGGGGTCACGGTCGAGGTGAAGAACCATGTCTGGGGCGAGCACGCGACCGAGTTCCTGGCGACCGGCACCGCTATCCGCCGCCTCGCCGACGAGCACCGGCTGCCCGAGACCTCGCCCAAGCCGACCTTCACCCTTGGCCTGGACACCTGACTAACCGGCGCGGGACCGGCTGCAGTTGCGGCGCGCTGACCGGGCAGGCGACCCTGGCCTCCGGCTCCGACGGCACCGGGCCCGCCGGGCGCAGCACGTTGTTGTCCACCAGGACCGCCGCCAGCACCGCGGTGATCAGCAGGGTTACCGCACATCCGATCATCGCCAGATCGAAACCGTGATCGAAACGGGCTGGCTGGCGGTAACTCGCCGGGCCGAGGCCGGCGGCTGCCGGAAGGGCGGCAACCGCCATTAGCCCGGCAGCCCGCGCGACAGCGTTATTCACTCCGCTGGCCACCCCGGCATGCCGGACGTCAGCGCTCGCCAGCACGGTCGCGGTCAGTGGCGCGACGGTCAGGCAGAGGCCGAGGCCGAACACGATGGCCGCGGGCAGCACGTCCGCGAGGTAGCTGGCATGCGGTCCGATGCGGGTCATCGCCGCCGTGCCGATCGCCAGCCCGGCGATGCCGATGGTCATCGGCCAGCGCGGCCCGATTCGCTGGGCGAGGCGGCCGGACCTGGCGGACAGGGCGAGCATCAGCACCGTCACCGGCAGCAGCGCGGAGCCTGCCATCAGCGGCGTGAACCCGGCCACTACCTGCAACTGCACTATCAGCAGGAACAGCAGGCCACCGAACGCGCCGTAGACCCCGAACGTGATCACGTTGATCACGGTGAACTGCCGGGACGCGAAGACATCGAGCGGCAGCATCGGCGCCACCGGCCGCGGCGACCGGGTCCGGCGGACCTCGACGACGCCGAAGGCTACGGCTGCGGCGAGGCCGGCCAGCGCGGCAGCCGCGATCCCGGCCTTGGCCGACCGCCCCGGCGCCTCGATCAGCGCATAGGTGATGCCCGCCAGCGCCAGCGCGGCCAGCGATGCGCCCGCCACGTCGAATCCGCCGCTCACTGAGGTGTTCCTGGTCTCGGGTACATGCCGCATCGTCACCGCGACAACAGCCGCGGCGAGCGGCACGTTCAGCAGGAACACCCACCGCCAGCCGGCCGTTTGCACCAGCCAGCCGCCGAGCAGCGGGCCGATGGCCGCGGCCACCCCGCTCAGCCCGGACCAGGCACCGACCGCGCGCGGGCGGTCCTGCGCAGCGAAGCTGGCCTGGATGATCGCGAGCGAGCCCGGCGTGAGCAGCGCGCCGCCCACGCCCTGCAGCACCCGCGCGCCGATCAGCACGCCGATGCCGGGCGCCAGCCCGCAGAGCGCCGAGGCCAGCGCGAACCAGGCGACGCCGATCAGGAACACCCGGCGCCGCCCGGCCCGGTCACCCAGCGAGCCGCCGAGCAGGATCAGCGCCGCCAGCGTCAGGACGTATGCCGTGACCGTCCATTGCAGTCCGGCGAGGGAGGCTCGGAGGTCGCGACCGATCGTCGGCAGCGCCACGTTGACGACTGTCGAGTCCAGCATCACCATGCTGGAGCCGAGTACCGTCGCGACCAGTACCCAGCGGCCGGGTGCGCTGCCGCCCCGCAATTGCGGGGCGGCAGCGGGGTCGCCGGCGCCGGTCACTACCCGATCGTCTCACCACCGCGGCTGGCCGCCCCCGGTGCGTTTTAACCGGCTGCCTTCGGGCGGCGTCGGGTTGGCTCCGCCGCCGGGCTCGCCGGGCGCGGCCTGGCCAGGAGCCGTGCCCGAGCCTGCTTTCCCGGAACCCTCCGTCGCGCCGCCGCTCACCACTCGCTGCGTTCCCGGCGGCATGACCGGCGTCGTCGTCGTGGTGCGGCCCGCAGCCGGCTCGGCGACCACCTCGTCGGCCGCCGACATCGTCATCGCTGGCTGTGCCCCCACGCCGTCGGCGCCGGGCGTGATCGCGCCTGCGCTGACATGGCTGAAGAGCATGAAGATGCCGGTCGCGAAGACCGCGCCGACCAGCGGGGCGATGAGGAACAGCCAGAGCTGGCTCAGCGGCAGCCCGCCGACCACGATGGCCGGGCCGAAGCTACGGGCCGGGTTGACCGAGGCGCCGTCGATCGGGATGCCCATGACGTTGGTCAGGGCCAGCGTGACGGCTATGGCGACGCCGGCCGCCGGAGCGGCAGCGTCCCGGCGGGTCGCGGCCAGCACGACCAGTACGAACGTCGCGGTCAGGATCACCTCGATCAGGAACGCGCCGCCGCCCGAGGCGTGCAGCAGCGACAGCCGGCCATAGCCGTTGGCGCCGAGGCCGATTCTCGATGTGCTGTAGAACGGCGAGGTGTGCATGACCCACAGCAGCAGCAATGCGCCCAGCAGGCCGCCGATGAGCTGGGCTATCCAGTAGCCGGCCAGGTCGATGACGGTCAGGCGCCTGGCGAGCCAGGCACCGAACGACACGGCCGGGTTGATGTGGCAGCCAGATATCGGGCCGATCACCGCAAAGAGGCCGAGCAGCACGAGCCCGAACACCAGGCCGGTGAGCAGGATCCCGGCGGCTACGCTGCTGCCGAAGGCGCGGAAGCCGAAGTTGACCGTCGCCATGCCAGCGCCGAAGAACACAAGCAGCGCCGTGCCCAGCAGTTCGGCGGCGTATCTGCGGGCCATCGCCGTGTCGACCATGGGAGCGCCTTCTGGTCCTGGTGACCGGAATTGCGGCCAGGCGGACCGGCGGCCGGGCTGGGATTCTCCGGTGCCTGACTCCGCTGGATTTACCGTCGGCTTCACGGCCATGTCCCACCCCCGATTAGAGCTTCCGGGACCTTTGCCTGACTGGTATGCCCACTCACCGGAGCGGCAAAGCTACCGAGCGTCAGAGGCCGGGCCAGGTGTGCACGGGGTGATTAGTCACCATTCGCTCTATATATCCCTGCGTCATCAGGCGCAGCGCCTCGCGCCGGTCAGCCCCGCCGCGCTCCAGTCGCTGCACCGTCTCGACCTGCCACGTCGCCCCGGTCCTGCCGGTGAGGCAGCGCTGCTCGATGATCCCGAGCAGCCGGCCGGCGTCCGCCGGGTCGACGCCCCACTGCCGCAGCCCTTCTGCCGCCAGCGGCAGCAACCGCCGCAGTGTCAGTTCGGTGACCGGCGCCTCGCCTATCCCCGGCCAGTAGACCCGTGCATCGATCCCGTGCCGGGAACCCTCGACCAGGTTGTCGGCGGCAGCGGCGAACGACATCTGCGTCCACACCGGTCGTTCTGTCTCGGCCAGCGCCCGGACCAGGCCGTAGTAAAACGCGGCGTTCGCCACCACGTCCGCGACGGTGGGGCCGGCGGGCAGAACCCTGTTCTCCACCCGGAGGTGCGGCCGGCCGCCGTTGACCGCATACACCGGCCGGTTCCACCGGTATACCGTGCCGTTGTGCAAGGTCAGCTCGGCAAGCTGCGGCGCTTCGCCACTGTCGAGTGCGGCTTCGGGATCCTCGTCCGCACGCAGCGGCAGCAGCGCCGGAAAGTACCGGATGTTCTCCTCGAACAGGTCAAAGACCGAGGTAATCCACCGCTCGCCGAACCACACCCTGGGCCGTACGCCCTGCTGCTTAAGCTCCTCCGGCCTGGTGTCGGTGACCTGCTCGAAAAGCGGGATCCTGGTCTCCCGCCAGAGCTCACGCCCGAACAGGTACGGCGAGTTAGCCGCAAGCGCCACCTGGATGCCTGCTACCGCCTGGGCCGCGTTCCAGTAGCTGCCGAAGGCCTCCGGGCTCACCTGCAGATGAAACTGGACGCTGGTGCAGGCCGCCTCGGGCATGATCGTGTCGACGTGCGTCAGCAGCCGTTCCGGGCCGTCGATGCTGATCCGCATGTCCTCGCCACGGGCGGCGATCAGCTGCTCGTTCAGCAGCCGGTACCGCGGGTTGGCCGACATCGCTTCGTCGGTGACATCGCCCTGGCGCAGCGTGGGCAGGATGCCGACCATGACAAGGCGGCTGCCGGTGCGCTGCGTTCGGTCCGCCGCACGCGCCAGCTTGCCGGTCACGTCGCGTTCCAGCGCGCTGAACGCGTCGCCGGTCAACTGCCGCGGCGGCACGTTGATCTCGAGGTTGAACCGGCCAAGCTCGGTGGCAAAGCTCGGATCGGCAATGGCTGCCAGCGCCGCGGTGTTCGTCATGGCCGGCCGACCGTCGGCGCCGACAAGATTGAGCTCGATCTCGAGGCCAGCCTGCCGTGGCTCGGTGTCGAACCTGGACTCGCGCAGCATCCGGGCGAACACGTCGAGGCATTGGCGAACTTTCTCCCGGTAAGCGCGGCGGTCTTGCTGGCTCACGATGATGGACGGGACATCCCGGCCCATAAATGACCCCTCCAACTGCGACCTGGGCGGGGGACTCGGTTCCACATTCGCACGTAACAAGGCGCCTGACCAGGTGTGTCCTGGCTCGTCATGAAGAGTGCCCGCGCCTTCGTCAGCCGCGGGCGGCGCCAGTGCCGGGCAGCGCGGCCGCCATCCGGCGAACCGCCTCGCTGAGCAGTTCCGGTGAAGTGCCGATGTTCAGCCGGGCAAATCCGGCGCCCTGCACGCCGAAGTCGGGACCGGGGCTGAGCGCGACGCGGCCGGCGGTCAGGAACGCAGCCGCCGGGTCCTGGCCAAGCCCGAGGTCGCGGCAGTCCAGCCAGGCCAGGAAGCTGGCCTCGGCCGGCTGGTAGCTGACCGCCGGAAGGTAGTCGGCCAGCAGGCCGGCGAGCAGCCTGGCATTGCGGTCGATCTGCGCGATGGCAGCGTCCAGCCATGACCCGGCGCTGCGCAGGGCAGCGATGGTCGCGTGCACGCCGAGGTGGCTGGCGAGCAGCGCATCCCAGCGCTGAGTCAGGATCGCCGCCCCGTCGCCGTCGCCGGCCACCGCCACGCCGCACTTGAGACCGGGAATGTTCCAGCCCTTGGACGCCGAGGTGAAGACAACGGCGCGGCGGGCAGCCGGATGCTCGATCGTATGGAACGGCACGTGTCGCGCGCCCGGCAGCACCAGCGGCGCGTGGATCTCGTCGACCAGCAACGGTACGCCGTGGCGGTCGGTGAGCTCGGCGATCGCGGTCAGCTGCTCGCGCGACCAGACCCGGCCGAGCGGGTTGTGCGGGTTGCACAGCAGGTAGGCGCCCGTTCCCGGCTGGCGCAGCGCTTCCTCGAGGGCGTCCGGATCGAGGTCGTAGCCGCCGTCCGGGCGGACCGCCAGCGGCGCCTCGACGACTCGCCGGCCGGCCAGCTGGACGCGGAAGAAGAACGGCGAATACACCGGCGGGTTGATCACGACGCCGCCGCCGGGCCCGACCAGCGCCTGGATGAGCTCGGCGATGCCGGTCATCACGTCGGGGATGGCGAATACCAGGTCCGGTTCCGGCGACCAGCCCAGTCGGGCAGCCGCGAATTCGGCGAATGCCTCGCCCAGCTCGCCCTTGTGCGGGTAGCCCAGGTCACCAGCCGCGACGGCGGCCCTGATCGCGTCCTTTATCTGCTCGGCAGGGTCGAAATCCATCTCGGCGACGAATGCCGGCAGCACGTCCGGCGGGTAGGTCCGCCACTTATGACTGGTACGCTCGTGCAGCTTCGCCAGGGAGCAATCACCAAGAATCGGGTCCACCCTGCGGATGTTAGTGCCCGCTGCCGGCCCTGCTGAGGTCCCCGGTCAGGTAGCGATCGATGACCGGGCCGATCGCGACGGCCAGTTCCTCCTGACTTGCCTGCGCGACCGGGCCGAAGCGCAGCACGTAGCGGCCGACGGCTAGACCGAGCATCTGGGTCGCGACGAGCGAAGCGCGGTATGAGGCATTGTCGGCGTCCGCGCCGGCCGCGGCGCTGGCCACCGGGCCGAGTATCGCCTCGGCGATGAAGTCGGCCAGGGTGGCTGCGGCCTGCTCACTGGTCAGCGCCGATCGCAGCATCGCCTGAAACGCTCCGCGCATATCCGCCCGTTCCCACAACGCCAGCGCGGAGGCGACCAGGTGAGTGCCGAGCGAACGGCCGGGCTCGCGACTCGCCAGGGCCGCGTTGATCGCCTCGCTCGGGACGATCGGCAGCTCCGTCGCGGCCGCGAACAGTCGTTCCTTGGTGCCATAGAAATGGTGCACGAGGGCCGGGTCGACGCAGGCCGCCGCGGCGATCCCGCGGATAGTGGTGCCGTCGTAGCCGTACTCGGCGAACTGGAGCCTGGCAGCCGCCAGTATCGCCGCCTTGCTGCCGCTGTCACCGGACCGGCGCCCGGTCCGTGACCTGGCCTTGCGGGCACCTCGCGTCACGCCGGCGCCTCCGGTCGCCCAGCGGCCCTGACGAGCTCGAAGAACCGCTCCTCGAGCGTGCCCGGCTCGGCGGTGACGCGGCAGTCCGACGGCAGCACCTGCCGCACCTGGTCCGGGGTCGCTCCCGGCACCCGCAGCCCGCGGCCCGCCAGCGCGACTGCCAGGCCGGCCCGTTGCAGCAGGCCGAAGGCAGCCGCCCAGTCGGCCGTGTCCACGACGGTGACCTGCGCGCCGCCGATGATCTCGTTGGCTGTGCCGGCCGCGACCACGATGCCATCAGCCATGATGATCAGCCTGTCGCACTCGTCCGCCTCTTCCATGTAGTGGGTAGAGACCAGCGCGCCGGCGCCCGACTCGACTGCCGCGCCGATGGTCTGCCAGAGCCGCGTCCGGCCGAGCGCGTCCACGCCCGAGGTCGGCTCGTCCAGGATCAGCAAGTCCGGGGCGTGCGCGAGCGCCTGCGCGAACGCGGCCCGGCGCTGCAGGCCGAGCGGCAGCTGGCCGACCGGCAGCGCGGCCCCGCCGGCGGTGCCGGGCAGATCATCGGGCGGCGGCCAGCGTCCCGCCGGGCTACCGAATACCGCACTGGCAAAGGCCATGTTCTCGGCCGCCGTCAGATCGTCGTACAGGCCGAGGCCCTGCGGGACGTAACCGATCCGGCGCCTGGTCACCCGGCTGGGCGGCTCGCCGAGCAGGCGTACCTGCCCAGCCGTCGCGGGGATCAGGCCGAGCAGCATCCGGATCAGCGTGGTCTTGCCAGCGCCGTTCGCGCCGAGCAGGCCGACAATCTCACCGGGGCGAACGGCGATGCTGACATCCCTGACCGCGGTGAGGGTGCCGAATCGGCAGGTGACGGCAACGCTCTCGGCGAGGGGTCCGGCTCGCCGCCGCTGCCCGCGGTGATGCTGGCCGGTCGTTGCCCGGTCCGGCACGGCCCGTCGCAGTACTGCCCGTTCCCGCTCTGACTGGTCCGACGACTGCCGGGCCAGCGCGGCGACGATCACGGCGTCTTGCAAGTCCGGCTCAGCGGATGCGCCGGCCGCTTCGGTGCTGCCCGGCGGGCACCAGACGCGCCAGCCCGCACCGCGCCGCCAGGCGAGTTCGGTGGCCGGCCGGGTAGCTACCGCCCGCACCGAGCCGGGCATCCGACGGGTGATCTGCTCCGGCGCGCCGGACGCCAGCGGCCGGCCGGCATCGAGCACGAGCACGTCGGCCGCCCGCTTCGCATCATCGATGTAGGTCGTCGCCAGGATCACCGCGGCTCCGTCGGCGGCAGCAGAGGCGATCAGCCACCACAATCCGGACCTGCTGACCGGGTCGACGCCGGTGCTCGGCTCGTCCAGTATCAGCAATTCGGGCCGGTGCAGCAGCGCGGCGATCACGCCGAGCTTCTGCCGCATGCCGCCGGAGAGCTGGGCGGCGAGGCGGTCCCGCGCGGCCGCCAGGCCCGCCTGCTCGGCCAGTTCGGCGGCGCGCCGGGCCGCCGCGGCGCCCCGCAGGCCGTAGGCCGTGGCACGGAACGCAAGGTTCTCCGCGACGGTCAGGTCCGGGTAGATGCCGGAGCTGGCCGGCAGGAACCCGATCCGGGACTTGGCCGGGCTCCGCACTTCCCCGGCGTCCGGCCGCAGCACGCCGGCCAGGCACCGCAGCAGCGACGTCTTGCCCGCGCCGTCCCCGCCGACGACCGCGGTAACCTGACCAGCCGTCACGGCGACGGACACGCCGTCCAGAGCGAGCGCGCCGTCATAGCTCAGGCGGAGTGCTGACGCGCCCCACGGCTGGTCCGGCGCCGATCCGCCCTGTCCCTCCGTCATGCGGGCCGTGCCTGGTCCTGCTGGACGCCAGCCGCCGGACGCCTGCGCAGCAGCCGGCGTGCGGGCGGGGCTGGCGCGAGGTAACTGCGGAACCGCAGGATCGCCAGCGTGACGATCACCAGCCCGAGCACTGCGAGGAGCACGAACGGCTGCCACAGCGGGCCGATCGGCTCAGCCCGCAGCATGACGCCGCGGGCGATCTCGTTGAAGTAGGTGAGCGGCAGCAGGTAGGCGATCCAGCGGACCCCGGCCGCGATCGAGGACAACGGGAACACCAGGCCGGACAGCAGGACCTGCGGCAGCATCGTGGTCATCATGGCCAGCTGAATCGCCTGGCCCTGGTTCTGCGACACGGTGCTGATCAGCACGCCGAGCCCGAGCGTCACGAACACGAACAGGACGGCGCCGAGCGCGAACACCAGCGGGGAGCCGCGGAACGGCACGCCGAAGACCACGATGCCGGCCGCCAGCACGATCGCCAGGTCGACCACGGCCACGGCGAAGTACGGCACGATCTTGCCGAGGAACACGTCTCGCGGGCGCAGCGGCATCACCGCCAGTTGCTCAAGCGTCCCGGACTGGCGCTCTCTGACTACGCCGAGGCTGGTGATGATCGTGCCGATGAATACCAGCACCACGCCGGCCAGGCCGGGAATCATCACGTCGGACGTCTTGAGTTCCGGGTTGTACAAGATTGTCACCCGCGGCCTGGACAGCGCACTGCCAGGCGCGGCGACGGGCAGCTTTGCCAGCGCCGCGAGCGTGGCCTGCGCGGTGAAGATCTGGCTGCCGTCGATCAGCACGGTCGGCGCCTGGCCGCCGGTCACGATGGCGACGGCGGCATTGCCGTCCCGCAACTGGTCCTGCGCCCAGCTACGGCCGGCCGCAGGGTCGGAGCTAGCCAGCGAGAACGAGCAGCCCGGGCCGCACGAGACGGCTGGCAGTGCCCTGGCCAGGGCGGCCGACTGCGGGCCAGCGACAGCGACCGGGATCGAGCTCACATCGAAGCTCGCCGCATAGCCGAGCACCACGAGCAGCAGGACCGGCATCACGATCATCATGGCCAGCGTGCGCCGGTCTCGGCGCAGCTGCCGGAATTCCTTGACGATCATCGCCCACATCGGCGGCCTCCTGCGGTGAGCAGCGTGCCAGGCTAGATATCAACGCGTGGTGAATTCTACGCATGTTGAATTAATCCGGTCAAGTCTTGCCATTCGCGGCCTGATCAAGGCCCCGTGCCGTCCCTGACGTCGGGGCGCACGCCATTTCCCGATGCGCATTGCGGCTGTAGCCTGACCGGACGCAGCAGGCCATGGACGGGAGGCCACATTGTCGGCAGAAGACACCACAGCGACGGAGAGCGGCACTACGGGCCTGAGCGCGCTGATCGGCCCGACGGACGACCTGGCGGATGAGCAGCCACGGTCACTCATCGACCGGATGCTGCAGTGGGTTCCCCGGATACTGTCGAGCAAGCCGCACGTGCTGGTGCTGCTCGGCCTGGGCATCTACCTCATTGCGCTGCCGCTGCTCGGTGTGCGGGTGAGCGCGAACGCCGAGCTGATCGGCGGCAACTACACCAACGTCACCAGCGACATCGGCGCGTGCATCGCGGCCGGCGGCACGCTGCACCTGGTAGCCCAGAGCCGCAAGCGCAGGAAGGTCGAGGAGGAGCGGCTGCGGCTCGCCCGTGAGACGCACCGCCTCCTGCACTACCTCTGCAGCGATGCCGCCCGCCACCTGGGCCACCAGGTCCCGCCGTTCGCGCCAGGCACCGACCAGCCGCCTTCCGGGAATCCCGGCCAGCCGGGGCCAGTCAGCGACGGCACGTAACCGGGCAGCCTTGCGGACCTGCGGGATGAACGAGTCGGTGAGCTGGAGCGCGGGCTGGCGCTTGCCGCCGACGCTGAACTGCACGGTGCCGCAGGCAGCCGGGCCTTGCGCGACGGCGAGCGGCGGGCTGCCGGGCCGGGCGAGGAATGCCAGCCGGATCACGCTACCTGTCTGCAGCGGGCAGGGCGCATCCGGCGGGATCACCGATAGCTGGAGGTCGTCGACGAGCGCAGCCAGGCGCCGGACGACCGCCAGGTTCGCGATCGTGACTGGCGCGGGCGGGCGGCTGCGGACCGGGCCCAGGCCGGGCAGCAGGGTGATCGTGACCACGCGGGCGACAGACGGCACCCGCTCGGCGACCGGCCGCGCCGGCTGCCAGCTCACCCTGGCGTCCACTCGGATCGCGGTCTGCCCGTTACCTGCCCCGGTCACCTCGACCACCAATTCCCTGACGCTCAGCACGCCGGGAACAGGAGGTAGCGAGAACATGCGGTCCCATGACGGCGGCCCGAAATCGGCGTCGCCCAGCGTGAACCGGCGGGACAGATGCGCTTCCTCCCAGGCCAGCACCGCTTGCGGCCGCCCGGGAGCCCGCCAGAACGAGACGTCGTCCACCTGCGAGGTGGAGCCGAGGGTAGTGATCGGTACCTTGAGCGCCTCCGGCGCCTGCCGCAACCGCCGCGCGCCCGGGGGCACGGCAAATGCCCTCAGAAGTGCCGACGCGTCGGCGACGGCGCGCTTGCGCGGCGCGGCGGCCACCGCCGTCCGTGATGACGCCGTGACCGGTCCCGTCCCCGCGCCGGTAGCGGCGCAGCCGGCCAGCGCCATGGCCACGCAGCCCGCTACGAGGAGCGTGGTAGCCGGCGCGCACCGCATATCTGGTCGCACCCTTCTTGGACGTCCACCGGGGCACCGCGGTTGCGCCCTTTACGCAGCATGCCTACCGCAGTGCGTTCGGGACGACGGGCTGGGCCGGGCTCAGCTGTGCCCGGCAGCGGCCAGTTCCGGGTTAGCCACTGCCGTCCTGCCGCGCCAGCCCGGCAGCCCTCGCGCCCCGGTCGCGACACCGATCGCGACCACCACCTGGACCGTGATGACGACCAGGAATGCGGTGCTGATTCCGGTACCGTCGGCGGCCAGCGTCAGGAACAGGCTGCCGAGCGTGGCCACGCCCAGCGCCAGCGCCGTCTGCTGAGTCGTGGTCAGCACTCCGGCACCGGCCCCGGCCACCGCGGGCGCCACCTCGGAGAGCACGACGCCGAACAGCGGGCTCATCACCAGGCCCTGGCCGAGACCGGCAACGGCAAGTCCTGGTGCCAGTGCCGCGACGGCCAGGTGCGGCCAGCCGAGCCAGACCGTGACGCCTAGCATGACCAGGCCCGCAGCCTGCAGGAGGCCGCCGGCGGTCAGCACTTTCGCACCGAACCGGGCGAGCAGCCTCGCAGTGGACAGTGACGCCGCCAGGAACGCGGCGGCCATCGGCACCAGCCCAAGGCCCGCCGTAAGGGCGCTGGCGTGCAGGCCTTCCTGCACCAGCAGCGCGTAGCAGAACATGAACGCCCCGAACCCGGCGAAGAACGGCAGCGCGAGCAGCAGGCCCCGGCGCATGCTGCGGTGCTGCAGCAGGGACGGTGGCACCAGTGGCCCCCGGCCCGCACGCTCGGCCCTGACCTCGAACCGGATGAACGCGGCTGCCGCGAGCGGGACGATCAGCAGCATCGCGACGGTCCAGGCCGGCCAGCCGACTGACTGGGCCTCGGTCAGCGGCACGAGCAGGAGCAGCACGGTAAGGCCGAGCAGGACCGTTCCTGAGGCGTCGATCGGCGCCGGGGCGCCATGCCGGGTGTCGGGCACATAGCGCCGGGCCAGCAGCAGGCCAGCAAGGCCGATGGGCACGTTCACCAGGAAAATCGGCCGCCAGCCGAGGTTGTCGATGTTCGCGGACACCAGCACGCCGCCGAGCACCTGGCCAAGCACTGCCGCCAGGCCGCCAGTCGCGCCGTAGCGGCCAATCGCACGGGACCGCCGCTCCCCGGTTGTCGCCGCCTGGATAGTCGCGAGCACCTGGGGCACCATCAGGGCCGCGGCGGCGCCCTGCGCTACCCGGCCGACCACCAGCAAGTCGGCCGTGGGCGCCAGTCCGCAGGCCAGCGACGTGACGGTGAAGGCAGCCATGCCGAGCAGGAACAGCCGTTTGCGGCCGATGCTGTCGCCCAGCCGGCCGCCGAGGACGAGCAGCAACGCGTATGCAGTCGCGTAGCCAGACACGACAAGTTCGAGCAGCGACTGGCTGGCATGCAGGTCGCGGTCGATGGTCGGCAGCGCGACGTTCACGATGAAGAAATCGATCATGGGAAGTAGCACGCCGACGAGGATGACGGTCAGTCCGGCTGCGGTCAGCGCCTGCGGCTCAGGTGGCTGATCCCTCTTGCACCGAACGCTGGGCGCCAGGGTCGAAGCGGTATCGGAAGGCATGCGGCTAGCATGACGGAAAACTCAAGCCAGGTACTAGAGCCCATTTATACTGGTATTGACAGTACCTGGCAACAGCATCAGAGCGAAGGCATAATAGTAGCCATGAGCGAGCAGGCCCTGCTACCGAATAATGCGCCGCAGGTGACTGCGCCTCCGGCGACCAGGCTTCTTCCTGACATCGCGGCTTCCCGCCGGCGCGAGCTCGCCGACTTCCTGCGCAGCCGGCGGGAGCGTATCGGGCCTGAGGAGGTCGGCCTGCCACCAGCATCCCGCCGGCGCACGCCGGGGCTGCGCCGCGAAGAAGTCGCCACCCTGGCCGGGGTGGGCGTCACCTGGTACACCTGGCTGGAACAGGGCCGGGACATCAACGCGTCCCCGCAGGTGCTTGATGCGGTTGCCCGGACCTTGCTGCTCGACCCGCACGAACGTGACCATCTGTTCCGCCTCGCCGACACCCCGGACGGCACCGGCCAGGCCGACTGCAGCTCACTACCGCCGACCGCACAGGTGCTGCTCGACCAGCTCGACCCGTTCCCGGCTTGCATCCGCAATGCCCGCTACGACGTGCTGGCCTACAACCAGACCTACGACCTGCTCATGGGCCCGCTGGCAAAGCTGCCATTTGAGGAGCGGAACTCGCTGTGGCGGATGTTCACCGTGCCGAGTTGCCGCGCCGCGACGCTTGACTGGGAGGAAGGCACCCGGCGGATGGTCGCCGAGTACCGCGCCGCCATGGCCGGACATGTCGCCGAGCCTGCCTGGAAGTGCCTGGTAGCCAAGCTCACCACGGCGTCGCCCGAGTTCGCCGAGTTGTGGGAGCGGCACGAGGTCGCCAGCCCGGAGAACCTCACCAAGCGGTTCATGCACCCGCGAGTGGGCCTGCTCAAGCTCAATTACACCCACCTGTGGCTGGGACAGCGCCTCGGCACCCGGATGACGACCTACAGTCCGGCCGACGAGCAGACCGCTGAGCGGCTGCGTGAGCTGCACCGCGACAGCAAGCAGGCCGCGAACTGACCTGAGGTCAGGTCGCGGCCTGCTTGCTGCCCGCACTCCTCAGGCGGCCTCGCGCACCGGCAGCAGGGTCCCCACTGAGCCAATGGCGGGCGCCGCAGCCGGCGTGAAGAACAGACAACCGCACATGTCACCGGTCAGCTCACGGATCCAGCGCATCCGGTCGGTCGCCGCGTCCGGGTGGTCGCCGAACTCCTGGGCCATGCGGCTGGCGCAGCCCGCCGGACCGAGGCGCCGCAGGGTGCTGCCAATCGCGTCCGCGACCGCCTGGGTCGTCAGAGTGTCCGACGGCTGCAGCTGTGACGCGAACAGCGCCTCGCACACCGCTTCGTTCACATTGACGTTCAGGCTGTTCACGGTCGGCCTCCGAGGGTCTAGGAAGATCATGTGCGGATTCCGCACACCGTCCGGTGGATCTGTTTCGATCACTCAGTGCTAGGACGTAATCACCTACAGTTTCCGTTGCGTGATCTGGATCACACTCCTCCGGTCGCCGGGCAACCGGGCTGGCATACTCCCGAGCATGGGATCGCAATCTCGCTGGGGCCTGACCCTCCCGCTGACCGGCGTGCCGCTGACCGGCCAGCAAGAGCTCGTGGCAGGTTTGCCCGACCTTGGTTACACCGACGTGTGGTCGGCGGAGCTGAACGGGATAGACGGCTTCACCCCGCTGACGCTCGCCTCGCAGTGGGCACCGCAGCTGCGGCTCGGCACGGCGATCGTAGGCATTTACACCAGAGCGCCCGTTTCCCTTGCGGTGCAGGCGGGCACACTGGCCGCCCTGGCTCCTGGCCGGTTCGTGCTGGGCATCGGCACGTCGTCCCAGGTCGCGGTCGAGCAGTGGAACGGCATCCCGTTCGAGAAGCCCTACCAGCGCTCCAGGGACATGCTGCGGTTCCTGCGGGAAGCGCTGGCCGGCGGCAAGGTCACCCACTCCTACGAGACATTCACCGTGAACGGCTTCCGGCTCGACCCGGCACCCGAGATCCCGCCCGCGCTCGCGCTCGCGGCGCTACGGCCGGGCATGGTCGCCCTGGCGGCAGCGGAGGCCGGCATCGCGATCACCAACTGGCTCGCGCCGGCCGACGTCCCGAAGGTACGCGGCGTGGCCGGCCCGGAATGCGAGCTCGTTGCCCGGATCTTCGTCTGCCCGACCGCAGATGCCGATGTCGCCCGTTACGTCGGCAAGCGGATGATCGCTGCATACCTGACCGTTCCCGTCTATGCCGCGTTCCACGAATGGCTCGGCCGTGGCGAGGTGATCGCGCCGCTGCTTGCAGCCTGGAACGCCGGCGACCGGAAGGGCGCGCTGGCGGCGATACCCGACGAACTGGTCGACGAACTGGTCATCCACGGCCCCCCTGAGCACTGCCGGGAGCGGGTGGCCGAGTACCACACGGCCGGCCTGGATACACCGGTCATCGCGATTACCCCCGTTCCCGGCCTCGACCTCGGCGAGGCCGTCAGCAAGCTCGCCCCCGCGTGAGCGCCACGCTCACTGGGGGCGCTCACGTGATCCTCGGCTGCCGGCCGAGCTGGCCTGCCCCCGTGGCGGCCGGCTCGCCGGTCACCAGCCGGGCAGCCTCGGCCATCCGCTGCGCCTCGGCTCGCAGCGCGGCAGACCCCGCGTCGGTCAGGCCATAGGACCGGCGGATCCGGCCGCCCACCATCTCCTCGCTGACGAGCCGGACATAGCCTTCCGCGGTCAGCCGGTCCAGCGCGGTGTACAAAGTGCCAGTAGCGAGGCGGACCCTGCCACCCGACATCTCCCCGGCCCGCTTGATGATCGCGTAACCGTGCAGCGGCCCGGAAAGCAGCGCGGCCAGCGCAAAGTACGTCGGCTCTCGCATCGGAATCCCCTGCCTGTCCACACCGCGATAATAGGTAGGCGACCGACGCATCGTCAATCTACCTAACAACCCCAGCGCGGTAACCAGGCCAGCGGGTAAATCCTGGTAGACGATTGGAATGTCGTGAATCCGGCAACTTGTAAGCTGCGGTGAGGGAGGCCTCGATGGCTGACGCAGGTGCTGCCGACGGGGCCGCATTCGCCGGACGCATGATCCACATGATGAATGAGGCCATGCTGGCCCTGATGGTCAGCGTCGGCCACCGCACCGGGCTTTTCGACGTCATGGCCGCGATGCCGCCCGCGACGAGCGCGGAGATCGCGGCGAAGGCCGCACTCGACGAGCGGTACGTCAGGGAATGGCTCGCGGCGATGACGACCGGCAGGATCATCGATCACGACGGCGAGACCGGCGTCTTTTCGCTGCCCGACGACCACTCCGCCTGGCTCACCCGGGCAGCTGGTCCTGACAACATCGCAGTTGAGGCCCAGTTCGTGGGCCTGCTCGCGCGCGTGGAAGATCAGGTCGTCGACTGCTTCCGGCACGGGGGCGGAGTTCCGTATTCCGCGTTCCCGAACTTCCAGGCCCTGATGGCCGAGGACAGCGGCGCGGTGCACGACGCACGACTGACCAGCGCGACGTTGCCGCTGGTCCCCGGCCTGACTGCCCGGCTCGAGCAGGGCATCGACGTCGCGGACGTAGGGTGCGGGTCCGGGCACGCCATCAACCTGATGGCCGGGGCGTTCCCGCGCTCCCGGTTCACCGGGTTCGATGTGTCTGACACCGGGCTCGCCGCGGCCCGAGCGGAAGCTGACAGCAAGCACCTCACGAATGTGCGGTTCGAGAAGCGCGATGCCGCCCGCCTGGGCGAAACCGCCCGGTTCGACTTCATCACGACCTTCGACGCCGTCCATGACCAGGCCCGTCCCGACCTTGTGCTGGCCGGCATCGCCAATGCGCTGCGTCCCGGCGGTGTCTACCTCTGCGTCGACGTCCGCGCCGCCAGCACGCTCTCGGAGAACCTGAGCCATCCGCTCGGCCCGTTTTTCTACACGGTCTCGTGCATGCACTGCATGACGGTCTCCCTGGCCGAAGGCGGACTCGGACTGGGCACGATGTGGGGCCAGCAAAAGGCACTCGAGATGCTCAGCGATGCGGGCTTCACCTCGGTTGACGTCTCGCACGTCGACGGCGACATCGCCAACACCTACTTCATCGCCACCAAGGACTGACCCGATCCCAGCCCGCTGACGTGCTCGCACAAGGCGCCATCGACCACGGCCGCGAGCCACTTATCCTTGCCGGCATGCCGGTCTTCGGATTGTTCCGCGAGCTGTGGGACCGCGTAGCCGGGATACAGCCCGTTCCCCCAGGATGGGTGATAGCGGTGAGCGGCGCCGTCGCGCTACTGATCGTGCTGAACGCCCGCACCTGGCACCTGGCGCGCAATTCGATCACGATCGCCCACGAGGGCGGCCACGCGCTGATCTCGGTGCTGAGCGGCCGGCGCCTGCGCGGGATCCGCCTGCATTCGGACACCTCGGGCGTGACCTACTCGCGCGGCAGGCGGACCGGCCCGGCGGTGGTGCTCACCGCGGCGGCCGGCTACCTGGCTCCCTCGCTGCTCGGGGCCGGAACGGCCTGGCTGCTCGCCGCGCACCACGTGACCGCGGTGCTCTGGCTGCTGCTCGCGCTGCTGGCCGCAACGCTGCTGGCGATCCGCAACGCTTACGGTGTCCTGGCGGTGCTCGCCACGGCGGGCGCGGTCCTTGCGGTCAGCTGGGTCGCCACGGCAGCGATCCAGGCGGCCTTTGGCTACACCGCGGCGTGGTTCCTGCTCCTCGGCGGGGTTCGCGCGGTCGCCGAGCTGCAGGGTCAGCGCCGCCGGCGGCGGCGCCGCGGCCAGCTGAGCACGTCGGACGCCGACCAGCTTGGCCGGCTGACCGGCGTGCCTGGCGGCGCCTGGGTCGCGGTCTTCGCGCTGGTATGCCTCGCCGCGCTGGTCCTCGGCACGCGCCTGCTCATCCCTGGCTTGCTGCACCTGCCGCATTCCGGCGGGTAGCGGCCCGCCCGAGGGCGCAGCAGCGGTTCGACGGCTCGGAGGTCGGGCGGTGAGCGGTAGACGATCGGCATGCCGTCAACTTGCCTCCTTCGGGCCGGCCGCAGTCGCTGCCCGCAC
>DAHVAR010000254.1 GCA_027314515.1 Actinomycetota bacterium
CCGCAGGTCTGGCATACCGGCTCCGCTCGCTCAGGCGGACAGGCTAGCCGGACTCCAGTGCGTCCGGCCGGTGCTCCTGGCGCACGCTACCGTGGGCTGGTGGCTGCGCCTGAACCCGGATTTGCCGGCCTGAGCTCGCTCACTGCCGCCGTGCAGGCAGCGCTGGCCGGCGGCAGCGCGGGGAACCTTGGCGCGAGCGTGCAGCGGCTGATGACCGCGTACCGGGCCGGCGAGGTACCAGCAGCGCAGGTCATCACATCCCCGGCCGACGCGGCCGCGTACGCGGCGTACCGGATGCCCGCCACAGCGGCGGCGACCGCGGCCGCGCTGCTTCAGATGCGGCTGGCCCTCCCTGGCTGGGTGCCGTCGAGCCTGATCGACTTCGGGGCGGGAACGGGCGGTTCCGCCTGGGCAGTAGCCAGCGCCCTGCCCGGTATCGAGGCGATGACGTTGCTTGAGCAGTCAGCGCATGCGATCAGGCTGGGAAAAGCGATCTTCGCCGGGGCGGCGTCGGGCGCGCTGCGGTCAGCGACCTGGCGGCCGTGGCGGCTCGGCGGCGGCAGCGATCCTGGCGGGGGCGGAAGCGGCCCAGCCGACAGTGGTTTTGGCGGCGGCGAGCCGGCCGGGTCCGGCGAGTTCGGATCGGGGGACCTGGCCACCGTGTGCTACGTGCTCGGCGAGCTGGCACCGGCGCAGCAAGCCGCGCTGGCCATGCTGGCCGCGCGCGCCGCTCCCGCCGTGCTGATCCTCGAGCCGGGAACGCCGGCCGGCCACCGGCGGATCCTGGCGGCTCGTGAGCGCCTGTTGTCATCCGGGCATCAGGTCGCGGCACCGTGCCCGCATCAGCTCGGCTGCCCGCTGGCCGTCGAGGGGGACTGGTGCCATTTCGCGGTGCGACTGCCACGGTCGCCAATTCACCGGCAGGCTAAGGGGGCCGAACTCGGCTACGAGGACGAAAAGTTCAGCTATGTCGCCGCGATCAGCCCCGGCAGGGTGCGCCCGGATGCGGGCGTGCCGGACCCGGGCCCGCCGGATCGGCCGCATCTGCTCCTCTTTCTGGTAGGGCTGGCCGAGATGACGGGTATCGACCTGAGCGCCGAGGTCGAGCGAAAGCTCGCCATCAACGCCCGTCGTGAATACGTCCGCGACGAGCGCGGCGTACTGCAGCGGGTGGCCAGTCCGGCCCACCTGCCTGCGACGGGCGGGCCGACGCCGCAGTCCGGTCCGCAGCACTGAGGCGCAGCGCTCACGGCTATCGTGTGGCTGGGCGGACTGAGGCTCAGGCCTCCTCGGCGGACGTGGGTACGACACCTCGGAGACGATTCTTGCCTGCTCCAGCGGGGCAGGCTTCAGCCGCGAGATAGCGGAGGACACCGACGGTGAACGTTCGCCTTGATAGGACCGCGAGAGCTCTACGGTGACGTCGGCTAGCCGGGAGTACAGGCAGGTGCGGGACGAGGCGGTCCAGATACCGCTGGCCAGCTCTCGTACCCGTCGCTCTCCGCTGTCGGCTAGCTGACCGCCGTTGTACCGTCCAGATGACCACGGACTAGCCGTCCAGGTGACCACGGACTAACCGTCCAGGTGACCACCCTCTTATGGATCTTAGGGCAGACTTGAGGTATGGCTCCTCTGTCTGGCCTGGTCCCGCGTCGCGCGCAGAGCCTCGTGTCCGAGGCGCTTGAAGATACCCGGGTAGTGCTTGTCAACGGTGCCCGTCAGGCGGGCAAGAGCACTCTGACGAGGCTTGCGGCCGATAGCCGGCCGGGCACCGTTGTGCGCCTTCTCGATGATGCGGCCACGCTGCGGGCGGCGCACGACGATCCGGCAGGTTTCGTTGAGCACGGGCGGCTCATGGTCATCGATGAGATCCAGCTCGCGCCTGAGCTGCTGAGAGCGATCAAGATACTGGTCGACCTGGATCCCCGGCCTGGTCGGTTTCTCTTGACCGGATCCTCCCGCGTCCTTGCCCTGCGCAGCCTGCCGGACGCGCTGCCAGGCCGTATGGAGGTCATTGAGCTCTGGCCGTTCTCCCAAGGGGAGATGAATGGCGGGCACGACATGTTCATCGACGCGGCCTTCCGGCACGGTGCCGCCATCGAGCATTCGTCACGGTTGCGCAAGCGCGACTACCTGGACCTGGCTGTGGTCGGCGGATTCCCGGAAGCGGTCCGCCGCACCCCCAGGCGCCGGGCGGCATTCTTCGCTTCCTACCTCTCTACACTCGTCGAGCGCGACGTCCTCGAGGTGAGCAGCATCGAGCGGCAGGGGGACATGTTCCGGCTGCTAGCGCTCCTGGCGGGGCGGGTAAGCGGCCTGCTGGTGCCGGGCACTCTAGCGGGACAGGCGGGTATCCCGCGGACAACCCTGGCGCGCTACCTGGAGCTCCTGTCTACGGTATTCCTCATCAAACCGGTCCCGGCCTGGTCGGGCGGACAGACCTCCAGGGCCATCGGTACCCCGAAGCTGGCCTTCGTTGACACCGGGATCGCCTGCCATCTCATCGGCCAGGACGCCGCTCGCCTCGACGAGCCAGGCGGTGCCGCCGGACCAGTGCTAGAGAACTTCGTCGTAATGGAGCTGGCACGACAGATGACCTGGGCCGGGGAACGTACCCGCCTCTACCATTACCGGACGAAGGACAAGCTTGAGGTTGACGCTGTCATCGAGTCCCCTGACGGCCGCGTCATCGCGATCGAGGTCAAAGCCGGTGCGACCATCCACACCGAGGACCTCGCTGGCCTGCGGAACCTGGCGGGCCACCTCGGCGACAAGTTCGCCGCAGGCTATGTCCTCTATACCGGCCAGCAGACCCTCTCATACGGCGGCAGAATCAAAGCCCTGCCCATGGACGCGCTCTGGCTCATGGCCCCGTGACGGGCGGGTGCTCCGCCGGCTGCGGTACATTGCGGGCGGCATGTGGACGCGTGACAGGAAATCACGCAGGCCGCGCGCCGGCCTTCAGTGACCGCGAGGCGTCAGGTGAGATGGCAAGTCCCGGAAGTGAATCCTCAGGCCCACGAGTTTGTCCTGCCGGGATCGCCCGCTAGCTGCGCGCCGAGCCCGGCGAATTCCTCGTAGCTCCAGGTCAGAGCGCCAGTGCTGAGGTCGGTGATGACGCCTTCGACCCAGGCCAGCTCGGCATTGATCAGGG
>DAHVAR010000159.1 GCA_027314515.1 Actinomycetota bacterium
GTGACCGTGCTGCGGATACCACCCGCGCTGTACGGCAGGCCTGCCATCCGGGCCGCGAACTCCGCGCCGCGCTCACCGGCGAACACCAGGTGCGCGTGCGAGTCGACGAAGCCCGGCAGTACCGCGCGGCCAGCCGCGTCGACGACCTCGTCGGCGGCCGGGGCTGCTGCCGCCGGGCCGGTCCACGCCACCACGCCCCGGTCCAGCACGATCGCGGCGTCCGCGATCGTGTCGAACGGCCCGGGCGCGGCCAGGTCCTCCGCACCGCGCGGCGCGTTCGTAACCAGTTCGCCGATGTTGGTGATCAGCACGCTCACCAGCGCATCGTGCCATAGCAGGCGGCAAGCCAGGCGCTGGCGGGTGATGGGCCACGGCCCCGGCGGCCGGACGGGCCGTGGCCGGGCCGTCGCCGGCCCACGGGCTGATCGGCTGAGCGGTTCAAGCCGACGGAATGAAGGTGGCCGGAATTCGTAAGGCAGGGGCAAAACCGGTAGAAACCGTCGCCTGCGTGGATACCCTAAGTGAGAGACCTTAGCTGAGCGTGTCTGGATCCGGCTCCACGCCGTCGGCCAGGGCCGCCGACATGGCCGACAGGACGGAGCGCAGATGTCATACGGGGTAACTCCCCGCGACCACGACGAACCCGGCTTCAGCCTGCCCGGGCGAGCGGAGCCGGTGGCTGGCTGCCGGCCGCAGCCGCCGTCGGCACGGAGCCTGACCACGGGCCTGCGGGCAAGCTGGCACCGCCAGGGCAAGCTGGCAAAGGCCGGCTACCTGATCGCCACGCTGGTCGCCGTCGTAGCCGTGCTAGCGAGTATCGGCGCCTTCGCGCTGTACCGGCAGCTTGACGGCAGCATTACCAAGGTCGCCGTGGGCGACCTGAGCGGCCGGGCCGTCTACGGGGCCCAGAACATCCTGGTACTCGGCTCCCAGGAGCGGCTGGGCCAGCACGGCAACTTCGGCTACGAGGCGTATCCGGGCACGACCAACTCGGACAACCTGCTGCTCATTCACCTCGACGCCACCCACACCCAAGCGATCGTGCTGTCTATTCCCAGGGACCTGTTTGTCTACCAGCCCGCGTGCAAGGAGCGGAGTTACGTCGGCAACGGCACCTGGCCGGCCCAGAGCTATCCGCCCGGGGCGATCATCGACGGCGCGCTGAACATCGGCGGCCCGACGTGCGCCGTGCGGACGGTCGAGGACCTGACCGGGATCAAGCTGGATCATTTCGTCGAGTTCGACTTCAACTCCTTCCGCACCATGGTGGACAGCCTCGGCGGCGTCGAGGTGTGCGTCCCGCCAGGTCCCGGCTATCACGACCGCTACTCGCACCTGAACCTCAGCCCCGGCAAGCACCTGCTCAAGTACAACCAGGCGCTGGCCTACGTGCGGACGCGGCACGGTGTCGGCAGCGGTGCCAACGCCGGCGGCGACTTGCCCCGGATCCAGCTGCAGCAGGCGTTCATCTCCTCGGTGGTGCAGAAGGTTCAGTCGCAGGGCTTGCTGACCAACTTGCCGGCGCTGTACGGCATCGCGCGAACGGCCACTCGCGCGCTCACCGTGGACACCGGCCTGGGCTCGGCTACCTCGCTCATGAGCCTGGCCGAGTCGCTGACGCACCTGCAGCCGAGGAACGTGAGCCTGATCACCTTGCCGACCGCCGTGGACACCTATCCCGGCCTTCAGTCGCACCTGATGGCCGTCCAGCCGCAAGACGATGTGCTCTACCAGATGGTCAGGACCGGCCAGCTCTGGCATGGCCAGCTGCCGGTTCTGCCGTACAAGGACGTCAAGGTACAGGTGCTGAACGGCACCGGCCAGGCCGGGCTCGCCGCGCAGGCGGCAGCCAGGCTGCGCCTGCTCGGCTTCGACGTGACCGGCGTCGGCAACGCGGCGGCAACCAGCACGACCACGGTGGACTACGCGGGCCTGGACCAGGCCGACGGCGCGTACACGCTGATGACCGCGCTCACGTCGTTCCCGGCCGGGCAGAACACGCTGGCCGAGCCCGCCGGGCAGGTCGGCGCGCCGGGCACGGTGACGCTGACGCTAGGCACCGACTTCGCGGGCGTGAACCCGCCCGCGGTCACGCACCGGGCCAGGCACGGCAGGAACGCCGGGAAGAGCGGCAGGCCGCGGGTAAGCCGGGCGGTCAGGAACGGACCCGGCGCCGTTCAGTCGCGCAACGCCGCCGCGAGCATCTGCTCCGGGCTGCCGCCCGCCTACAATCCTGGTGCGAACGGCTAGCGGAGCCGCCAGCCCGGTCAGTGCAGCACGGCGGTAATTGCCGCGGTGAGCGCCGCTGGCACGTCCGGGACCAGCAGGTGCCGGCCGCCCGCCACGACATCCCTGCCACCAACGACCAGGTGCCGAACGTCGGCGGCCGACGCGCCGAAGATGACCGACTCGAGCGCCGTGGCCATGGTCGTGCCGGCGGTCCGCGGCGAGTCGAGCGCCACCGTGCAGAAGTCGGCGAGCCCGCCCGCGACCAGATCACCCGCCTCCGGCCAGCCCAGGCTGGCGTGCCCGGAAGTGGTCGCCGCGGTGGCGAGTTCGACGGCGGTGAAGCAGCCTCGTTCCTGCGATGCGAGGCGCTCGCCAAGCTCGACCCGGCGCGCCTCCTCCAGGATGTCGACGACGGCCTGGCTGTCGCTGCCCAGCGTGAGCGGAGCGCCGGCGCTGGCCAGTTCCCTGGCCGGGCCGATGCCGTCGGCCAGGTCAGCTTCGGTCGTCGGGCACAGGCACACATGTACTCGGCCCCCGGCGAGCAGGGCGACATCAGTTCCTGCCAGGTGCGTTGCGTGCACCGCGGTGCTGCGCGGGCCGAGCGCGCCGGCCCCGGACAGCACCTCCGCGGGTGTCGCCCGGTATGCGGCAAGGCACGCCCGGTTCTCTGCCACCTGCTCGGAAACGTGCGCGTGCAGCGGGGCAGCGTAGCGGTGTGACCATGCGACGACCTCGGCCATCTGCCCGGGCGGCACCGCACGGACCGAGTGGATGGCGGCGCCCGCTCGGGCGTGCGGACTCAGGCGGCCCACGGCGTCCTGGCCGAGTGCGTCAGCCCTGGCCGCCCAGGCCGCGCCGTCGGCGTCCCCGAAGCGCAGCTGCGCACCGGCCAGTGCCTGCGGCCGGCCGCCAGCCGACAAGCCCCCGGACAGGTAACAGGCATCAAGCAGGGTGATCCGGATGCCGGCCAGGCTGGCCGCCTCGATCAGCGCCCGGCCCATCTGGTTGGGGTCGGAGTATGGCGTTCCGCCGCGGCCATGATGCAGGTAGTGGAACTCGCCGACACAGCTGATCCCGGCCAGCGCCATCTCGGCATAGACAGCGGTGGCGAGCGCCAGGTAGCTATCCGGGTCGAGGCGATCAGCCACCTCGTACATTCGCTCGCGCCACGTCCAGAACGTGCCGCGCGACGCCTGCGTCACGCCGCGGAGCGCCCGGTGGAACGCGTGTGAATGCGCGTTGGCCAGGCCCGGCAGTGTCAGCCCGCGAAGGCGGGTGGCGGCGGGTGGCGGCTGAGCGTCGGGCGTCACGCCGGTCAGCCGGTCATCTGCCGCCTCGATCAGCACATCGGAGCGCAGCCCGAAGTCCGGCGACCAGGCCAGCTCGGCCAGCCATGTGCGCGTGGCGGTCACTGCGCCGCCAGGTCGGCGAGCACCGCGGCCAGGGCCGCTACCCCGGTTTCGCAGTCGGCCATCTCGGCATGTTCGGCAGGCGAGTGCGACACCCCGCTGGGATTACGCACGAACAGCATGCCTGCCGGGATCCGCGCGGCGAGCACGCCGGCGTCGTGCCCGGCCCCGGTCGGCAGCAGCGGCGCGGCGATCCCGGCGGCGCTCAGGACGCCGGCCAGCCGATCACGCAGCCCGCGGTCGAAGCTGACGGGCGGCGTCACCGATTCGCGGTGCTGCCGGACGGCAACGCCGTGCTGGCCGGCCGCCGTCGCAGCCTCGGCCGACACCTGCGACACCAGCAGGTCAAGCGTCGCCTCGTCCGGCGCCCTGGCGTCCAGCCAGGCCTGCACGCGGGAGCTGATCGCGTTTGCCGCGCCAGGCTCGGCCACTACCTTCGCGAAAGTGGCGAGGGCTCCGCAGCGCTCGGCGGAGGCCCGTGCCGCTAGCACGGTCGCGGCATAAGGAAGCATCGGATCCTGGCGGTCGGCCAGCCTTGTCGTGCCGGCATGGTCGGCGCGCCCGGCGAAGTCGAACCGCCAGCGGCCGTGCGGCCAGATTCCGTCCGCCACTCCGATAGCGGCACCGAGGTCCGCCAGCGCCTTGCCCTGCTCGATGTGCAGCTCGACGTAGGCCCCGATCCCGGCCAGCAGCGCTTCATCCGGCCCGATGCCGCTGGCGTCGCGACCCGCCGCGGCCATCGCGTCGGCGAGCGCCACGCCGTCGCCGTCACGCAGCGCGCTCGCTGCCTCCGGCGTGACCGCGCCGGTCAGCAGCCGGCTGCCGAGACAGGCAACCCCGAACCTGGCGCCCTCTTCCTCGGTGAACGCGGCCACGCCAATCGGCCTCGCGGGCCGGAACCCGTCGCTGCGAAGCTGGCCGACCGCGGCGAACGCGGACACCACCCCGAGCGGCCCGTCGAATGCGCCGCCGTCGGGCACCGAGTCAAGGTGGCTGCCGGTGACCACCGCCTGCGCTCCGCCTGGCCGTCCCCACCAGGCCCACAGGTTGCCGTTGCGATCGCAGTCGGTGCGCAGCCCCAGCTGAGTCGCGGTCCTGGCGAACCAGGCCCGGCACGCGGCATCGGCCGTCGTCCAGGAGTACCGCCGGTAACCGCCGGTGAGCTCATCCCGGCCAACCGGCAGCAACTCGGCCCACAACTCAGCGAACGTCATCTGCGGTCTCCCGGTCGCAAGCGGCTGCGCCCGCGGAACGATTTTGACACTACTTCTGCATCGGCACGCGGACGCCGCGCTCGGCCGCGACGTCGACGGCCCGTCCGTAGCCCGCGTCGGCGTGCCTGATCACGCCCATCCCAGGGTCGTTGGTGAGCACCCGCTCCAGCTTCTGCGCGGCCAGGTCGGTGCCGTCGGCAACGCAGACCTGGCCGGCGTGGATGGATCGCCCGATGCCCACCCCGCCGCCGTGGTGGATGCTCACCCAGGAGGCCCCGGAGGAGGTGTTGACCAGCGCGTTCAGCAGCGGCCAGTCAGCGATGGCATCGCTGCCGTCGGCCATCGCCTCGGTTTCCCGGTACGGCGAGGCGACCGAGCCGCAGTCCAGGTGATCACGGCCGAGCACGATGGGCGCCTGCACTTCGCCCCGCCTGACCATGTCGTTGAACCGCAGTCCGGCGACGTGCCGCTCGCCGTAACCCAGCCAGCAGATCCGCGCAGGCAGGCCCTGGAAGTGCACTTTCTCCCCGGCCATCCGGATCCACCTGGACAGGGCCTCGTTCGCCGGGAACTCCTCCAGGATGGCCGCGTCGGTGGCGGCAATGTCGGCGGGATCGCCGGACAGCGCCGCCCACCGGAACGGGCCCTTGCCCTCGCAGAACAGCGGCCTGATGTAGGCGGGCACGAAGCCAGGGAACGCGAACGCGCGATCGTAGCCCGCGAGCTCGGCCTCGCCGCGGATGGAGTTGCCGTAGTCGAACACCTCGGCGCCGGCGTCCTGGAAACCGACCATCGCCTCAACATGCTCGGCCATCGAGTCCCTGGCCCTAACGGTGAACCCGGCCGGGTCCTCGGCCCGCAGCGCGGCCATGTCCTCGAACGCGACTCCTCTCGGCAGGTAGGTCAGCGGATCGTGCGCCGACGTCTGGTCGGTCACCACGCTGACCGGAGCGCCCATCCGCAGCAGCCGCGGAACGAGATCGGCCGCGTTGCCGAGCAGCCCGATCGACAGTGCCTCCCCGGAATCGGCCGCCGCAGTGGCCCGGCGGACCGCGTCGTCCACGTCGCTAGCCGCCACGTCGAGGTAGCCGTGCTCGATCCGGCGGCTGATCCTGGACGGATCGCAGTCGATGCACAGCGCTACGCCGCCGTTCATGGTGACCGCGAGCGGCTGGGCGCCGCCCATCCCGCCAAGCCCCGCGGTGAGGGTGATCGTGCCGGCGAGCGAACCGCCGAACCGCTTCGCCGCGACCGCCGCGAACGTCTCGTAGGTTCCTTGCAGGATGCCCTGCGTGCCGATGTAGATCCATGATCCGGCGGTCATCTGGCCGAACATGGTCAGGCCTTCGGCCTCCAGCCGCCGGAACTCCTCCCAGGTCGCCCACTGCGGCACCAGGTTCGAATTCGCGATCAGCACCCGCGGCGCCCACTCGTGCGTCCGGAAGATGCCGACCGGCTTGCCGGACTGCACGAGCAGGGTCTCGTCCCCGGCCAGGTCCCGCAGCGAGGCGACGATGCCGTCGAATGCCTGCCAGCTGCGGGCGGCGCGGCCCGAACCGCCATAGACGATCAGCTGGTCGGGGTGCTCGGCGACCTCGGGATCGAGGTTGTTCATCAGCATCCGCATGGCTGCCTCCTGCGGCCAGCCCTTGCACGTCAGGCTGCTGCCCCTGGGCGCGCGGACAGGCCTGGCGCCGGACACCTGGTCGGTCATGCTGGCTTCCTCCTCTGGCTGGGCACCATCATCTCACCGCAGTCACTGCCGCCGGCTGCGGAGCAGGTGCTGCTCGCGGCCGTGGTCGCTGACCGGACGCTGCCCATCGCGGACCGGACCAACGCGCCGGCCGGGTAGCTAACGGCCACCGGACTGGCAGCACTCCGGACCAGTCCGGAATAATCGCACTCGGGTGGCCGTTCTCGGTGTCTCGCGGTTTGCCCGCGTTTTTGCAGTGCCACGACCATGGCAGTGCGGCCCGATCTCACCTCACCGACCTTGCGCAGCCCGGCACCGGCCGCCAGTGAGTGCCGTCGCCGACGCGCCAGATCCGACAGAACAGGCACACTCATGACTATGGCATCCCCGAGCAAACCACCAGTCGAGGCCGACGGCGCGGGCCAGCCGATGGCGCACGCCGGTACGGCCGAACCGGGCAGTCCAGCCGGCCCCGGCGCCGTTGCCAGCGTTGAGGTCAACCACCAGCACCGCGACGTGTCCGGTGGCTGGCTGCGGCCGGCCGTCTTCGGCGCGATGGACGGCCTGGTGACGAACGTGTCGCTGATTGCCGGCGTCGGCGGCGCCAGGCTCGCGCCGCACACGATCGTGCTGACCGGGCTAGCCGGGCTGTCGGCCGGGGCGTTCTCCATGGCGGCGGGCGAGTACGTGTCGGTCTCGTCGCAGAACGAGCTGGTGGCAGCCGAAGTGGAGAAGGAGCGCATCGAGCTCGAGACCAACCCGGCGGACGAGCAGGCGGAACTGGCCGCCACGTACAAGTTGCGGGGCGTCGAGCCGGCCCTCGCGGACGAGGTCGCCAGGCAGCTGTCCCAGCACCCGGATCAGGTGCTGCGCATTCATGTCCGCGAGGAACTCGGCATCGACCATGACGAGCTGCCGTCACCGCTGACCGCCGCGGGTGCCTCCCTGGTCACCTTCGCCGCCGGCGCCCTGATCCCGCTTCTGCCGTTCCTGTTCGGCTTCGCCTCGCTCGGCGCGGCCGTCGTCCTCGCCGCGATCGCGGCCTTCGTCGGCGGCGGCATCGTCGCGCGCGTCACGGCCCGGCCGTTCCTGCGCGGGGCACTGCGCCAGTTCGTGCTGGCGGGACTGGCCGCCGCGCTCACCTACGGCATCGGCATGCTGCTCGGCGGCCACATCAGCTAGCCGACTCCTTGATCGTTGTGAGTCTTCCGTTGCTATAGCAGCAGAAGACTCACAACGATCAAGGAGCTGAGGGCGCGCCCTACCAGGAATCGGTCGCGAACTCCTCGCCCGCGCTGCCGTCGGTCGCTGCCAGCAGCTCCAGGTCGGCATCCACCATCATCTCGACGAGTTCCTCGAAGCCGATCTTGGGCTCCCAGCCGAGCTCGTCCCGTGCCTTGGCGGGGTCCGCGCACAGCCGGTCCACTTCGGCCGGCCGGATGAAGGCGGCGTCGGTCACCACGTGGTCGCGCCAGTTCAGGCCGGCGGCACGGAACGCGGTGTCGACAAGCTTCTCCACGGAGTGCGTCACCCCGGTGCCGATGACGTAGTCAGCCGGAGCGTCTTGCGCCATCATCAGGTGCATGGCGCGGACGTAGTCGCCGGCGAAGCCCCAGTCCCGGCTGGCGCTCAGGTTGCCCAGCCGAAGCTGGCGCTCGTAACCCAGCTTGATCTTGGCAACCCCGAGCGAGACCTTCCTGGTCACGAACTCAGCACCGCGGCGCGGCGACTCGTGGTTGAACATGATCCCGGACACCGCGAACATCCCGTAGGACTCGCGGTAATTCTGCGTCAGGAAGTGGCCGTACACCTTTGCCACGCCGTACGGACTGCGCGGGTGGAACGAGGTCTGCTCGTTTTGCGGAACCTGGCTGGCCTGACCGAACATCTCCGAAGTGGATGCCTGATAGAACCTGATCTGGCCGCTGCCCGGGCTGCGGGATGCGCTGATCCCGCTGCACACCCTGATGGCCTCCAGCACGCGAAGCACGCCGAGTCCGGTTACTTCACCAGTGAGCTCGGCTTGCTGCCACGACAGCGGCACGTAGGAGATCGCGGCCAGGTTGTAAACCTCGTCCGGCTGCACCCGCTCCACCGCCGCGATCAGGCTGCCCTGGTCCAGCAGGTCGCCGCGGATCAGCCTGACGTCACCCAGCAGCTTCCGCAGGTGGCGCACCCGCGGGTTTGCCTGGCCGCGGACTAGCCCCCAGACCTCGTATCCCATGTCGACCAGATGTTCAGCCAGGTAAGAGCCGTCCTGACCGGTGATGCCGGTGATGAGCGCGCGTCGTGTCAGCGGAGCCTCCGTGTGAAACCTCGTCGCGGCAGCTTAACGATGCCACGGCAGCGTAAAGATACTGACAGCACGGCTGGCAGCCCGGCAAACATGTGGGGTCAAAGGGCACGCAAGTTACCGGCTTGGTAGGGTTCGCTGACTGGGGGGTCACGCGGGTCGCCCGCCCGGTGGCAGCCGGTGGCGAGACAGGAGGCGCGAACCTGCGTGGGTACCGTAGCAGCCGGCGACGTAATCGGTTCCGCCGGCCAGCCGGCCGGCAGCTCTGCCCTGCCGAGCGCGGCAGGCGGCGCCCGCACCGCTGACCGGCCCGGCACGGCATCCGTCCCGGACTCGGATGGTACGCCGCTACGGATCTGCCTGCTCTCCTACCGCAGCAAGCCGCACTGCGGCGGGCAGGGCATCTTCCTGCGCCACCTGTCCCGTGAGCTCGCCGCGCTGGGTCATCATGTCGAGGTTTACTCCGGTCAGCCGTATCCCGAGCTCGAGCCCGGCCCGGAGCTGATCGAACTGCCGAGCCTCGACTTGTACCGCGACGAGGATCCGTTCCGCACTCCGCACCTGCGCGAGTACCGGGACTGGATCGACGTGCTCGAGGTCGCGGGCATGTGGACGGCGTATTTTCCTGAGCCGCTGACCTTCAGCCTCCGCGCGCTCCGGGCACTGCGCGCACGATCAGGCGACTTCGACATCGTGCACGACAACCAGGTACTCGCCTACGGCAATCTCGGCATCACCCGGCTCGGCTTGCCGCTGGTGACCAGCATCCATCACCCGATCAGCGTGGATCGCCGGATCGAGCTGGCGGCAGCCCGTGGCCTGAGGAAGATCCCGAAGTGGCGGTGGTACTCCTTCGTCGGGATGCAGGGCCGCGTCGCCAGGCGGATCGGCACGATCATGACAGGTTCGCAGTCGTCCAAGGCTGACATCCTGCGCGACTTCAAGGTCAGGCCGGAGGTCGTCAAGGTCATCCCGCTCGGTGTGGATACCCGGCTGTTTCACCCTAGGCCGGGACCGCGCGTTCCCGGCCGGATCATCGCCGTTGCCAGCGCGGACTCCCCCGTCAAAGGTGTCGCTACGCTGCTGCGCGCGTTCGCGAAGCTGAGCACGGACCGGGACGTGTCGCTGGTCCTGGTGAGCAAGCTGGTACCGGATGGCCCGACGCAGCGGCTGCTGGGCGAGCTCTCGCTGGACGGCAAGGTCCAGTTCGTCAGCGGCATCAGCGACTCCGGACTTGCCGAACTGGTCGCCAGCGCGGAGATCGCGGTGGTGCCGTCGCTGTACGAGGGATTCTCGTTGCCGGCTGTCGAGCACATGGCGTCCGGCACGCCGCTAGTGGCCAGTCGCACCGGCGCGCTGCCAGAGGTTACCGGCGACGCGGCGCTCCTGGTCACCCCAGGCGACGCCGAGGAACTCTGCACGGCGCTGCGGCGGTTGCATGACTCCCCGGCCGAGCGCGAGCGGCTGTCGGCGGCGGCGCTGGCCAGGGTCGCGGAGCGATTCGCATGGCAGGCCGTCGCGCGGGCGACCGTCGCTGAGTACCGGCAGGCGATCGCCGCCCGCCGGGCAGGCCCGGCACGCGCCGCGGCCGGGGACCTGCCATGCTGACCGTCGACTTCCGGCTACTGCCGATCCAGCCGGGAACCAGGCTGCTGGACCTCGGCTGCGGCGCAGGGCGGCATGCTTTCGAAGCCGCGCGGCGCGGCGCGCAGGTAGTGGCGCTCGACACCGATCACAGCGAACTGCAGCGAGTGCGCGCGGTCGCCGCGGCGATGGCGGAAGCAGCGGAGATACAGCCGCCGGCCAGCGTCACCTGCGCGCTTGGCGACGCCACCAGGATGCCGTTCCCCGATGGCAGCTTCGACCTGGTGATAGCCGCTGAAGTGCTGGAGCACATTCCCGCCGACCAGCGCGCCATGAACGAGATCAGCCGCGTACTGCGACCCGGCGGTATCGCTGCCGTCACGGTGCCCGCCTGGCTGCCCGAACGGGTCTGCTGGGCGCTATCGGACGAATACCACAACGTTCCGGGCGGACACGTGCGCATCTTCACCCGCCGCGAACTGGAGGCCAAGCTGCGGCGAGCCGGCCTGGTTGTCGGCGGCCACCACCATGCGCATGCACTGCACTCGCCGTACTGGTGGCTCAAGTGCGCGGTCGGCGTGCACGACGATGACCACCCGCTCGCCAGCGCTTACCACAAGCTGCTGGTATGGGACATCATGCGCCGTCCGGCCGTTACCCGGCTGGCTGACCGCGCGCTGAACCCGCTCATCGGCAAGAGCCTGGTGGTATACGCCACCAAGCCGGTCACGGCCGCACGGCAGCCGGGTCCGGTGGCGGAGAAGGTGCATGCGGCAGCCTGAGCGACTGGCCGGCCAGGCCAGCAGACCCGGCCCGGACGGCCCCGCGAGCGCCAGCCCCGTACCACTCGCCAGCCCCGCGCCCCTCACCAGCCCCGCGCCCCTCGCCAGCCCGTCCGCGGCGGCCGGCTCCGCCTCGGCCGTCGGCCGTGCGCCGGCCGTTCCGGGAATCCTGACCGCCGGCCAGCTGCATGCGACGGCGCGGGCAATCGCGGCCGACCAGCAGGCCGACGGCTCGATCGGCTGGCCGGACGGGCATGTCGACGCGTGGAATCATGTGGAGTGCGCGATGGCGCTGAGCGCGTGCGGGATGCGCCGCGAAGCGCGCCGCGCCTACGCCTGGCTCGCCGATGCGCAGCAACCGGACGGGTCCTGGCCGGTTCAGACCGCCGACGGGCTGGCCGGCGAGCGGACCACCGAGAGCAACCACGCGGCGTACTGCGCCGTCGGCGTCTGGCATGAGCTGCTGGGGACCGGCGATGAGGACTTCGCCGCGCGGATGTGGCCAGTGGTCCGCGCTGGCGTCGAGTTCGCCATCGGCCTGCAGGCGCCGCGCGGCGAGATCATCTGGCGCCGCCACGAAGACGGCATGCCGGACAACTACGCACTGCTCACCGGCAGCTCGAGCATGTACCACAGCCTTCGCTGCGCGATCGCGCTGGCCGAACGGCTTGCGCAGCCGCAGCCGCACTGGGAGCTTGCCGCGGCGCTGCTCGGGCACGCCGTTGCCTGCCACGGTGAGGCCTTCGCCGACAAGAGCCGCTTCTCGATGGACTGGTACTACCCGGTGCTCGCCGGGCCGGTACGCGGCATGGCCGCCGAGCGACTGCTCAAGTCGGGCTGGGACACCTTCGTGGTACCGGGTCTTGGCGTACGCTGCGTCAGCGACGAGCCGTGGGTGACCGCAGCCGAAACCTGTGAGCTGGCGATCGCGCTCGCCGCCATCGGCCACCAGGACGAGGCCTTCGAGCTGTTCGAGCAGATCCAGTTCCTGCGCGCCGATGATGGCAGCTACTGGACTGGCTGGCAGTTCGCCAACGGCAAGCACTTCCCGGATGAGCGGAGCACCTGGACCGCCGCAGCCGTGATTCTGGCGGCTGACGTGCTGGCAGCAGAGGCGCTGGCGTCCGCCGAGCTAGCTAGCGGGACTGCGGCTGCCCCCGGCGCCCAGAGCGGAAGCATGGCGCGCGGCAGCATGGCGGGCGAAGCGCCGGCCTGCACCGGGGCGGCAGCAATCTTCCGGGACGCCGCTGCCGGGCCCGGCGTATGGCGGCCGGCGAACCCGGCCGCCTGCGGCTGCCCGCCGGCCGGCGAAGACCGATCAGATTCCGTGCCCGGTCCGCTCCAGGACGCGTAGCGAACCGGTGACGCTCACCTCGGTGAACGCACCGGAGGCCAGTGCACGCAGGTATACCCGGTACGGCGCCTGTCCGCCGTGCGCCGGGTCGGGGAAGATGTCGTGGAATGCGAGCGCCCCGCCGTGCGCCACCCACGGGGCCCAGCCCTCGTAGTCAGTCACGACGTTGGCCTCGCTGTGCCCGCCGTCAATGAACAGCATGCCGAGCGGCGTGCGCCAGAGCCTAGCGACGCCGGCCGAGGTACCGACGATGGCGATAACGTGATCGGCTAGCCCGGAGTCCTCGATGGTCGCGCGGAAGAACGGCAGTGTGTCCATCCGCCCGGTCCGAGGGTCGACTACCTCCGGATCGTGGTATTCCCAGCCCGCCTGGTTCTCCTCCGAGCCGTGGTGGTGGTCGACCGTGATGACCTTCTGGCCGTGCTCGGCGGCGGCGGCGGCAAGGTAGACGGTCGACTTCCCGCAGTAGGTGCCCACTTCGCCGATCGGGCCCACGGCCGCGTAAGCCGCGGCGGTGCGGTACAGCGCCAGCCCCTCGGCGGCCGGCATGAAGCCCCTGGCCGCCTCGGCGGCTAGCCTGAACTTGTCCTGCATTGGCATGACGTACAGTCTGCGCTACGGTCGGCCGGTGCGGCAGGGCGAGCCGCGAAGCCACGGAAGGGAGCCGGCAGATGAAGGTGGAAGCTGATTGGGACGCTTGCGAAGCGAATGCGGTCTGCGCTGGCCTGGTACCTGAGGTCTTCGCAGTCGATGATGACGACAACCTGAACATCCTGGTCGAGGAGATCCCGGCCAGCCTGCTCGACGGCGTGCGGCACGCCGTGAGGTCCTGCCCGAAGGCCGCACTGCGACTTACCGAATAGGTACACTCGCCGCAGGCACGGACAGGGGGATGACGTGAGGTGGATCCGGCGGCGAGCCGGCCAGCAGCGCGCGGCCGAGCAGGAGTCGCGTCCGCCGGCCCGCCTGCTGGCGGTGGCAGTGGTTGCCGTCGTCGCGGTCGGGGCGGCGACTCTCGCCGCCGTTGAGGCGGTGGCGAGCGGCAGGCACAATTCCGTGCGCCATTACGCGCTCAGTCCGATTCGGATCAGCCCGGGCGTGCACGACGGCAGCACCTCACCGTCCGCTCCGGCCGGCGGGCTCACCCCCGCACAGCTCAGGGTTGCCTACAACGTGACGCCGTTGTACAAGGCGGGTATCGACGGCTCGAAGCAGACCATCGTCATCGTGGACTCGTTCGGGTCCCCCACGATCGCCGCCGACCTGGCTCACTTCGACAGCTACTTCCGCCTGCCTGCGCCGCCGTCATTCCGGGTCATCCAGCCGGCCGGCAAGGTTCCCCCGTACCACGCCAGCAACAGCAACCGGGCCGGCTGGGCAGCCGAGACCACCCTGGACGTGGAGTGGGCCCATGCGATGGCACCCGGCGCCAGCATCGTCCTGGTCGAGACGCCAACATCAGAGAACGAGGGAACGACCGGCTTCCCGCAGATCGTGACTGCCGAGAAGTACGTGCTCAGGCACAAGCTCGGCCAGGTGATCAGCCAGAGCTTCGCGGCTACCGAGCAGACGTTCTCCCCGAGAGCAGGCTATGCGGCCATCCGCAACCTGCGTGGCGCCTACCAGCTCGCCAGCAGAGATCATGTGACGGTTCTCGCCGCGACCGGCGACGAGGGCGCGACGAGCTACAAGTACAACATGGTGGACGAGTACACCTCCCCGGCGGTCTCGTGGCCGGCCACCGACCCGCTGGTCACCGCCGTCGGCGGCACCCAGGTCAATTTGCGGGCAGACGGGCAGCTCAAGTCACCTGACGTAGCGTGGAGCGACAGCGGCGGCGGCAGGTCGATCGTCTTCGGCCGGCCGTGGTACCAGCAGGCTGTTCGCGGCGTGGTTGGCCGCCACAGGGGCGTTCCCGATATCTCGATGGACGCGTCGTGCAGCAGCCAGGTGGATATCTACGGCAGCTTTTTCGCCGGCGGCAACGGCCACTGGACCACGATCTGCGGAACGAGCCTGGCCACCCCGCTGTTCGCCGGGATCGTGGCGCTGGCGTACCAGTACGCCAGCCAGCACGGCGGGCACCCGCTCGGGCTGATCAACCCGGCGATTTACCAGATCGAAGCCAGGCACGAGCCTGGCGTGGTCGATATCACCAGCGGCAACAACAGCCAGACCTTCAGCCAGAACGGCAAGCGGTACACGGTCGTCGGTTTCAGCGCGCGCCGTGGCTACGACCTGGTGACCGGCGTCGGCACCGTCGATGCCGCGTACTTCGTGCCGGAACTCGCCAGGCTGGCCGGCTGACTCAGGACTGCGGGCCGGCCAGCCCAGCGGCGTGCCGGTATCGCTCCGGGATGCTGCCCTCGACGTGCAGCAACCTGACCCGGTCAGCCCGGTAGATGTAGCGGGTCAGCCGGATCGGCCGGTCGGTGGTGTACGACGTCCGGTTCACCACGATTACCGGGATGCCGCTGACCAGCTTGAAGAAGTCAAACTCGCGGGCGTTCGGCATGCGCGCGCCGATCTCGTCGACGAAACCCTGCTGCGGGTATCCGATGTCGGTCAGCAGGCCCACGCTGCCTGACTCGATCTCCCCGGCCTGCTCCAGCGCCGTGCCCTTGGCCAGGTCACTCGGATAGTAGGAGTGAATCAGCTGCCAGGGCACATCGCCAATGAAGTACTGCGAGCGCCGCACGACCACTGAGTCGCCGGGAGACATGTCAAGCTTCTCAGCGACGCTGGGGCTCGCTGATCCTGTCTCCACGATCAGCCGTACCATCTCCGACTCATCCGTGGCCGGGCTGACGACCGGCATCGACAGGGACGCGTGCTGCTCGCGCGGTGGCTCGTGGATCCTGGACAGCAGTGCGGTGAACGGCTTGGTCGGCTCCACGACGAACGTGCCGAGACCCTGCCGGCTGACGACCAGGCCCTGATTGATCAGCAGCGCGATCGCCAGCCGGACGGTGTTCCGTGATGCGTCGTACCCGGCGGCCAGGTCAGGCTCGCTCGGCAGCCGCTCGCCCGGCTCAAGGGCGCCGCTGGCAATCTGGGTGCGCAACCGGTCAGCGATCTGCTGGTACTTGGGATGCGCCAATCTCACTCTCCTCACCGGGCTGACTACGAAAAAGAATTACCCATCCAGATGGTTTGAAACGCTGGACTCATTGGTATGAGTCAGATGTCTAGAACTAGTAGCGAGGATACCGGCACTGGCCGGCCGGCGGGCCACGACCCGCCGCGGCACACCGGCAAAGGCCGGGAAGGGCACATGGACGCATCGAGCGGCCAGCACGAGGAGGGCAAATGATCGTCCTGTTAGTCGCGGCGGCAGTTGTCGTGGCGGCACCATTCGGCGCGGCAGTGCTGGTAACTATCGCCAGCCACCACGAGGACGCCGCGCGGACACTCGCCGGGCGCCCGCCCGGCCGGCTTGCCGCCATCGCGCGCCGGCTGGTCTGCATGCGCATCGGCGGCATCACTTACCCGCGGCGACAGGCTCGCGGATACCCGCCAGCGGCCGGGCGGACGGCCGGTCGCTACCCGTCGGAGCCGTCAGAGCCGCCGCCAGGCGACGGGACGCTCGGCCCAGCCCGCATCCTCACACTGCGGTAACGGCGATTCACCAGTTGCGGACGGCTCGCGTTAAGTCGCGCCAGGCGGCGTTTGCAGGGGCGGCGCCGCCCGGATGCCGCTCAGATGCCGGACGCACCCTGACGCCGTCCGCGCAGACGCGCGCGGACCGCTCAGATTAGGCTGCCAGGCATGCGAGTCGCACTGGGTCAGCTCCCGATCAGCTCAGCACCCGAGGTCAACCTCGATCGCGTGCGCGCGGCTGCGGCCGCCGCCGCGAGCCAGGGCGCCGAACTCATCGTCTTCCCGGAAGGCACGCAGGCACGGTTCTCCGCGGACCTCGCAGCGGTGGCCGAGCCGCTCAGCGGCCCGTTCTGCAGCGGTCTCGCGCAGACGGCAGCGTCTGCCCGCCTGGCGGTCGTGGCCAGCGTGTTCGAGCCGGCGCCCGACGGCCGCGTCTATAACACCACCGTGGCCTACCGGGCCGACGGCAGCCGGGCAGCTGTCTATCGCAAGATCCACCTGTTCGACGCGCTCGGGTTCTTTGAGTCAAAAACCGTCGCGCCGGGCGATGAGGTCGTCATCGCCAGCCTGGCAGGGCTCCGCGTCGGCTTCATGACCTGCTACGACGTCAGGTTCCCCGAGCTAGCGCGGGCCCTGGCGGCAGGCGGCGCGGACTTGCTGGTCCTGCCCTCCGCGTGGGCTGCGGGCACTTTCAAGGAAGAGCACTGGCTCACCTTGATCCGGGCCCGCGCCATCGAGAACACGATCTGGGTAGCCGCCGCCGGGCAGGTGCCCGACCCGGCAGAGCGACCGACCACGGCGCCCACCGGAATCGGCCGCAGCCTGCTGGTCGACCCGATGGGGGTTGTCCGCGTTGATCTCGGGCCAGCTGAGGGCCTCGGCATCGGCGACGTGGATACCGAGCACACCGCGCGCGTCCGGGCGGCGCTGCCGTCGCTGGCCAACCGCCGCACCGACATCTGGCAGGCTGGCCCCACAGCCACCGCGCCCGCGAGCTGACCGGGCGAGATCCCGGCTGTCCGGCCGCAGTTCGCCGGGGCGGGCGCAGAGCCCGGAAGCCAGTGATCTCCCGCCCGGCCGAGCTAGGCCCGAGTCCGGTGGCGGCGGATCAGCCAGACTGCCGCAGCCACGACGACAGCCGCGGCGATCACGATGGCCAGGCCGGTGCCGACGCGGCGCTCGACCACCGCATAAGCTGAGCCAGCCAGGTACCCGAGCAGGCAGTAGCCGACGGCCCACGGCAGGCCGCCGAGCACGTTGTAGACGGCAAAGGTCCTGAGCCTGACGCCAGCGGCACCTGCGGCGGCGGGCATGACCGCGCGCGCGACCGCGATGAACCTGCCCAGGAAGACCGCCGAGCCGCCGCGCCTGCTGAGCACAGCGCGGGTGCGGTCAACGCGGCCGCGGACCCTGTCCAGCGCCTTAGCCGCGAACAGCCGGTCACCCATCCGGCTGCCGATGTAATAGCCGACGAACGGCCCGGCAATGTCAGCGATCACGACGATGACGATCAGGGCCGGCAGGGACACGTGACCGCGGCTGGCGAGAAACCCGCCGGTAATCACCGCTATCTCGCCCGGCAGCACGAAACCGACGAAGAGCGCCGTTTCCCCGAACACCAGCCCGGCGATCACCAGGTAGGCGACCAAGCCGTGCAGGCTAGCCAGGCTCCCCGCAAGTGAGCTCACGCAGAGCGTCCTTCCCTGTGCGGCGACTGGCCGTGCGTTCGCGGCGAGCCCGCGGAGGCAGGCATCCGTCTGTTCCCGACGCTAGTCAGGTCCGACTCGTTGTACTATCTACCTAAGAAGTATGATTTGCCTTTGCCCTGTATCGTCCGTACCGCCCTCACAACCATGGGTGAGCGCAACTGAATTGTCCCGAAGGAGCCCTTCGCCAACTGGCTGGCACCGCACGGCCGGGACCAGATCGGGGGCTAGGCTGGGCCGGTCAGGCCCCGAGATCAGCTTCGCTGATTCCGGCTGTCAGAGTACGGGCTGAGTCAGATATGGACTTAGCGCCGTAACGGGCCAGTTGTGCCTGACGGGTAGCCTTGTTATGCGCGCAATCAAAGCTAAGCAAGCTCCGGAAGAGGGCGATGTCCGCCGTGTCTGCTGAGTCCCCGCGCGGGTCTGCGGATCTCACAAATTCGTCAGCTAACTCCGCGGCAACGACCGCCGAGTCGTCATCGAACGGCGCGGCCGGGCACGCGGACTTCGGGCCAAACCAGTGGCTCGTTGACGAGCTCTACCAGCGCTACCAGGCCGATCCGGGCTCGGTCGACCAGGCGTGGTGGAGCTTTTTCGCTGACTATCAGCCCCAGCCGGATGCGGCTGGCCAGCCGGCCGCTCAGGCAGTGGCGCCGTCCACGGCGGCACCGCCTGCCCAGCCAGGCACCGCGGCCGGACGGCCGGGCGCCAACGGCACGTCGGGCATGCCTGCCGGGAACGAGCACGCGGCACCCGCAGCGGGCAGCGTGGCTGCCGTCACGAGGCCCGGCGCGCCACCGATGGCCAGCCCCACGCCTCCGGCGGGCACCGGCACGGCGGCCGGGAACGGCAGCGCGGCCACCCCGGCAGGTGGCGGCCCGGCCGCCCCGCCAGCAGATGAGGCCGCGGAGCATGCCGTGCGACTGCGCGGCGCTGCCGCCAGGACCGCGGCCAACATGGTGGCCAGCCTGACCGTGCCAACCGCGACGAGCGTACGGCCCGTTCCCGCGAAGTTGCTGATCGACAACCGCATCGTGATCAACAACCACCTAGCCCGCGGTCGCGGCGGCAAGGTCTCGTTCACGCACCTGATCGGCTACGCGATCGTGCGGGCATTGGCCGTGGTCCCGGCGATGAACTACTCCTACTCCGAGGCCGACGGCAAGCCCATGCTGGTCCAGCCAGAGCACGTTAACCTCGGGCTGGCCATCGACGTGCGCAAGGACGACGGCTCCCGCCAGCTCCTGGTGCCGAGCATCAAGAACGCCGAGATGATGGACTTCCAGCAGTTCTGGATGGCCTACGAGGATGTCATCCGGAAGGCCAGGACCGGCAAGCTCACGGTGGACGACTTCGCCGGCACCACGATCAGCCTGACCAATCCCGGCACGATCGGCACCGAGCATTCGGTCCCGAGGCTCATGCCAGGTCAGGGCTGCATCGTCGGCGTCGGAGCCATGGAGTTCCCGGCCGCATACCAGGGCGCGTCGGCGGACACAATCGCCAGGCTGGCGATCAGCAAGACGATGACACTGACCTCCACCTATGACCACCGGATCATCCAGGGGGCGCAGTCCGGCGAGTTCCTGCGGGTCGTGCACGAGTTGCTGCTCGGCGGCGATCGCCTTTATGACGACATCTTCTCCTCGCTCCGGATCCCGTACGAACCAGTCCGCTGGGTGCAGGACATACCGGTCGGGCACGAGGACGACATCTCCAAGGCCGCCCGGGTCTACGAGCTCGTTCACGCTTACCGGGTCCGCGGCCACCTCATGGCGGACACCGACCCGCTGGAATACCGTCAGCGCAAGCATCCCGACCTGGACATCAACCAGCATGGCCTGACGCTCTGGGACCTAGAGCGCGAGTTCGCCACCGGTGGCTTCGGCGGCAAGGCGCGGATGCCGTTGCGCGAGATCCTCGGCGCATTGCGCGACTCGTACTGCAGGACGGTCGGCATTGAGTACATGCACATCCAGAACCCGGAAGAGCGCGCCTGGATCCAGGCGCGCGTCGAACGGCCACAAGGCCGGGCTGATCACGGCGAGCAGCTGCGCATCCTGTCCCGGCTGAACGTCGCCGAGGCGTTCGAGATGTTCCTGCAGACCAAGTTCGTCGGGCAGCGCCGGTTCTCCCTCGAGGGTGCCGAATCGCTGATCCCGCTGCTCGACGCGGTGCTGACCGCTGCGGCCGGGGAGCACCTGCACGAAGCTGTCATCGGCATGGCGCACCGTGGCCGGCTGAATGTGCTGGCCAACATCGTGGGCAAGTCCTATGCCCAGATCTTCCAGGAATTCGAAGGCAACCTCGACCCGGCGACCACGCACGGCTCCGGGGACGTCAAGTACCACCTCGGCGCCGACGGCAAGTACACCGGCGCGGACGGGTCGCAGATTGCCACCTCACTGGTGGCCAACCCGAGCCACCTGGAGGCCGTGAACCCGGTCATGGAGGGTGTCGTCCGGGCCAAGCAGGACATCCTCGACATGGGCGAGCCCGGCTTCACAGTGCTGCCAGTACTGATCCACGGCGACGCCGCGTTCGCCGGCCAGGGCGTGGTCGCCGAAACGCTCGAACTCTCGCAGCTACGTGGCTACCGCACCGGGGGCACGGTGCACATCATCGTGAACAACCAGGTCGGGTTCACGACCTCGCCGGAGTCGTCGCGCTCGAGCGTCTACTCGACCGACGTCGCCCGGATGATCCAGGCGCCCATCTTCCACGTGAATGGCGATGACCCTGAGGCGGTGGTCCGGGTCGGGCGGCTGGCATTCGCCTACCGGCAGGCCTTCGCCAAGGACGTGGTCATCGACATGGTCTGCTACCGGCGGCGCGGGCACAATGAGGCGGACAACCCCTCGTTCACCCAGCCGCTGATGTACGACCTGATCGACGCGAAGCGCTCTACCCGCAAGCTCTACACCGAGTCGCTGATCGGCCGCGGTGACATCACGATCGCTGAAGCCGAGCAAGCTCTCCGTGACTACCAGCAGGAGCTAGAGCGCGCCTTCACCGAGACCAAGGACGCCATGAGCCGGCCAGCCGGCCCTGCCGCGCCCCTCCGGCCGGCCCCGGCCGACGAGTCCCCGGCCGAGTACGCCAGCACGCCCACCGCCATCACGGCCGAGGCCATCAAGCGGATCATCAACACTCAGGTGTCGCTGCCGGATGGCTTTACCGTGCATCGGCGACTGCTACCGCAGTTGCAGCGCCGCGCCGCGATGGTCGAGCAGGACGAGATCGACTGGGCGACCGGCGAGCTGCTGGCCTTCGGGTCGACGCTGATCGACGGCCATCCGGTCCGGCTCATCGGTCAGGACTCGCGCCGCGGTACTTTCGGCCAGCGGCACGCGGTGCTAGTCGACCGCTACACGGGAGCAGAATACGCTCCGCTGCGGACCTTCAACTCTCCGACGGCGAAGTTTCACATTTACGACTCGCTGCTGTCGGAGTACGCGGCTGTCGGGTTCGAGTACGGCTACTCGGCTGCCCGGCCGGACGCACTGGTTTGCTGGGAGGCTCAGTTCGGCGACTTCGTCAACGGCGCGCAGACCATCCTGGACGAGTTCATCAGCTCGGGCGAGCAGAAGTGGGGACAGCGGTCCGGCGTCGTCCTGCTGCTGCCGCACGGGTACGAGGGACAGGGCCCGGATCACTCTTCGGCCAGAATCGAGCGGTTCCTTTCGCTCTGCGCGCAGGACAACATGACCGTGGTAGTGCCGAGCACCCCGGCCAGCTACTTCCACTTGCTCCGGTGGCAGGCACTGTCGCCGAGAGTCAAGCCGATGATCGTGTTCACGCCCAAGTCGATGCTGCGCCTCAAGGCAGCGGTGTCGGCCACCACGGACTTCACGACCGGCTCGTTCAGGCCGGTACTTCCCGATGCCGCCGTCACCGACCCGGCTGCCGTCCGTCGTGTCGTGCTGTGCTCCGGCAAGATCTACTACGACCTGGCCGAGCGCCGGCATGCGACCGGAGCCTTCGACGTCGCGCTGGTCCGGCTAGAGCAGCTCTACCCGCTGCCGGCCGCGCAGATCTCCGCTGAGCTGGCGAAGTACCCGGGCACCGCACAGGTGACGTGGGTGCAGGAGGAGCCCGCGAACATGGGCGCGTGGCCGTTCATCGCGCTGCACCTGCCGGAGCAGGCCGGCCGGCGGATCGCGCTGGTGTCCAGGCCGGCGAGCTCGGCGCCGGCTTCCGGGACCGCCAGGGCGCACGCGGCGGAACAGGCTGCGCTCGTGGACGCCGTGTTCGCCCGGAATGGCTGACCATGTACTTCACCGACCGAGGCATCGAAGAGCTAGCGGAGCGGCGCGGCACCGAGCAGATCGCGGTCAGCTGGCTGGCCGAGCGCCTTCGCGACTTCGTCGATGAGCACCCCGAGGCCGAGAGCACCGTGGACAGCCTGGCGAGCTGGCTGGCCAGGCTGGCAGACGATGACGAGCTTGACGAGCTGAGCGGGGCCGGTGAGGACGCTGCCGATGCCGATTCCGGCGACGACGGCGGCTGACTCGCGGCGGCGGCGAGTGCTCAAGCGGCCGCCGCGCCTTGGAGCCGGTACTGGCAGCGCAGCGACGGCCCGGGCTGCCGACGTCACCGAGTACCGTCGCGGAGTAGGCACTGCCGTGAGGGAGCGTATGACGGGCCGGCGGCGTCGCCGGGCTGACCAGCGGAGACCTGTTGCCAGGCGAGCGGGCAAGGCAGCAGCGGCACCGACGGAACACGATACATCTTGACTTATGCTTGACGCGACATATCGTATGTAGGGAGGGGCTACGATCTTCGGAGCGCGACGCATGTCAGGCCAGGCGTCCGATGGCCCCAGGCTGGCGGTGAGGTTGAAGTGAGCCCAGTTTTCCGGCATGGCAGGCTGCGGCTGTACCTGCTCAAGTTGCTCGATGAGTCACCGCGTCACGGCTACGAGGTGATCCGGCTGCTGCAAGATCGCTTCATGGGCGTGTACGCCCCGTCTCCCGGCACCATTTACCCTCGCCTCGCCCGGCTCGAGGAAGACGGCCTTGTCACCCACGAGGAAGTCAACGGCAAGAAGGTCTACAGCATTACCGACAAGGGCCGGGAGGAGATCCGGTCCAGGCTCGGCGATCTGGCCGACCTCGAGGACGAACTCACCGAGTCGCTGCGTGACGTAGCCAGGGAAATATCGGAGGACGTCCGGGACACGGTCCGGACAATCCGCGAGGAACTGGCGTCCGCCGCCCGGGAGTTCAGCGCCGAGGGCAGCAAGCAGCGCCGGCCCAGCGGCGACCGCCGCGACGCCGGCAGCCAGGGCCGCGAACCTGACGATGCAGCAGGCGCTGGCGCGAGCGACACCGGCGGACCGGACACCGGCGACAAGCCGGGCTCCGGCGAGGGCCGCAGCGACGAGACCCGGCGCATCAGGGATGAAGCCCGGCGGAGCCGAGAGCAGATGCGCGCACGCTTTCGCGCCCAGGGCCGCAGCCATGCTGACTGGGCGGCGTGGGCGGCCAGGGCCGGCCGGACTGACTGGTCGCCGTGGAGTGCGTGGGCCGAGTGGCCAGGCTTCCGCGACGAGCAGGACCGCGACGAGCAGGCGGAAAACGCTGGCAGCCGCAGCGGCCGACGACGCGACTCCACGCCGGGCGGCGCTGACCGATCGCGCCGGCCAGGGCCGGGTCCGTTCGGCGATCTGGAGCGGATGGCGATGCAGTTCGCCACCGAACTGCGGGCCGCTGCCAGGCAGACCGGAAATCTCGGCGAGCGCTCGCTCAATGACCTTCGGGACATTCTCACCGACACCCTCGCCAGGGTGCGGGCCGAGGTTTTTGCCGACGCCGGGCCCTCGGCGGCCGGCCAGGACAGCCACAACGCAAGCGCAGCGGACGGCTCGGCTGACGCCAGCAGCGAACCCGAGGCCGAGTAACCGGCCAGCCTGCGCCTCAGGCCAGCCTGCGCCCGGTTGGCCGCTCACTCGGCCGGCCGCCGCGAGACCGGGACGGTCAAAATCGGATAATTGACGCATACGGAGAGCTTGCCAGCACCCTCTGTCACTCTGGCGCGGGCGACTTAACGAACCCGAAGGGCGTGCGTTACCAATCGACGCCCGACTTGGGCGTGGATCGGTGACGTTCGCCCTTCGAGTCGCAGAATGGCCGCGCACAATGCGCCAGCACGCAACTCAGAGGGTGAAGACAACCTTCCCGAACACTTCGCCATCGATCAGCGCGGTGAATCCCTGCGCTGCCTGGCTCAGCGGCATCGTCCGGTCGATGACTGGCCGGGTACCCGTCTGCGAGCAGAACGTCAGCAGCCGGGCGAGCTCATCCCGGCTGCCCATGGTGGAGCCAACTACCGACAGCTGCAGGAAGAACACCCGGTTCAGATCGGCCGGCGGCAGCGGACCGCTGGTAGCGCCGGACACCACGATCGTGCCGCCGGGTCGCAATGCCCGCAGGGAGTGGGCCCAGGTGGCCTGCCCGACCGTCTCCATCACCGCGTCGACTCGCTCCGGCAGCCGCGCGCCGCTGTCGAAGACCTGGTCAGCGCCGAGTTGCAGGGCGCGCGCGCGCTTGGCCCCGCTCCGGCTGGTCGCCCACATCCGGTAGCCGGCCGCACGGCCCAGCAGGATGAGCGCCGTTGCCACGCCGCCGCCGGCGCCCTGCACCAGCACGGTCGACCCAGGGCCTACGGGCGCACGGTCAAACAGCATACGGAACGCGGTCAGGTAAGCGGTCGGCAGGCAGGCTGCTTCCTCGAAGGACAGCGCCGCGGGCTTCGGCACAAGGTTCCGGCGCGGAACGGCGACTCGCTCAGCGAACGTCCCGTCGTACCGCTCCGACAGCAGCGACCGGGACGGATCCAGCGTCTCGTCGCCGCCAGACACTGTCGGATCGCCGATAACGGCGTGCACGACCACCTCGTTGCCGTCCTCGTCGACTCCCGCGGCGTCGCAGCCCAGGATCATCGGCAGCCGGTCAGCAGACAGGCCGACGCCGCGCAGCGACCACACGTCGTGGTGATTGAGGGAAGCCGCCCGGACCGTTACGGTAGTCCAGCCGTCCGGTGGCACAGGCTCCGCGTGGTCGCCTAGCTCCAGGCCTGAGATCGGGTTATCGGCGTCGAAATGCGCCGCAGTGACTGCGAACATGCCTGGAGGTTAGCGTTCGCGCGTCGGCGGGCTTCCGGCAGGCCAGCCAGTCTGGCGGCACCAGGCCGGCAGATGTCACCACGGGCCGGCAGGCCACCCCTAAGTCGGGGATCGGACATGCCACCCAAGCTGGCTAATGTAATCGTTAGGTGATAAGTAGGCGCACCTGGGCAATGGCGACTGTGCCATACTCAATCCGGGAAGCGGCCAGCCTGATGAACCCCGCAGGTAAGGACCGTAAGGACCGTTCGTGAACCTCTCGTCGTACGCAGAGCTAGCGGTTCGCCTTGCCAACACCGCCGTCCTGGCTCCTGGTGAGCCGGATCCTCTCGGCTCGGCCGCCGCATGCGCTCACGCCCTCGGTGACTGCCTGGCCGGGCCGCTCACCCGGCACGACCTCCTCGTGCTCCGCCACCTGCGGGAGGAGTTCAACGCCATCTTCACCGCGGCGGCACGAGGTGCCGATCACGAGGCGATGGCCAAGATGAACGCACTGCTGGTGCAGTTCCCGATCCAGCCCGACCTGGTCAGCCACGACGACCAGCGCTGGCATGTGCACCTGGCGCGGCACGGGTCGGCGTCTGACCAGTTCGCGGCCGGCGCGGTGATCGGCGTCGCGCTGACCGTCTCGCTGGTGGGCGTGAGCAGGCTGGGCGTCTGCGCCATCGCGGCATGCCCGCGGGTATTCATCGACGCCAGTCCGGGAAAGTCGCGCCGGTACTGTGCGGAGCACGCGGCAGCGCGCGGTAACGTCAGCACGCTGCGTGCGCAGCCGACCGGCATGGCCCGGCCCGCCGCAGCAGAGCCGGATAAGGGGCCCCAGGGCCACGCCACGCCTGCCGCGAGCTGACCCGCGCCCCGCCCCGGGTGGACGAAACCCGGCCGGATCCGTGCCGTCGTCCCGGTGAAGTAATTACGTTCTCTTTGCTCTTGGCGTAGGCGGGCTCGTTCTTGGCGTCGGCGTCCGGGCCGCTGCGGTGGGCCCGGACCTGCCGCACTACCTGCCGATTTAGCTCCGAAACGGGCCGGGTCACGGGTGCGGGTAGTGACACGTCAGTGACTTGCGTTACCAAAACGACGCCAAGTGACTGCTAGCCAACACCTTAGTCGATCATTACCATGAGCCTACCTGCGGGCATCCTGCCCGCTCACATATCACACGCATCATCGAGGTGTCGCATCATGGCTGTTGAGGAAACGCGCGTAGCCGGGACAGCGGAGTTTGAATCCGCCGACCGCGGCTTGCGCAAGACGATGGGCTTCAACCACCTGCTGTTCCTCTCGGTGACGGCCCTGATCGGCTCTGGCTGGCTGTTCGCGGCGATTGCCGCTTCGGGCGTCGCCGGGCCAGCGGCGATCCTGTCCTGGGCGATCGGCGGCGTGCTGATCATCTTCGTCGCGTTCTCCTACATGGAGCCGGCCGGCATGCTGCCGCGCAGCGGCGCGATCGTCCGGTATCCGGCCCTGACTCACGGCGCCTACACCGGGTGGATGCTGGGCTGGGCCTACTGGCTGTCGGCGATCACCGTCCCGGCGATCGAGGCCGAAGCGGTCGTGACCTACGTCGGCGGCCGGTTCCCCACCAGCGGCATCGTCACGACCAGCCATGGCGTAGTGGAGATGGCCTGGCCGAAGGGAATCCTCTTCGGCGTCGGTCTGATGCTGGTCTTCTTCCTGCTCAACTACTTCGGCATCCGGCTGCTGGCGGAGGTAAACCGCTGGCTGACCTGGTGGAAGATCATCATCCCGGCACTGACCGCGATCTTCCTGTTCACCATCATGAAGTCCTCGAACTTCTCCTCGCTCAGCTTCGGCGGGCACTCTGGCTTCGCTCCCTACGGCGTCGCGTCGATCTTCGGCGCCATTTCCAGCACCGGCATCCTGTTCTCCTACCTGGGCTTCCGGCAGGCGCTTGACTACGCGGGCGAGGCCAAGAACCCGCAGAAGCACGTACCGCTCGCGACTGTGCTGTCGGTACTCATCGCATTCGTGATCTACGTAGCCATCCAGATCGGCTTCACCGGCGCCGTGGACTGGCATAGCGCAGGGGTGCACACCGGTGACTGGGCCTCGCTGACCACCGGCGCCTGGGCATCCGCTCCGCTATTCTCCGCGCTCCAGGCTGCGGGAATCGGCTGGCTCGGCACCTTCTCCCAGGTCCTGGTCGTAGACGCAGGCATCTCCCCGTCGGCCACCGGGTGGGTCTACCTGGGCACCAGTGCCCGGACGAACTACGGCCTGTCGGTCAACGGCAACCTGCCGAAGAACTTCCAGTCACCGAACCGCTTCCACATTCCCTGGGTGTCGCTCGTCGTCGCGACCATCATCGGTGCCATCTTCTTCGTCCCCGCACCCAGCTGGTACAAGCTCGTCGGGTTCATTTCTTCGGCCACCGCCCTGACCTACATCATGGGCGGCGTTAGCACCGTGGTACTGCGGCGCCACGCATCCGAGCTGCGCAGGCCGTTCCGGCTGAGCGGTATGTGGATCTGGGCTCCGCTGGGCTTCCTGGCCGCGTGGATGGTCGTGTACTGGTCGGGCTACGCGACGCTGGTCCAGGTCTACGCCGCGGTCTTCCTCGGCCTGCCGATCTTCGTCTGGTACTACGCACGGCAGAAGGGCTGGTTCCACACCTCGGCCAAGATGTGGCTGGCACAGCTCATGAGCGTGGTCTTCCTGGCCTCCTGGTGCTACATCCAGTACGGCGGCGGCTGGCTGCTGCGGATCACACCGCCCGCCCCGAACGCCTGGGGCTTCTGGACGTACTTCCTGGCCATGCTCGCCGACGTGCTGTTCTTCTGCGGGGCGCTATGGCTGCTGTCCGGTGCCGAGGGCCGCAAGCACGTCAACCACGGCTGGTGGTTCATCGGTGCGATGTGGGTGCTGCTGCCGGTCTCGTATTACGGCGTCTACGGGCCGGAAACCAAGCCGGCGCTCGCGTTCCCCTACGACACCCTGATCGCGCTGGCACTCGGCATCGTTGCCTTCGCCCTCGCGGTGGCCAGCGGGTACAGCACCGACGAGCTGAAAGAGATCATCGCAGCCTCGACGGCAGCTCCGGAGCCGGTTGGCAGCGGCTCGGCTTCCTGATCTGCCACTGATACTGGCCCCGTCCCGGCTTCTCCGGGGCGGGGCCAGTTGTCATGTGCCAGGCTTACCGTGGGATATGGCTCCGGCTCCCGCACGGTGATAGCGCATCAGCAGCCGTCCCTCGATCATCTGGTTCGGCGCCGGCCCAAATGACCGGCTGTCCACCGCGCCAGCGGCGGAGTTGTCGGATGCGAGCCACCAGCCATCGGGCAGCAGCCGCTCGGCACGCTTCACCAGCAGCATGTCAGCGCGCTGCGGATGCCGCGCGATGACGATCTGACCAGGCCGGATGCGCGGCGGCCGGCCCGGTCGCAGGCCGCGCCAGACGAGCAGCCAGTCACCGGGCCGCAAAGCTGGTTCCATGGAATGCTCGGCGACGGCGATCCGCTGGACCGGCCAGTGCATGCATCCCTCCCCCCGCGAGCCGTTACGGCCGACGTTGTACTGTCAGAATTCAAGCCAATGAGCAGAGCTGAGAGAGGGCGATCAATGAGGGTGCTCGCACGTCTCCTCGCGCCGAAGGTTATCGCGCACGCGCACTGTGACCTCCCGTGCGGCGTCTACGATCCCGCGCAGGCGCGCATCGAGGCCGAGTCCGTAAAGGCCATTATCCAGAAGTACCAGGACAGCACCGACCCGGAGTTCCGTACCCGCTGCCTGATCATCAAGGAAGAGCGGTCCGAGCTCGTCAAGCACCATTTGTGGGTGCTCTGGACGGACTACTTCAAGCCGCCGCACTTCGAGAAGTACCCCCAGCTGCACCAGCTGTTCAACGAGGCGACCAAGCTGGCCGGCGCAGCCGGGACCAAGGGCACCGTGGACGCCGACAAGGCTGATCAGCTGCTAGGCAAGATCGAGGAGATCAGCAAGATCTTCTGGGAGACCAAGCAAGCGTAGCGGCACGGCGAGATCTGAAACCGGCGGGCCGCGAACGGCCCGCCGGTTTCAGTTTGCCAGGCTGGACTGGTTGCGCGGCACGTCCAGGTTGGGCGGCACGTCCCGGTTGGGCGGCACGTCCCGGTTGGGCGGCACGTCCAGGTTGGGCGGCACGTCCCGGTTGCGCGGCACGTCCCGGTTGGGCGGAACGTAAGTCGCCCTGAACGTTCAGGTTGCCCAGACTGCCGGATGCGTGGTCGCCAGATGCGTGGTCGCCGGATGCGTGGTCGCCAGATGCGCGTCCGCCGGATAACGTGATCTGACTCCCCCTCATCTCGCACGATTCCGCCCATGTAGCTGGGCGCCGCATCTCGGCCACGCCGACGCAATCGCGGAGAGCGCCATCCGGTGTCTCGTGCACTCAGATGGTCACTGTAAGTTGCGTACAGAGGCCGGGACTGCCGGCAGTGAGCTAATTCGGCATCTTGGGGAGGACAGAAGTGACGGAGGAGACCACGGCGTCCGCAATGGCGCCCGTGCCGTCCGCAAGCGCCGTGCCGTCCGCAGGCTCGATGCCCTCCGCCGGCACCATGCCGTCTGCAGGTTCAATGTCAGCTAGCTCGTCGCCGCTCGCAGAACGGCCAGCTGCCACCGCCCCGGCTGACAGGGCCGGCGAGGCTGACAAGGCCGCCTCAGACGCGAGTCCGCTCATGACGGCACGCCCGCTCGACATCGCTGCCGACCAGGTGACAGTTCGGATGCCCGCGGACGGCGCCTACCTCTCCGTGCTGCGCACAGCGACCGCCGGCCTGGCTGCCCGGCTCGACTTCACCCTCGACGACATCGAGGACATGCGGATCGCTGTAGACGAAGCCTGCGCAATGCTCCTTAGTCAGGCGATTCCGGGCAGCACCCTCGAGTGCAACTTCGCGTTGAGCCCCGACGACATGACGATCACCGTCTCGGTCCCCTGCCTTAACCCCCGTCCGCCATCTGGTGAGACGTTTGCGTGGACCGTGCTCGCGGCCCTGGCCAGTTCGGTGGAAGCGCAGGTAGGACCGGGCGACAGGCTAGCCATCGTGATGCGCAAGAGCCGCCCGAATCCGGGGTCGGTGTGACGGGGGAAACAGAGGTCGCCTTGACCGAGGAGTTCGAGATGATGTCGACAGCACCGGCCAGGGGGAGACCTGGGGCTGATGACGCCGACTGCGGGCTGCCGCCCGTGCTGGAGCTCGGCGATACTTCAGGACTCGGCGGCAATCCTGAACTTAGTGAGCTGGCCGATCCCGCCGAGTTCGGCGATGCGACGACCGGCCCGGCCGAAGCCGGTGAGCTAGCCCCTGCCGATGAGCTAGCCCCTGCCGATGAGCTCGGCGAAGGTGGTGAACTGGCCGAAGCCGATGAACTGGCCGACGATCTGCCTTCGCCGCCTGCCCGTGCGCAACACGGTGCGCGCGAGCGCGGGCACGCGCGCGAACTGTTCGAGCAGTTGTCCGCGCTGCCTCCAGATGACGCCGAGCGACTTCGGATTCGCAGCGAGCTAGTGGAACTGCACCTGCCGCTGGTGGAGTACCTTGCGCGCAGGTTCCGCAACCGGGGCGAATGGCTCGACGACCTTACCCAGGTCGCCACGATCGGGCTGATTAAATCGATCGACAGGTTCGACCTCGACCGTGGCGTGGAGTTCTCCACCTACGCGACCCCGACGATTGTCGGCGAGATCAAGCGCCACTTCCGGGACAAGGGCTGGGCGGTGCGCGTTCCCCGCCGGCTGCAGGAACTCAAGCTCGCGCTGGCAAAGGCAATCGGCGAGCTTGCCCAGAATCTCGGCCGCGCGCCCACCGTCGCCGAGCTGGCGGAGCATCTCCAGATGAGCGAAGAGGAAGTGCTGGAGGGCCTGGAGTCCGCCAACGCCTACTCGACCGTGTCGCTGGATGCGCCAGATTCCGGCGACGAGGACGCACCAGCTGTGGCCGAGTCGCTCGGCATGGTCGATGACGCGCTGGAGGGCGTGGAGTACCGGGAGTCGCTCAAGCCACTGCTCGAGCAATTGCCACCACGCGAGAAGCGGATCCTGCTGCTGCGGTTCTTCGGCAACATGACGCAGTCCCAGATCGCCACCGAACTGGGCATTTCGCAGATGCACGTGTCCCGGCTGCTGGCCAGGACACTGGCACAGCTGCGTGAGGGTTTGACGAGCGAGGATTAGCTGGTAACCCGCGTTCCGGATATTTTTACGACTTGCTGACCCGACCCGGAGTGAGCAGTTTGAGGCTCGCCGGGGCCAATAGTGCGCCGAATCCGGCAACGGCAAGAATGATGCCCGGAATGCCCCAGTCGAGTCGAGGCGCCTGAAGCAGGTAAATGGAGAAAATCCCGGCGAACAACTGGGTAAGCATCGCCGGGGTTCTGGCCCAGCGGCGGCCGCCGTTCAAGCCGCGTGCGACATAGCCGAGGGCCAATGCCGTCGCGATGCCGATGAGCGTGATCGCGACGCCACTGGCCCGGTGATACGACTTGCCGGTCAGCACATCGATGCCTGCCATCAGCGCGGCCACAAGTACGCCGGCCGCTTCCAGTGCCTGCACGAGGGCGGCGATCCGGACCGCCATCGGCATCGGGCCGGCCCCGGACGGGGTATCGGCAGGCACGGACGACAGCTGGGCAGGCAACCCGCCGGACGGTGCGCTAGGGGCGTGTTGCAGGGGCGCTGCTGATAGCGCAGCCGATTGCTGGCTAGCCTGGGCCCGTGCGCGCGCTCTTGATCGTGAACCCACACGCCACCTCCACAACCCGCGGCCGACGGAATGTCATCGTCCGAGCCCTTGCTTCTGCGGTCGACCTAGAGGTCGTGGAGACACGTTACCGGGGTGACGCCACCAGGCTTGCCTCGACTGCGGTCTCCGACAAGTTCGGCCTGGTCATGACACTCGGCGGAGACGGAACCGTGAACGAGGCGGTGAACGGCCTGCTACGCGGCGCGGACCCGCCCGGCGGCAGCCACGAACCGCCGCCCGCTCCGGAGGATCTCCCGGCACTCGCTGCGCTGCCGGGCGGAAACGCGAATGTGTTCACCCGGTCGCTGGGACTCCCGGCAGACCCGGTGGATGCGGCCGGCCGCCTGATCGCAGACCTGGCCGCCGGTAACGAACGGAACATCGGGCTCGGTGCCGCGAACGGGCGATATTTCACGTTCAATGCTGGCCTGGGGCTCGACGCGGAAGTAGTGCGGGCAGTCGAGGGACGGCGCGCAGCGGGGCGGCGGCTGACTCCGGCGTTCTTCGCCCTGACTGCGCTGAGCCAGTACTACCGCGTCACCGACCGGCGGAGTCCGGCAATCAGCATCATCGAGCCAGCCGGGTTCTCCCCGGCCGCCGTCTATTCCTGCATCGTGTCGAACTCCGCGCCATGGACCTATCTCGGCAGGCGGCCGGTATTCACCAACCCGGACGCCAGCTTCGACACTGGCCTTGACCTGCTGGCCCTGCGTAGCCTGGGCACCATTGCCACCATGCGCACGCTGCGGCAGATGCTGATGGAGCGACGCCGACCGCCGCGCGGCCGATCCGTCCTGTCCGGTCACGACCTGCCCGCGATCGGGGTGCGCACCAGCCGGCCGGTGGCGTGCCAACTGGACGGCGAGTACATCGGCGAGGCCGAGGAGGTCAGGTTCTGCTCTGTCCCTGGCGCCCTCAGGGTCATCGGCTAGGGCACCACCCGCGCCATGCCCGGATTGGCAGGCAGCTATTAATAAGCTAACCGATAATTTACTAATGGCCTTATATCGCCCGCGGCGGGCGCAGCACTCCATACCTCGGGCACCGCACCCCATCCCGGCCATGTGACTGAGATGACACCGAAATCCTGCCGAACCTTTGCCGGAGCCTCTTGCGGATTGATGGCCGACCTTGAGAGGGTTGTAACGCTCCTAGTGAACGGCGCGCTCAGGCACGCCATGCCGGGTCGGTGACGCGAACGTGGGCGCGGCCGGGCCCGGACGCCGGGGGGGCGGACGGGGCGCAAGCTTCGGCGCGGCGCAAGCTGGCAAAAGTTCAGTGCCTGCTAGCACCGCGTAGCTGCTAGATCGCCGGAGTCGCCGGATAATCACGCGGCGCCGGGGTACGCACAGCATCGCCGATTTAGACCGTAAGCCGTGACCAAATCGCACCTAACTCACATAGACTATAGCTCGTGAAATGATTCACAAGCTCGACAGCAGCCCGGGCCCGGACAGGACCTGAGCGCAAGGAGGAGTGGACTCATGGACTGGCGTCATCATGCCGCCTGCCGTGACGTGGACCCGGAGCTTTTCTTCCCGATCGGGAATACCGGGCCCGCGCTACTCCAGATCGACGAGGCCAAGCAAGTGTGCCGACGGTGCAAGGTCAGCGAGCCTTGCCTGCAGTGGGCACTCGAGAGTGGTCAAGACGCCGGTGTCTGGGGCGGACTTAGCGAGGACGAGCGGCGCGCAGTCAAGCGCCGCAGCAGAGTGGCCGCACGCGCGGGAGCCTGAGGACGAACTGCGCCGCGATCCCTGTCGGGATGCGGCGCAGTTCGTCCATGCGCGCGTTGCCTGCCACTGCCGATCCGCGCCCGTGTCAGCCGGCCGCCGGCGCGGCGTCAGCAAGCTGAAGTTCCACCGGAACCTCCACTAGCACCCTGGTTCCGCCGCCGGGCCGCGGCATGATCTCCAGGCGGCCGCCGAGTTCTGTCAGTACCAGCGTCCGCACAATCTGCAGGCCCAGGCTCGACGACGAGTCCGGGTCGAATCCCGCTGGCAGGCCGACTCCGTTATCGGACACCGTGAATGTCAGCTTCCCTGAGCTGCGCACGGCCGAGATCTCCAGGAGGCCAGCGGCGGCCTGACCGGGCTGGCTGAGGCCGTGCTGGAGTGCGTTTTGCAGCAGTTCGGTCAGCACGAGTGCCAGCGGCGTCGCCACCAGCGCGGGCAGCAGTCCGAACTCGCCCAGCAGCCGCGGCGTCACTCTCGCCTCGGGTGCGGAGACTTCTGCCACCATCATGGCGACCCGTCCGGCGATCTCATCGAAGTCAACGACCTCGTCCGGAACGCGCGACAGCGTCTCGTGGACCATCGCGATGGAGCCCACCCGGCGAACTGCTTCGTCCAGCGCGGCCCTGGCCTCCGGGGCGCGCAGCCGCCTTGCTTGCAGCCGCAGCAACGCTGCCACCGTCTGCAAGTTGTTCTTCACCCGGTGATGGATTTCCCGGATCGTCGCGTCCTTGGTCAGCAGCTCCTGCTCCCGGCGCCGCAGTTCCGTCACATCCCTGAGCAGGATCAGCGCTCCAGCGCGCTCGCCGTCCACGATCAGCGGGATGGTGCGCAGCTGCACCACCGAGCCGTTCGCGTCGACCTCGGTCTCGGCGTGCGCACGTCCGCTGGCGGCGACCATCAGCGAGTCGTCACGAGGGGTACGGCCGGAGCAGAGCCGGGCGGTCAGCGGGCCAAGTTGCTTACCGACCAGGTCTGCGGTCAGCCCGAGCCGCCGGTACGCCGACAGAGCGTTCGGGCTGGCGTAGGTCACCTTGCCGGACCGGCTGAGCCGAAGCAGGCCATCTCCAACCCGCGGGGACCTGACCAGTACTGGACCCTCGCCTGGTGCCGGGAACATGCCGGCTGCCACCATCTGCGTGAGGTCATCGGACGCCTTCAGGTACGCCAGGTCCAGACGGCTCGGGGTGCGGGCGAAGCTCAGGTTGGTCGACCGCTCTATCACCGCGATTACACGGCCATCGCAGGTCACCGGGATCGTTTCGTGCCGAACTGGCACTCCCCGAGTCCACTCCGGGTCACCTTCCCGGCACACCCTTCGCTCGGTATACGCCGCCGCCAGCAACGGCTGCTCGGCACCCGGACGCACTGTGCCGACGATGTCATCGGGCAGTGCGGTCGGGGCGGTTGTCGGGCGCATCTGAGCCAGGACGATCCAGCTCACACCATGTGGCCAGCTGATGTCGGCTGGCTCGCTGACTGCAGCCCCGATGGCCCGGCCCGGCCCGTCACCGGGCTGGCTAGCTCCGGCATCCGGCTGATCCGTGCCGCGGAGCGGCGCCCACAGCACCAGATCGGCGAAGGACAGGTCCGCCAGCAGCAGCCAGTCCGAGACAAGCGCGTGCAGCCAGTCGAGATCCGGTCCGTGGATCCCGGCCCGCCCGGCCAGGTCAGTCAGGGTTGGCACGTAGTAATCATCGCAGGCCACGGGCACCAGCCCCGCTCATCCCCTCGGGTACCACCGCAAAGCGGGCACCAGGACGAGGCAGCCTACCTACTGGTAACGTCGCCGCATGAGCCAGGTCGAGCGGGACGAGCGGGTCGAGCGGGACGAGCGGCCTGAGCCACCGGTTCACGGCGGCGCCCAGGCCGTAGCGGCTGCGCGCCGACACGGCGTGCAAGCCATGTTCACGCTGTCGGGCGGGCATGTCTTCCCCGTCTACGACGGGGCGGTGCGAGCTGAGCCGCCGATGCCGATAGTAGACGTCAGACATGAGCAGACCGCGGTGTTCGCGGCCGAGGCGATGGCCAGGCTGACGCGCACCCCTGGCTTCGCTGTGCTCACCGCCGGGCCTGGCGTCACCAACGGCGTCAGCGCCGTGACTACCGCGCACTTCAACGGCTCGCCCTTGGTCGTGCTGGCCGGGCGCGCTCCGGACGGCCGGTGGGGCTCGGGCAGCCTGCAAGAACTCGATCACCCGCCGCTGCTCGCGCCGGTCACCAAGCGAGCCTGGACGGCGCATGCACCCGGCCAGGTCGGCGCGGCAGTCGACGAGGCATTCGGGCTGGCTCGCTCGCGGCACCGGGGACCGGTGTTCCTGGACGCGAGCCTGGAGGCGCTCTATGGGAGCGAGCCGTCGGCCGCCCCCGGGACTAGCCAGCCTGCCACCGCCGGCGCGCTCGGGCAAGCCGGCGCGGACCGCACCGCGGGCCAGGATCAGCCCGACCCGGACGACATCACGGCGATCGCCCGCCTGCTTGGCGCGGCGAGCAGGCCGGTGCTGATCCTGGGTTCGGACGTGTGGCTCGATGGTGCCGAGCATGCCGCCAGGACCGCCGCCGAGGAACTGAGCCTCCCGGTCATCGCGAACGGGCAGGGCCGTGGCATCCTGCCGGCCGGGCACCCGCTGCTGGTGACCAGGGCCCGGCCGGTAGCGCTCGGCGAGGCAGATCTGGTGCTAGTGGCCGGCACGCCGCTGGACTTCAGGCTCGGGTACGGGCGGTTCGGCGGCAAGAACGGGACTCCGCCCGCGCGGGTAGTGCATCTGGCCGATGCGACTGGCGCCCTCGCGACGCACTGCGAACTGGCAGGCTCGGCCGCAGGCGCAGTTGCCGCTATCTTCGATGGGCTGGCCAGCGCCGCCGGCAATGGCGCCGCGAGCAGCGCCGCCTGGGCACACGACTGGCTGCCCCGGCTCCAGGCCATCAGCAGGCAGGCCATGGCCGCTGACGCGGGGCTGCTCGGCAGCGACGCGAGCCCGATCCACCCGCTGCGCATCTATGGCGAGCTGGCCCGGTTGCTTGCCGCCGATGCCGTGGTCATCGGCGACGGCGGCGACTTCGTCAGCTATGCCGGCAAGTACGTCGAGCCGCAGCAGCCGGGCGGCTGGCTGGATCCGGGTCCCTATGGCTGTCTCGGGACTGGTCTCGGCTACGCCATCGCGGCGCGACTGGCACGGCCAGCCGCCCAGGTTGTGCTGCTGCTCGGCGACGGTGCGGCCGGGTTTTCCCTGATGGATGCGGACACCCTGGTCCGCCATGGCCTGCCGGTCGTGATGATCTGCGGCAATAACGGCATCTGGGGGCTGGAGAAGCACCCCATGCAAGCGCTCTACGGCTACGATGTGGCGGCCGACCTGCAGCCTGGCTGCCGTTACGACCAGGTCGTCACCGCGCTTGGCGGTGGCGGCGAGCTGGTCACCGAGCCGGACCAGATCGGCCCGGCGCTTCGCCGTGCATTCGACTCCGGGATTCCATACCTGGTCAACGTCGTCACCGACGCCGGGGACGCATACCCGCGCACGACGTCCGGCGTCTGAGGTCGCTGCGAGGGCAGTCCGCCGGGGACGAGCGGAACTTACTCGATGAGGGCGATCAGATCGCCCTCCTGGACGATGTCACCTTCGGCTACCGCCAGCTTCGTCAGCGTGCCGGAGCCCTCGGCCAGAATCGGAATCTCCATCTTCATCGACTCCAGGATCACCAGGGTGTCACCGTCGGCGACCGCGTCTCCCTCGGCCGCCACGACCTTCCAGACGTTCGCCACCATCTCCGCGCGAACCTCGCTCATGTGCCCTCCTCGCTGTCAGCCGCGGCCAGCCGGTTTCAGGTACCCATCATCGCTGCTCGCCCGGTGTCACCCGCGCAGTCGGCTCACCAGCCCGGTGTCGTAGTCGCCGGAGGAGAACTCCGCCGAGGCCAGCAGGTCTGCGTGGAACTCCAGGTTGGTCTTGAGCCCGCCGATACCGAATGCGGCTACGGCAGCCCTGCCCCGGTCGAGCGCCTCTGCCCGGTCCGCGCCGTGAACGCAGAGCTTGGCCAGCAGCGGATCGTAGAACGGGGTCACCTTGTTGCCTGCGGCGTACCCGGCGTCCACGCGCACGCCAGGCCCGGCCGGCTCGCGCCATTGCGTGATCGTTCCGGGACTGGGCAGGAAGCGCTTGCTGTCCTCGGCGTAGATCCGGAGCTCCAGAGCGTGCCCGCGGCAGGTCAGGTCGGCGGGCAGGAAGCTGATGTCCTCGCCGGCCGCGATGCGGAACTGCTGCTCGACCAGGTCGATGCCAGTCACCAGCTCGGTCACCGGGTGCTCAACCTGCAGCCGCGTGTTCATCTCCAGGAACACGAAGTCTCCGGCCGCAACGTCGACGAGGAACTCGGCCGTGCCGGCGCCCAGGTAATTCACGGTCTGGCCCGCCTGCACTGCGGCGACCAGCATCCGGGCCCGCAACTGCGGGGTGATACCCGGCGACGGGGTTTCCTCGGCCACCTTCTGATGCCGTCGTTGGACCGAGCAGTCGCGCTCCCCGAGCGCCACCACGCGTCCGTCGGCGAGGCCGAGTATCTGCACCTCGACGTGCCGGGCGCGCTCGACGTAACGCTCCAGCAGGATGCCAGGGTTGCCGAAGAACCGCTCGGCTCGCGACCTGGCGGTCTCGAAGCCCGCCGCGAGCTCCTCAGGGCCGGCAGCCGCGCTCATCCCGATGCCGCCGCCGCCCGCAGATGCCTTGATCATTACCGGGTAGCCGATCTCCCTTGCCGCCACCAGCGCGGCGGCGGCATCCGCTACCGGTTCCCTCGTGCCGGCCGACACCGGCACACCCGCCCGTTCCATCAGGTTCCGCGCGTTGATCTTGTCGCCCATCTGCGCGATCGACTCAGGCGACGGGCCGATCCAGGTGAGCCCGGCTTCCAGCACGCTGGCGGCGAATGCCGCGTTCTCAGCCAGGAACCCATACCCGGGGTGGATCGCCGTGGCTCCGGTCCGCTTCGCGGCCGCAAGCAGAGCAGGGCCGTTGAGGTAGCTAGCGGCAGGCTGCGCAGGACCGATCAGGACGGCCTCGTCTGCCTCCGCCGCGTACGGCAGGTCGGCGTCGGCCTCGGAGTAGACGGCCACCGAGCGGATACCCAGCCTGCGGGCGGTGGCAATGACTCGCCGGGCGATTTCACCGCGATTGGCGACTAGGACCGAGTCAAGCACGCTGGGCAGCCTACAGGCGGGACGGCACCCTTCGCCCCGCCACCTCCGCCAGTACGGCTACCACTCCGGCGTCGTACTCGACCGGATCACGGCGCATCCGGTCGAGAGCCGCGGCCGACCTGTTCCGGTCGGTCGAGCTGCCAACCATGTCATCGAAGGCGTTGGCCGCTTTGATGATCATGCTGCCAAGCGGCGGAGCCGGATCCTGGCCACGGGCCGGCCGGCTTTGCCAGCGGACCAAGTCTGCTACGTCGTCCAGCACGCCAGCCTCGCGGATGATTTCAGCACCCAGCTCAGCGATGCGTTCCTGGTCGGCCGGCGACACCAGCAGCGTCGCCCCGCCGGGTATCGGGTCGCGCAGCGAGAGCTGGCCGATGTCGTGCATGAGCGCCGCGTACTCCAGCGCGAGCAACTCCGGCTCGGCTAGGCCGAGCCCGCGGCCGATGGCTATCGCGAGCCTGCTGACACGGCGGGAATGGCCGGCTTCCACGTACCCGGCTACTTCAGTGACCCTGGCCAGCGACCGGACCGTCTGCAGGTAAGTGGCGCGGATGCCGGCGTAGCGGCGGAAGGCGATCTGGGTCACCAGCAGCGGTCCGATGAACACCGCTAGCTCCCTGATGCCCATCACCTTGGTGCCGAAGATCGCGATGATGACCGACGCGCCGACGGCCAGGCCGAGCGGCCACTGCAGCCGCATCTCGTCGCGCACGGCCACCGAGAACCTGGCGCCAACGTCATCGGCCCGGATCAGCGCACCTATCAGCGTCTCGGTCAGCCAGCCGAAACAGTAGACCAGCGCGATGACCGCGAATACGACCCACCACGGCTCTTTGACGAAGTCCTTCGAGACGATCGGCCGGAAGATGAACGCTACGCAGGACACGGCGACCAGCCGGGTGCACATGCCGGTCAGTCCGGCAGGCCGGCCCGCCGCGATGTGCGGCAGCGCGCCGACGCTCATGGCGACCGCGCAGACCGCGATGACCAGCAGCGCGTCGTACCGCACGTGCCCTTGCCTGGGCAGTGCTAGCGACATGGCGTAAGCCATCGCGCCGACCATCGCGATCGGCGCCGCCTCACGCCCGCCGGGCAGAGCGAGCCTGAGCAGCTCGCCGACCGCGATGAAGCCGCCGAACGCCAGGGCTGCCCGCCAGTTGACATGCGGATGCAGGGCCACGACGCCGGCGAATGCCGCGATCAGCAGCATCGTCGCGGCCGCCATCAGCAGGATCCGGCCAGAGTCCAGCGCCTGCCAGTAGGCCACCCGGTCCGGCGGGCTGCGCCGGACAATCGTTCCGCCGGTCATGGCTCCACCACCCGCAGCGGCGCTGTCGGGTCGTCATGATCCTTCACGGTCACGGTAGTCAGGTCGGCAGGCTCTCCCGCAGGCTCAGGCAGCTGCCACTGCTCCTGCTCGATCGCTGCGATGAATGCCTCCACGACCACCGGGTCGAACTGCGTGCCCGCTCCGCTGCGCAGCTCGCTCAGCGCGAACTCGATGCTCTTGGCCTCGCGGTAGGAGCGGGTCGTGGTCATCGAGTCGAAGGCGTCAGCGACCGCGATAATGCGGGCGAACTCCGGGATTTCATGCCCGGCTAGCCCCATCGGGTAACCACGGCCGTCGATCCTCTCGTGGTGGTGCATGATGCCGTTCAGCGCCTCGAACAGGAAGCCGATCTCCCTGACGATTTCCAGGCCGCGCATCGGGTGCAGCTGGATCGCGGCGAACTCGTCCTCGGAGAGCGGGCCGGTCTTCTGCAGGACCTGCGTCGGCACACCGAGTTTGCCGACGTCATGCAGCATGCCAGCGAACCTGATGGCCTCGGTGCGGTCGGCGCTCATCCGGATCTGCCTGGCGATCATGACAGCACCACGGGAAACGCGGTCGCCGTGGCCGCGCGTGTAGTAGTCCTTGGTCTCTACTGCCTGGCAGAACGCGTTCATCGTGGCCGCGTAAGCACGCTGCTGCTCAGTGAACTGGCCCATGGCCCAGCGGGCGATGAACAGCGGCACCAGCACCAGCACCGCGGCGAACCAGCTCATGATTTCCCAGAGGGAGGCAATCACCATCCCCAGGCTGGCGTAGCCGAGATCGGAGGCCAGCAGCAGCGTCAGGCTGGACTCCAGGCCCTCCCGGCGCCATGCGCCGCTCGCCCGGTTGAGCCGGTTGACGCCCCAGATCATCCCGTGGTTGGCGATCACGTGCACGGTGGCAGCGGCTGCGAACGCCAGCAGGATGGCCTTGAAATGACCCGTACGCGGCAGCCCTACTATGCCATTGCAGGCCAGATACGCCTCGCCGGCGGCAAGGCCCGAGATCGCGTACATCGCGCCGTTGAACAGCCGTTCGGCGAGCCGCAACGGACGCTGCGCGCTCAGCACCGCGGCCGCTCCGACGAACGCAGCGGCCACCGGCCCGAGCAGCACCACGGCCGCGAGAGTGGCCGACGAGCTCGGCGACCATTTCGTCTGGCGTGCCGTCAGCGGAGCCTTGCCCGAGTCGCAGACCAGGAACAGGGCTTGCAGCGCGATCAGGGTGATCAGTGGCTGCGGGTAATGAGCAGGGTGAGCCGAGTGCTGCGCCAAGATCATCGATCGCTTGGCGAAGGCGGCCACGAGGACTGCCGCGACGCTCACGACCAGGCCGATGTACAGCCATGCGGCCCGGGAGACCATGTCGTGACCCCCTCGTTGCGGCCGTGCCGCCGCTGCCAGGACAAGCCTGGTATCGGGCGCCGCGCTCTTCGCCGTCGGCCGGCGTATCCGACTGGCGTCGGCACTTAGAGTAACGCGGGAGGCGCGATCATGGCACGGACTCGGCGACAACGAGGCTTAACAGTAGTCAGCGGACTCCACGGCGTCACGGCAGCCGGCCGCTGCGCAAGCGGGAGAATAGCCCGGCCCGGACTTACTCGGCCAGGACCTACTCGGCCAGGACCTCGGTCTGCTCGATCTCCGCCCGGACGGCCGCGATCCGTGCCAGCACTTTGGTGCGCAGCTCACCGGGCACCGCCTCCCGCCCGCAGCAGTTGTGCACCAGCCGCTTGACGAGTTCCTCCAGGCCGTACTCGCGCAGGCACGGCCCGCACTCGTCGAGGTGCATGCGGATGTCGGCGCAGCCGCTGTCCTCCATCTCGCCGTCGATGTAGGAGTACACCATCGCGAGTACCTCGGTGCACGGTACCTCGTGCGGCTTCCCGCAGCTCATTGCGAGTCCTTCCGTGACGCTTCGCCATCGGATGGTGCCGCGGCCGGGACGGCGGGCGTGGTTGCCAGCATGCCCTGGTCTGCGGCGTAGTCCTGCAGCAGGTCCCTGAGCTGCCGGCGGCCGCGATGCAGTCGCGACATGACCGTCCCGATCGGAGTGCCCATGATCTCGGCGATCTCCTTGTACGCAAACCCCTCGACGTCGGCGAGGTACACGGCCAGCCGGAAGTCTTCCGGCAGCGCCTGCAGGGCAGCCTTGATGTCGGAGTCCGGCAGCCGCTCGAGCGCTTCGGTCTCCGCGGACTTCAGGCCCGACGAGGTATGGGATGCGGCCCTGGCGAGCTGCCAGTCCTCGATCTCTTCGGTACCCGAACGCTGCGGCTCCCGCTGGCGCTTCCGGTAGCTGTTGATGAAGGTGTTCGTCATGATCCTGAACAGCCAGGCCTTCAGGTTCGTACCAGCTTGAAACTGGTGAAACGACGCATAAGCCTTGGCGAACGTCTCCTGCACCAAGTCCTCGGCGTCGGCCGGATTGCGTGTCATCCGCATCCCGGCCGCATACAGCTGGTCGAGGTACGGCAGCACGTCACGCTCGAACCGCTCGCTGCGCTGCTCAAGTGTCTCGGGGACCGGACCCACCCCTTCCGGAATCGCTGGCTGCAGCCGATTAGCCTGCGAACCGCCTCGCCGGGAGGATACAACGCCGACGGTCTTCACATCGCGGGCGACTGCCCTCGACGGATCTGGCCGCGTCTGACAGCTGGCAAGAGACACGATCGATGGAACGCGAAGCCTGTCGTCTTCATTCCGCCAGCCGACGGCCGGCCGGCGCATCAGGTCCGGCCGGCGCCGGCCTACCGGCGCATCCGGTCCAGCTTGCCCTGGCATGCCACGCACCTGGCGGCTTCGGGCTTGGCTTCCAGCCTGCCCTCCGGGACCAGCCCGCCGCAATCAACGCACGTTCCGTAGGTGCCCAGATCGATCCGCTGCAGTGCATCGAGCACGTCGGAACGCTGCCTCCTGGCAACCGCGAGCACCGCCTCGGTCCGATCGCTCTCGGACAGGTTCGCGCCCGCGTCGGCCGGATCCCGGGGATAATCACCGGACCACGCCTGCTGCTCGCCGTTGCCGTTGAGCACCGTGATCGACCGCTCTAGCTCGCCGCGAATCTCCTCAAGTCGATGCCGCGCTGCGATGAGATCCATGCGATCCCGCCTCCTTCTGAACCTAGGCGGCAGCACCATCTGGGAAGCAACCGCGCTGCCTGGCCCGCCAACTGGCCTAGAACAGCGCTCCAGTGCCGTCCTCAGCGAAAGCACGAGCCGCCCGCGCCGCCGCGGCCGGGCGCCGGGCGCCCGCCGCGGCCGCCGCTAACGTCCCGGCCTTGTCTACCGATACCGGCTTGATCAGCTCAGGGCCGTTGTTGCGGACCGAGTTGACCGCGGCCGAGACCGGCCACGCGGTGAGGTCCCCGACCATGGCGGGGGTCAGCAATGCTTTCAGGTCGGCAACATCGTCGTTTGCCGGGTCGAGCCAGTCGGCCCAGCCGCCCGGATCGATGATCATCGGCATCCGGTCGTGGATCATGCCAAGCTCGTCCGGCGCGCTCGTGGTGATGATCGTGGTCGTCCACAGCCGCGCCTCGTCGTCATCGGCGACCACCGCGGGGTCTCGCCACAGTTCATAGAGCCCGGCGAAAGCTAGCGACCGGCCATCCGCCCGGCTGATATACATCGGCTGCTTCGCCGCGCCAGGCAGCTGCTGCCACTCGTAATAGCCGTCGGCAGGCACGAGGCAACGGCGCTTGGCGAAAGCTCGCCGGAACGCCGGTTTCTCGGCCACGGTCTCGGCCCTGGCATTGATCATCCGGCTGCCGATCTTGACGTCCTTCGCCCAGAACGGCACGAGGCCCCAGCGCATCACCCGCAACTCGCGCTCCGCGGCTCCCGTGTCGGCGGGCCGGTCAGCCCCGCCATCCCCGCGATCCGATGGCCGCGCAGCCCGGGCGACGACCGTGTACACGGGCTTCGTCGGCGCCACGTTGTAATCCGGCTTCAGCGGCTCGGCAACCTGGTCGCGCTGCACGCCGAACTCCTCAAGGAGCTCGATGCGCTTTCGCGCCGAGGCGTACCGACCGCACATAACCTCACCCTGACTGCCCGGCCAGCCGGCCCGTCCCGGAGTACCGAATCCGGCAGTTCATAACCCAGATCCGGCTATGCCAAACCTTGCCTAGATATCCGCATGCTTCCCGGCCGCGAGAAGGCGGCGCGTCCCGGACCGCATGGCCGCGGTGTCTGATTGTCGCTCCGCACGGCCAGGCACGTCTAGATGGTTACCGAGGCAGTAATCTCTTAGGACATGCAGGCTACCGGGCACAGCGACGCCGACTGGCGAGCGCCAGCCGCCACGACGGCAGTGCACGCCAGCATCCGGCTGCCCGGCTCGAAGTCCATCACCAACAGGGCGCTCATCCTGGCCGCCCTGGCGGACGGTCCAACTGCCATCGTGGGGCCCCTGCGGGCACGCGACACCGACCTGATGGCCAGGGCGGTGATCGCGCTCGGCGCATCCGTGGCGGACTCCGGCAGTACCCGGACCGGGAACGGGCAGCTTCCGGCCAGCGGATCTGACCGGGGCCGGCCGGTCGGGGAGGTGCCGCCGCACGACACCGGCAAGCCCGCCGGCTCGGCGTCGCCGGCCAGCCCGGCTCAGCCGTCGTGGACCGTCACGCCGGGCCGGGCGCCGGGCGCCAGCCGTGTCGATGTCGGCAACGCCGGAACGGTGCTGCGGTTCGTGCCGCCGGCTGCGGCACTCGCTACCGGCGACGTGGAGTTCAGCGGCGATCCCAGGGCCGCACAGCGGCCGGTCGGCCAGTTGCTGGCCGGCCTGCGTCAAGCCGGAGTGGAGGTCAACGACGGCGGGCGGGGCACGGTGCCTTTCGTGGTGCGCGGTCGCGGCGGGGTCCGCGGCGGCCCGGTGACGCTTGACGCCTCGTCGTCATCTCAGCTGGTCTCCGGACTGATGCTGGCAGCGCCACGGTACGAACTGGGAATCCAGATCACCCATGAAGGCTCGCGGGTGCCATCCGCGCCGCATATCGCCATGACCGCGGCCATGCTGACGGCCGCCGGCGCCGAGGTGGAATCGCGGAGTTCCGGCCGCGCCAGTTCCGGTAGCAACAGCTCCGGCTCGGGCGGGCAGCTGCCGGATTCCTGGCGAGTGCGGCCCGGCCGGCTTCGCCCCGGCACGATCATGGTCGAGCCCGACCTGTCCAACGCGGTCCCGTTCCTGGCCAGCGCACTGGTGACCGGCGGGACGATCACTATTCCCGGCTGGCCGGCCGTCAGCCTGCAGGCGGCTGACCAGATCCTGGCCGTCTTGCAGCGGATGGGCGCGGCCTGCCAGGCCACTCCCGGCGGCCTGCGGGTCGCCGGCACTGGCCGGATCCGCGGCATCACTGCCGACCTGCGGGACATCAACGAGGTCGCGCCCGTGCTGACCGCGCTCGCCGCGCTCGCTGACGGCCCGTCGGAGTTCACCGGCATCGGGCACATGCGGTTGCACGAGAGCGACCGGCTGGCGGTGCTCGCCGGCGAGATCGGCGAACTTGGCGGGCACGTCACCGAGCTGCCCGACGGGCTGCGGGTGACGCCGAGGCCGCTGCGCGCCGGACCGCGGCCGTTCGACAGCCACGACGATCACCGGATGGTGATGGCGGCCGCAGTGCTCGGGCTCGCGGTACCCGGCTTGCGGGTGCGCAACGCAATTACCGTGGCCAAGACGTTCCCCGCTTTCCTGACGCTGTGGCAGCAGATGCTGGGGCAGCAGATGCTGGGGCAGGCAAACTGAGCCCGGCCCCTAGCCACTCCCGGCTGGACGAAGACGATGTAAGGGTCCGGCCTGGTAAGGGTTCGCGGCCGCGCACCCGCAGGCGCCCGGCCCACGAGAACGCGGTGGACGCGTTCGTCATCGGAGTCGACCGCGGCCGGTACCGCTGCTGGATGGACGGGCAGGCGGTCACCGCCATGAAGGCCAGGGAACTCGGCCGCGGGAGCATCGTCGTCGGCGACCGGGTCAGCCTGGCCGGCGAAGTCTCCGGCCGTCCCGACACGCTGGCCAGGGTGGTGCGCATCCGGCCGCGCACCTCGGTGTTGCGGAGGTCCGCCGAGGACGACGATCCGACCGAGCGGGTCATCGTCGCCAACGCGGACCAGCTCGTCATCGTGACCGCGCTGGCGGACCCGGTCCCCCGCCCCCGGCTGATCGACCGCTTCCTGGTGGCCGCCTTCGATGCCGGGCTCGAGCCGCTGCTCTGCCTGACCAAGGCCGACCTGGGCGATCCGGACGAGCTCGTCGACAGCTATGAACCGCTCGGCATCCGCTGGATCTCGCTGAGCCGGCCGTTCGAGAGCCAGCTCGACCAGTTGCGCACGCTGCTGGCCAACCGGATCAGCGTGCTCGTCGGGCACTCGGGTGTGGGCAAGTCGACCCTGGTCAACGCGCTGCTCCCGGATGCCGGCCGGGCTGTCGGGCCGGTTAGCCCGGTCACCGGCCGCGGGCGGCACACCTCATCGTCAGCTGTCGCGTTGCAGCTGCCCGGCGGCGGCTGGATCATCGACACGCCCGGCCTGCGCAGCTTCGGTCTTGGCCATATCGCGGCCGACAAGGTGGTGTCCGCGTTCGGGGAGTTCGCCGACGCGATCGCCGGGTGCCCGCCTGGTTGCAGTCACCTCGATGCGGGCTGTGGCCTCGACGAGTGGGTTGCCGAGCACGGCGGCCCGGCCGAGTTCGCGCGGCTGGACTCACTGCGGCGCCTGCTGCGCAGCCGTGAGGGGCTCGACGCACCCTCCGACACCGCGCCGGGCCCGGGCCAGTGAGCGGAAGAGTCCGCCGGACTCGGCGAACGGCCGGATGCGATGGGCGGCGAACCAGCCCGTTCCGGGCAAAATACCTTTGAACTTGCCCTTCCGCGGCGGCCTGCCGAGAAACGCGCCCTGATCTGAGGCCCGGCGTGACAACCACGGCGCTGTTACCGCTAGCGTTGCGCGGGATGGCAGGTTTTGACGGCGACCTCGGGTTCGCGCACGTCCTGGCGGACGCGGCGGACGACATCACCATGCGCCGGTTCCGGGCGCTGGACTTGCGAGTCGACGCGAAGCCGGACCTGACTCCGGTGAGCGACGCCGACCTTGCCGTAGAGGAATCCCTGCGCAACGTTCTCAGCCGCGCCCGGCCGCGGGACGCGATGCTCGGCGAGGAGTTCGGCCGGACCGGATCCAGCCACCGCTGCTGGGTAATCGACCCGATTGACGGGACTAAGAACTACGTCCGCGGCGTGCCGGTATGGGCCACGCTGATCGGCCTGATGGACGCGAGCGAGGTGGTCGTCGGGGTGGTCAGCGCGCCCGCACTCGGCCGCCGGTGGTGGGCCGCACGGGACGGCGGCGCCTGGACTGGCAAGAGCATGACGAAAGCGTCGCCGTGCCGCGTTTCGCGGGTTTCCAGCCTGTCTGACGCGTCGCTGTCGTACTCCGGCCTCTCGACGTGGGAGGAGGACGGACGGCTGAGCGAGTTTCTCAGCCTGAGCCGGAAAGTATGGCGTACCCGCGCATACGGGGATTTCTGGTCGCACATGCTCGTGGCTGAGGGCGCGGTCGACATCTCGGCCGAGGCCAGCGTCAATCTGTGGGATCTGGCCGCACTTCAGGTCATCGTCCAGGAGGCGGGCGGCGCCTTCACCGACCTCGGCGGCGTCGCGCGGCCTGACGGCGGCAGTGCCGTCTGCACCAACGGCCTGCTGCACGCCGAAGTCCTCAGCCTGCTGGCCGCCGTCGACTAGGGGCTTGCTCTCGGCGTGAATCCGGCGGATGCTGGACAACACCGGTAATCACAAGCGCACAAGCAGGCCGGGCGGTTCGCTGCGGCAGTGTCGCGGGGCCAATGACGGCCACTATCTCGCTCCGGTGCAGTTCGGCGCGGTGCACGCGAGAGGAGCAAGCAGCATGAAGGTAAGGGACGGGATGACCAGGGTTGTAGTCAGCGTCGGGCCGGCCCACACGCTTCGCGAGGCGGCACAGCGGATGTCGGCTCACCACGTGGGTGCGGCGGTGGTCGTCGACCACTCCCAGCCCGTGATCGGGATACTGACCGAGCGCGACGTTCTCGACTCGGTGGCCGCGGGCCAAGACCCGGACGCCGAGCTGGTCGGTGACCACCGGACGTCGGATGTGGTGTTCGCCTCGCCGCACTGGACGCTGGAACAGGCGGCGTCAGCCATGACGAAAGGCAACTTCCGGCACCTCATCGTGCTCGAGGACAACGAGGTGGCGGGCCTGCTGTCCATGCGCGACATCGTCCGCTGCTGGTCAGGCGCCGCCAGCGCGGTACCGGTCACTGCGTGAACTCGCCTGTCCACGCGTGGCGGGCCATGCCCAGAGGACACCTGACTGAGAGTTAGGGCTCTCCGCTGAATTAGGCAGGTTTGTCTGGGACGGCTGGCTACCGTTGTGGTATGGGACAGCTGATGGTGGATGAGGACAGGTTCGCGGGGATGCTGGCTGAGGTACGGCCTCACCTGGATGAGCTGCAGTGGCGTT